>JAURZO010000122.1 GCA_030653405.1 Zwartia sp. | reverse complement strand
CACATTGATTAAAAAACTGAATACGCAGGCGGCAATGGAGGTTGAATCCACCTACGTCGATATTTTCGATCGCGGTCGTCGCACCTCATTGCTGCTCTTTGAACATGTCCACGGGGACTCTCGAGATCGTGGTCCAGCCATGGTTGACTTGATTCAGACCTATGAAAAAGCCGGACTCTTCATGGATCCTGATGAATTGCCAGATTATTTGCCTGTTGTTCTAGAGTTCGCCTCCACACAGCCCGCCCTACAAGCGCGCGAATTCCTTGGGGAAATTGTCCATATCATCCGTGCAATTTTCACCGCTCTCGTTGAACGTGAAAGCGACTATGCGAGTGTGTTGGCAGCCATGATCGAGCTCGCGGGTGAAAAGGCTGAGCCAGTTGCGATCCGAGAGGAACAAGCGTTAGATGAAAGCTGGGCAGAACCGGAAGTTTTCGGCGGTTGTTCCACCGAGGGTCAGGCGAAACCAGGACAGCCACAACCCATCAGGATCGTTAAGCGATCGGCGACTGAAGTGAATTTGAATCATTTAGGAGCGTAAGCATGAGCACGCTACATAACTTTCTCTTTAATGTGTATCCCTACATCTGTCTGACTGTATTCCTGATGGGCAGTCTGGCGCGTTTTGACCGAGATCAATACACCTGGAAAAGTGACTCGTCGCAAATGTTGCGCGCTAAACAGCTCAGGTGGGGAAGCAACCTTTTTCACATCGGTATTCTGTTTCTTTTCTTCGGACATACAGTCGGGCTTCTGACGCCTCACTTTATCTATGAGCCGTTCATCACCCCCGCTCAGAAGCAACTCGTGGCCGTCTACGCGGGTGGTGTCGCCGGTGTTGTGTGTTTCATTGGTTTGACTTTGTTGCTGCATCGCCGCATTTTTGATCCACGGATCAGACTGACCAGCCATCGCACCGATTTGTTTATCCTCGTCATTCTATGGATACAGCTGGTGCTGGGATTGATCACCTTGCCCTTTTCTCTGGGACATTCGGATGGCTCTGTGATGTTGTCGTTATCTGACTGGGCACAACGTATTCTGACCTTCCGTCCTGATGCCAGTGGCATCGTCAATCTGGACTGGCCATACAAGGTGCACCTAGTCCTAGGTATGACGATCTTCCTGCTGTTTCCATTTTCACGCCTTGTGCACGTCTGGAGTGGCTTTGCGACCGTCTCCTATATTTTCCGTCCACCTCAGCTGGTTCGCAGTCGCCGTCTTGGCCTCAAGCCCAATACAGCTTCGAAACCACACGGTAGCGCACGCTAACCCCCTTTGTTTTGGACGAGAGACTCACCATGAACACTTTGATTACGCAGGAATTACCCAAGATTAACGGTGTCACACTCATTGCCGATGGTGAAAGTATCTCGCCAGATGAGCTGCGCGAGCGTGCCTACACAGAGCTTTTGCGCCAAGAAGCGCGCAGACTTGGACTGCTCGCACCTCAGATAAGCGCGATCGCGCAGGCGCCCACAGAAGAGGAACGCGCAATCATTGAGGGTATGCTGGATGCACAAGTGCTGACGCCTTCACCATCCCATGAAGAGCGTAAAAGGTATTTTGATGCCAACAAAAAGAAATATGTTGTTGATCAAGCCTTAAACATTAGACATATTCTGTTCGCAGTGACTGCCGGCGTTCCTGTTCAAGCGCTCGCTGGCCACGCAGAGAACACTCTTCTTGGACTCATGGACAAGTCCAAGTCTGGAGACTTTGAAAAAAAGGCGCAGGAGCTCTCTAATTGCCCTTCGGGAAAAAGTGGTGGACAGCTCGGCTGGATCGAGCCTCACGAGTGTGCGCCAGAACTGGCTCAAACACTATTTTTCGATGGAGAAGCGCAGTTTGGGGATGGGCTGCATCCTCGCTTAATCCATACTCGCCATGGCCTGCATATTATCGAGGTTTTAGATCGCCGACCTGGCAGACAACTTAGTTTTGATGAAGTCGAGGATCGCATCGACATGCAGCTTTCAATGCAGTCTCGTGCGACTGCGCTTCGGCAGTACATGATGTTGCTCGTCGGTGCAGCAGAGGTCGAAGGCATTGAACTAGAAGGCGCAGAAACTCCTCTTGTCCAAAACTAAGCGAAACAGGCAATCTTAATGAATATCACCTCTTTCTCAGAGCTGCTTGTCGCAGCACAAACACAACAGACCCAGCAACAACTCTTGTTAGTTTTCGCCAAGGCTGAGTTACCTGAGGACTCGACTGACGCGCAAAGGGCTGGGTATGAAGCTGGCGAGGGCGGAGCCCTCACCCCCGTTGTCTGCGTAGACAAGAATGCGCAAGAACTCACCTCATTTGAGTCACTTTGTTCTGAGGCAGCCGAGTTCGCGCCAGAATGGGATATTTTATTCGCAGGCGTGATGGGTGCCCTTCCCGGTCAAATATTAAAGGACGAGGACATTGATCAAAAAATGCAGGAAGTCATGGAGTGGATCAAAATCGGCAAAATCGAAAAACTAGCAACCTTTGATCGAGAAGGCAGCGCGGTGAATCTCCGCTAAATTGATCTCGTCTATGCAACGAACGCAATTTTCGGTTTCAAAGTGTGATGCCCCCTGCGCGACCAAGACTATTGGCGGCTCGGGCCACGGCCTCCGTCAGCATTTTCTTGAAGCGCGGGATCGACTTTTCAAAGCGTTCAGCCGGCGCTGAAATAAGGATCGCATACTCGACCGGTTGATCTCCTATCACGATAGGCGCGGCCATCCCTGCTGCCCCCGCCACTGCACTGCCGATGCTGATTGAGAAACCTGCTTTTCGAATCGCGATGAGCTCAGATCGTAACTTTGTACGACTTATGACAGTATGGCTCGTGGGCGACTTTAAGCGCGTCCGTTCCAAATACTGATCTCTCCATGCCGGCTCCTGAAATGCCAGTAAAGCCTGACCTGCGGCAGAAACGTAAAGTGGCCTTGTCGTACCCACTGGCGCGACATAGCGGACTGGATTCCGGCTTTCTATTCCCTCGAGATATGTCACAACGCCGGCTTCACGGTTAATCACTGTCAGATAAATGCTCTCGGTGCTGAGCTTGGCGAGCTCCTCTAAAAACGGTCTGATGATGCGGCTAAATGAACGCGTCGATAATATTTCAGAAGAAAACTGAAATATCTGCGGACCGAGAGTGTACTTGCGGTCTTGATGTAGCAAGTAGCCGTGCGTCACGAGAGGCCTTAGCAACAAAAGCAAACTGCTCTTGGGCGCGTCCAAGGCGGTTGAAAGCTCAGTGAGCCCTGCGCCTTCTTGCGATTGGGCGATCGTCTCAAAAATCTTGAATAATCTCAGCAGTGATCTTGGCTCCGTCCCGAGAGACTGACTTTTAATTTCTTTCACACTATAAATTCCATGATATTATTTTTTCTGAAAAACATGAATTAAGTTCACATATATGAACGAATGATAATACAAATTTGTGAAACTATTGTCGTGAAAACACAACTTCCTATGAAACCAAGCGAGATTATTCAGTTTGTAGTTAATCCGTTTAAACACGGCTGGGGGCAAGCAAAATGAAGGCAAGTATTCCCGATGCGCCTGTAGTACTGATTACTGGTGCGGGAAATGGCATTGGAAAATCAATCGCGCTTGGTTTGCTTTCTAAGGGCATGCGCATTGCCGCGGTCGATCGTGATGAGCAAAGCTTACTGGCACTGAAGCAGTTATCCAATCAAACTAAACACTGCGGTCATCTGGAGATTTTCGCTGAAGACCTGACCCGATTTGATGCGGTGTCCTTAGTGAGCCGTATTGAAAATAACCTAGGCGGCATCAGTATCCTGATCAACAATGCCGGTCTGGGTCAGGGACAAATTCGAAGTGACTATCACCGCCATCCACCCAAGTTTTACGATGTCACACAAGAGCAATGGATGAATGCGATGGCCGTGAATGCGAACGCAGTATTTTTGCTCAGCCAGGCGGTGACAAAGCACATGCTTGTCGATGGCTGGGGACGGATCATCAACATCACAACAAGCCTTGGGACAATGCTCAGAGGCGGTTACTGCCCCTACGGACCGACCAAAGCTGCCGCAGAAGGACTCAGCGCCGTGATGGCAAGCGACCTGCACGGCACGGGCACCACCGTCAACGTGCTCATACCTGGAGGCATTGTCAATACGCCCATGATTCCTGGTGATGCACCTTTTTTCAGAGAACAACTTATCCAACCTGAAGCCATGTTGGCGCCACTTTACTGGCTATGTTCTCAAGAGGCCAATGACGTAACAGGCTTACGTTTTTTAGCTAACAAATGGAATGAAACGCTACCTGCGGCAGAGGCAGCCAAACTTGCGAGCGCACCGATTGGCTGGAAGGATATTGCTGTTTTACCTGTAACACCCGAGTTCATATCCTAACTGAGCGAAGACTCAGCAGAATGCATTCAATGAAGAAGTTTTTTTAGGCACGTTAATAAAACAACCATGCACCCTAAGGTGCGATGAGGAGACAACACATGAAGCTACATATCCCATACAAAATAGTACTTCGCTCTTTGTTTTTGTCCGTGCTGGCAATCGGAACAACTCAAGCACAGTCAAAGGACAATTATCCAAATCGTCCCATCAAGATCGTCGTGCCCTTTTCACCTGGCGGTGCAACAGACATCATCGCGCGCGTCATTGGTCAAAAAGTTTCCGAACAGGTGGGTCAACCTGTCGTCATTGAAAACAAAGCAGGTGCCAACGGAAATATCGCTGCCGATATGGTTGCTAAAGCAGCACCTGACGGCTACACGATTCTGTACAACACGTCCTCGATCGCGCTGAGTCCGGCACTGTATAAAAACCTATCCTACAACGTCTTGACTGACTTTGCGCCGGTGATTCTGACCTCGGTCGTACCACTGCTGCTCACAGTCAACACCTCTTTGCCCGTCAAGAACATTCAGGAGTTTGTCGCGCTGCTGAAATCTCGTCCGAACGCGTACTCATACGGCTCAGCAGGCTCGGGCAATATCACTCACCTCGGGTCGTTCCTTTTTCTACAAGAATTAGGCTTAAGCGCCACACACATTCCCTACAAAGGCAGCGCGCCCTCTGTTGTCGCAACAGTAGGTGGCGAGGTCGCTTTCAATATGGAACCCATGACCGTTGGCTTGTCCTTTGTCAAAGACAACAGACTACGCGCCCTGGCCGTATCCACGAAAGCCAGATCTACCGTGTTGCCTGATGTGCCGACTTTTGGTGAAACCGTTTTACCAGGCTTTCACATGGGTGCCTGGCAAGGCGTGATGGCGCCCGCCAAAACGCCTCCTCATATCGTTAACTTTCTGAATGCTCAAATCACTAAAGCGCTTCAATCTGAAGACGTTAAAGCAAAATTGATTGCGCAAGGCGCAGAGCTGCTCGGTTCGACACCTGAAGAGTATGCAGCGTACTTAAAGTCTGAAATCGAACGTTGGAGAAAGACGATTCAGAGCAGCGGTGTTCAACCAGGTTAATTTTTTATAACAATCACGATAGGAGATAGGAATGACGACAGAGCGTTTTAAAAATGGCATGGCCAAAAGAAGGCAAATCCTGGGGGATGACTATGTCAATAAGGCCCAGAAAAGAAAAACAGACCTTGCGACGGAATTAACCAAACCATTTCAGGAGTTCGTGACCGAAACAGTCTGGGGTCATATCTGGTCGCGCCCCGATCTCGACCACCGTACGCGTAATCTAGTCAACGTGGCACTCATGGTCGCGATGAACCGTCCAAATGAACTGCGGCTCTACATAAAAGCGCGCCATAACACTGGCGCGACGATCGAAGAGATCGCTGAGGTGATTTTACAAACCTCTGCGTACTGTGGCGTGCCCGCTGCACTTGAGGCTTTTAAAGAGTTTGATCAAGCGCTGGCCGAAGAAGCACAAGGGGATACCAAGCCTTAATTCATCTGCTACTTCAGGCGCTTTAAAGACACGAGTGTCACTCGCTAAGCGTGACACTCGTCAAACGTTTAAAGTCAGCTAAATGAGCATTTAATCCACTTTTAACCCACATTTAATCCATTGTTATGTAATATGTTGTAATCTGTCCTCATAAGCTTCTGTTTAGCGCATACGTGCTGAGCACAGTTGACTTAAATGGAGGACATCAAATGAAACTCAACCCTCGAACTATGGGTCTCGCGTTTGCGCTAGCCCTAGCGGTGAGTCAACCAGCAATCGCCGACCCGCCACCTGGCAAAGGCAACCCTAATAAGTCCAGCCAAGGCAATAGCGGTAACAACGGAAATAACGGAAATAATGGGCAAGGTAAAGGCAAAGGGCAAGGTCAAGACCAAAACCAAGGAAATTCACAAATCGGCTCTTCTGATCTGACCGTTGGCTTGGTGTCGGCAGGGATCACTGCGTTGACTGTCCGAAATCTGGCAACGAGCTATGGCAACATCGGATATTCGCCCCTGCCTCCGGGTATTGCCAAAAACCTCGCGCGTGGCAAACCTCTGCCACCGGGGATTGCCAAGAAACTAGGCCCAGGACCGCTATTAAACCAACTACCTTATTATCCGGGCTACGAATGGCAAGTGGCTGGCAGTGATCTGATTCTTGTGGCCGTAGGAACGCTGCTTGTGGCTGACATACTGAAAAATGTATTTCAGTAAAACGTGAAATTTATGCAAGAAAACCTCTCTATAGACCGAGCTACCCTTTTTTAGATGCAAACTGTTCTCTGAGTTTGATACACGGGTCTTCGCGGTCAATAGGTCGGACGACTCGTATTCGATCATAGCGGGCTATGTCGGCACTATCAGGCTCGACGTAGCCCCACACCACTGTACGAGACTGTAACGAGAGAGGAAGCCATCTCGGCACCCCCACATCACGCCTGATATGTCCATTGCCCGCGACCAACACCACACCTTGTGATGCGTGATCAGAAATAAGCTTGGCGAGCCAAACATCGCGCGCGATTTGCGCACGCGCCATGGGCTGAATCATGTTTGCTGGCAACAAATCACAGTGCCCCACACGTATCGCCTCGTATTGACTGGTGTTGATATCATCTGGAATCTGACGATCCAGACCAAATTGTTTTAAAGTCTTTGCATCAAGAACAGACCCATAGCCTTGACGGATGATTTTCCATGATTCTTCACGCGAAAGATTGCCAGCAATCAATGGCAACTTGTATTCAAGCGCTAGATTGAGTAACGGTACGTAAGCTTCCCAATCCCATCCTGAATCTGCAGCAAGTTCAATCACGCACTCTGCAGACCGACACTCATTTTGCGCACGCGTGAGTGCCTCCTGACGCTCACGATTAAACTGCTCAAGCACCAGAACCGGTCGCCAGCCTTGTTTAACCGCAGCCCGAAGGTCAGCCAAGCGCGCCTCCATCCCCTCACGATTATCGTGAATCTCACCCATCAGCCAAATTGAATCAGCCGCAGGCTGCACGCGCTGGGCAGAGGCAACGCTCAGGAGCATTCCAAAAAAAATCCCTGCGAATATTTTGGTGGTTGAAATCATGAAAATGGTCGCCTCGCTCTGATTTTTAAAATTCAACCACAGGCAGGAAACAGAATCAGTTGAGTTTGATTCAGACTTAGACATCCGACAAAATCAAAAGCTCCTCAGGCCGCAATGGATGTGACTGAATATACATGTCAACACCATACACGTTTCCGAGCGTTTCTTCGGTCAGAATATCAGCTGTTTTTCCAAATAATGCACCCTGGTCGGGAGAAAGCAACAAAATGGTATCGCACCAGCGAGCAGCCATATTTAAATCATGCAGCACAACGAAAACACTGACTGTCTGGCTGTTTGCCAATTGCTGAATGGTTTGAAAGAGTCGCCCTTGATGCCGCAAGTCAAGACTGGCAGTCGGCTCGTCAAGAAAAAGATAAGCATGCCCTTTGGTATGTGCAATCGCGTGCGTTTGAAGAATCACACGGGCAAACTGAACGCGCTGCTGCTCACCGCCCGACAAGGCATCATAAGGCTTGTACACAAGCCTCTCTAGGTCGACAGATGCAACGACCTTCTCGAACCAGAAGTTGATTTGAGTGGGGGATATTTCTGGAAAGGGATAGGCTCCAATACGAATGATTTGATCAACAGGCAAATTGAAGGCCAGCTGGCTCTGCTGCGGCAACACTGCCCTTGTGCGTGCGAGGCACGCTGCGTGATTTGGATTGAGTATCATTTCACCATACCGAATCACGCCAGCACCCAATGGCAACTCACCTGTGCAAGCAGTCAGAAGTGATGTTTTCCCAGCTCCATTTGGACCCAGTACGCCCAAAATATTTCCTGGTTGTATGTTCAGGCTAAGGGATGGAATCACGCAACGTCGACCACGAAAAACCGTGACCTCCTGCAGACTCAAGATACGACCTGCATCGGTCATGTGCGCTGCCCTCTGAGTAAAAGCCAGATGAAAAAGGGCCCGCCTAACAAACACGTCACTAACCCAATGGGCAGCTCGGAAGGCGCCATTACTATACGTCCAAGCCAATCGGCCAAGGTGAGCGCAATCGCACCAGCGATGCCTGATGCAGGCAACACCCAGCGATGATCCGCACCCAACCATAGTCTGACCAGATGTGGGATCACAAGTCCGACAAAACCAATGCCTCCTGTGACCGCAACAACGGGGCCCACCGCCAAAGCGACGAGTGTGATTAATTGCCAGCGTAATCTCGAAGGATGAAAACCCAAATGATAGGCTTCACGTTCACCAAGCAGCAGCGCGTTCAGTGCTCGCCACTGCATCAATAAACATGTCATCAGTGCAAGCGACCACGGCGTGAGCCACGCAAGTATCGTCCAGTCCGCAGACGCCAGACTCCCCATATTCCAAAAGGTCAGATCTCTAAGTTGCGCGTCGTTTGCATGAATGATGATCACACCCATGACACCAACGATGATTGAATTAATAGCAATCCCCGCTAGCAACAAACCAGCTTGATGAGAGGACTTTTTACCAAGAAAATAGGCAAGAAAAGTTGCGGTCAACCCTCCTAGAAATGCGAATCCGCCGATTAATAGGAGACTGCCTCCCGTCAGTACAATTGCAAGTACTGCACCCAGACTCGCACCCGCAGACAGCCCCACCAAACCGGGTTCGGCCAGTGGATTACGAAATAAGGCTTGCATCACCGCGCCTGCCATACCCAGAACCGCCCCAGTGATGACACCGAGCAATACACGTGGCGCCCGAATATTAAGTAATACATTGCGTGAGACTTCATCGAGTTGGCTGCCTAGCATCCAGCCGAGCATATCCATCGCTTTAATTTGAAAGGCGCCACTCATCAGCGCCCACGTGATGGCCGCCAATAATGCGAAAGACAACAACAACAGGCCGGATGGAGCCGTCAAGCTCAGTGGTTTGGCAAACATGTGGCTATTGGGTGTCTGCACGACTCAGCTCCTGACGAATATCGTGCACGGCTTGTGGCAGGCGCAAACCAAATCCCTGCGCAAGCAAATCATCAAGCACAAGGATCCGATCATTTGTCACTGCTGGCGTGTACTTCAGGATTGGAGAGTCCTTGAGTGCTTGCAAGCTTCCGAGCGACTCAACGGTACTACGCGTCACAATGATGACCTCAGGGGCAAGCGCACTCATTGCTTCTGCGGACAAAGGACGATAGCTTTCATGGATAGAAAGGGCATTGGTGAGGCCCGCCTCCTCCAAGATGACGCCGGCAGCTGTGCCGCGCCCTGCTCCCAGTAACTTGCCGCCGCGCATCACAACAGTGACTGCCTTGAGCGGCGTGACACCAACCGCCTTGGCTCGCTTAAGTGCCTGGTCAAAATCTTGAAGCAAAACCTCACCTTGGGAGACCTGATCTAGCGCACGCGCAATTTCCCTCACGCGTTGCTGCAGGGATGTAAGCGTAGGCGAGTCAGAGACACGGACAACATGGATCTGCAAGGCACGTAATTGCTCAATAACCTGCGGAGGCCCCGCATGCTCAGAGGCAATCACCATTGTGGGCTTAAGGGATGCGACGCCTTCGACGGGCAATCGTCTGTAGTATCCAACACTAGGCAATTGCTGAGCTGCGAGAGGATACAAGCTTGACTGATCTACTCCGACTAGTTGCTGCGCGCTTCCCAAGGCATACACAATTTCCGTCACGCTCCCACCAAGAGTGATCACTCTGGACGATTGAGCTGCCGCGCCGGAAAAACCAAACATCAGTTTGATCAGCAATACAATCGCAAAAATGCTTGGCTTTTCCATCATGCCTCCATCAGCCTAACAAAGGTTCCGCGCACAGAGATACGAGCTGTTTGCGCCAAGCCGTCAACTCAGGATGACCAGGCTTTCTCGCCCCAAAAAACTGCACAATCATCTCATCCTTGTCATCAAACACCTCCAGGGAGGTGACCCATCCATCGACGGTCGGCTTATTGACGACCCAAGCTTGCTTGACCGCTGCGGTGTTGAGATGCAAGTTGAACGTGGAATCCAGAACATTGAGCCAAGGACCGCGACGCACAATATTTTTAACTGCACCGGTGTGGATTTGGATCATGCCGCGATTGCTCACGAAGCACATAATCTCTGTTTCTGACAGCGCGACACGATGCAGCATCGCCTCGATTGAGATGACAGGCACGCTTTGTGCCAAGTCAGTGCCGGCATGACGAAGTGCGCCAACTCGACTGACCTGAAATCTCTTGAGCATTCCAAAAAAATCATGCGTATCCGCCATGGCAAGCCAAGTCTGTCGAAAATGCTCAACATCACTGACCGTGTCAGGCACGCTTTGCCTAGGTATTAAAACGTTCTCAGACCAGGCATGCACATCTGCAAAGTCCTGCACGAGCGTTAAATAACTTGAAGTGTCAGTCTCCTCTGTGCAATAAATTTTATGAACTGCCCGGCCTTCTTCATCAAAAAACTGCAAGCTCAAACGATGTCCTTCTTCGACGGCAAAGATGTCTTTCCAATGACCAAAGAAGGCACGCAAATCAATATCCGGGCCTAAAACCAATCCCACTGGCCCATCAGCCTGAACGTTGAGATACTCGCCGTGTCGTTCGTGCACGCAACTGTCATTACGCGTCAGCGCCATCACACGACCTAGCTTTCTTATCTCTTTAAAAATCGCCTGCGGTGTGCCGCGTAGTCGCACGCTCCGAATGGGAGGGCAGTTGGCTGACACCCACTGCGCCTCTGAAATCCCGAGTAGCGCTGCAATCTCTCTTGCGCGCTGCGCCTTCTGTTCAGCGCTGAGTGTCTCGTAACGCTCACGTACCGATGAGGCTTGGCTCTGGTACTCGGGGCTACCCTGTTCAGCGATTGGCATATCGATCATTTCAAACATAGAATCCTCACAATTAATACTGATAGGTCAGTGAGAGCGCGACATTACGTCCGGGCTGCGTATAGGCACCCGCCGTCAACCTGCCAGCTTGCACCGCGTCTGTTGCTGTTGGAACATCCAGCGCGTTCCAGTACGTTTTATTGAAAACGTTAAAGATGCCAGCCTGCACACTGACGCCCTTAAGGTTGGCAGGTCGCCAATAGGCAGTGAGATCTACAATCCCGTATCCTGGTGCCTTGAAGTCGCTGAAGGGCTTAGCGAGCGTGGGCGTTGGGTTTGAAACTTTGGTGCGGGCAGCCGCACCCGATATTTGTGCGGTCGCACCCCACTGTGGCTGGGAATACCCTATCCCTAGAATGCCCTGTAAGGGCGCGACTGAATTGAGCGAACGTCCAGTGCTTTGATCGGTGCCCACCGTCCATGCCAACGAGCCAAACAGCCTCCAGCCCCGATCGATGCGCCATTCACCACGCGCCTCGAGTCCATAAATTCGGACGTCCTCCAGATTTTGGTACGTCTGAATAAAATAGGGATACTGACGCGTACCGGGCAAATTGACCGATTCGATAAAGTTGCTATAGCGATTATCAAAAAAAGTGAGGCTACCGCTCACCGCGTCGTCGTCATATTTAGTGCCCAGCTCCCAGCCACGCCCATGCTCAGGCTTAAGCGTCGGATTGCCGGAGACGAGGTAGGTGCCAATCGACCCGAAACGACTGTAAAGCTGTGTCGCGGTCGGCGCATTGAACGACAGTGCGTATTGTGCGAAAAGACTCAGGCTTTTCGTGGGCGCCCACGTCGCAAGCAACTTAGGCGACCACGCATCGCTACTATTGGCGCTAAACGTTGTTGCAGTAGGGTTACCTTGATAGCCACTCGCAGAGGAAGGGTTGTAGTTGTAATAGTCATACCGTACACCTGGTGTCAGCGAGAATGTATTACCCGCGAAGCCAACTGTATTTTGTAGCCATAGTCCGTACTTATTTCCAGTTGTCTGTGGCACATCGGTTTGATTGACGTGAAAAAAGGCGCACGCTGACCTTGGGCTATAAAACGTCGGGCAGTTATCCTTGCCTCCAGCGTATTGCTTTAGATCGGTGGCGTACCACTCCCCCCCGATTTCCCAAAGCTGCGAGACATCACCTTTGAGTCGCTTTTTTGCCTGAAAATCCACACCGTAGCTGGTCTCTTGCATCGAATTGTCGCGCTGGTATGCACCGATCGGCATGGTTTTGCGCAGAGCATTGAGATCACTCGATAACCTCACCTCCTGCCAGTAGGCCTGAGTCGCAATGCTGTCAATAAGGGATTTGTCATTGGAGGCTGCCCACGCATAATTAAGCGCCAGACTCTGGCGTAAGGTTTCGTCTGTCACCTTGCTTTGCCCGGGCATATAACTAATAGGACTCGCTGTCAGATCGGTGATCTTGTCGGTACGATCAAAGTATGAGCCGACTAATCCGAGCTTGTGTCCACCATCGAATTTCTTTTGAAGCTTGAGCTGATAGTTTTGCTGAGTGTAGTTGTCAGGATTGGGCTCCGTACGCATCGGTCCGTAACCGCCCTGTGTGCCCTGATTCATCGTTTCCTTGCCGAGCTGCACGCCTGCTTGTAGCAACCACAGCAAACCATTATCAAGCTGCCCGGCAACCGCGCTGTTGAGGAGCCAGCTTTGATCAACACTGTAGTAGCCCGTTTTGGCCATGAAGCCGATATTTTTTCCATTGCTCAGCAAATCGCCTGGCTCAAGAGTCCGCACATCTACCACCCCACCGAACGCACCCGAGCCGACCGTACTCGAGTCTGCACCTCTCACAATATCGATCGACGAAAGTGAATTGAAGTCGATGGCACTCAAGCCACCACGAACACCACCATTCACACCTCGGATATCTGTCAGGTATGACTGACGAATACCATCAACCCTTGTGACTACACGGCTCTGATCGAGCCCTCGGATGTTCACACTCTTATTTGTATTGTTGAAATTAATCCCAGGCTCGGCACGACTCCCGAACTGAGACCAATTTTGGATTTGCAGTGCATCAAGCTTTTTACGATCCGTCTCAGTGGCCCAAGGCGTCTGCTGCGACTCGTCCTCACCCATGATTGTGATCGCCTGAAATGTTTGAGCAACCTGTTGCTCGGGTGGCTCGCTGGTGTTTTTAGTTTGGGAAAGGGCTTCTCCCCCATAAAGGGCGGTACCCGTCAGGAAGAGGAGAGCAAGTTGAGAGTTGTTCATATTCAGTTTCATGTTGGAAAGTGGCAAATACCTAAGTCATTCTATAAATACGAATCGAAATGATTCGTATTTATATATACAGGTGAGGATCGACACAAACATGAAACTAAACACTCAAAACACAATCAATGAAGGAAATGAACAGGGCAATCACTACAAACAGTGATTATAAAAATTCACTATAAAAAAATCGCTGCAAACAAGAATGATTCTTATTTGCAGCGATTATGGGCGAATAACGAATTACTGTCAATTCAGCCAGAAGAAATCAGCGAATACTCAGGGTTTTGGCGTAGCCGAAATCCCTGTCACAATCGTCGAAACATTGTGCTCAAACATTTTCAGATAGGTATCTGCCTGTGTGCCTGGCAAGGAAAGCGCATCCGCATAAAGTGTTCCACCCACCGCTGCCCCACTATCGCGCGCAACCCGCTCCAGTACGCGTGGATCTGAAATGTTTTCCGCAAAAATTGCTGTCACTTTATTCTTTTTAATCTCATTCACGGTGCGAGCCACATCTGCTGCGGACGCCTCGCTACCCGTCGAGAGACCTTGCAAGGGATAGAACCTCACACCATATGCTGCAGCAAAATATCCGAAGGCATCATGTGAAGTAATCACCCGACGACGCTCGGGCGCCACGGCTCCAATACGCGACCGTGTGCTCTTATCCAAGGCATCGATCTGCTTGAGGTAATCCGTAGCGCGTGCCTCAAAAGTCGCGGCTTGTGCCGGCATCGCCTGCGTCAAAGCGACTTTAATATTTTCAACATAACGCTTGGCGTTGCTGAGATTTTGCCAGGCATGAGGGTCCGCTGAACTGTGTGAATGGCTGTGTCCATCGTGCTTATTTTTTTCAGGCATCGGGATGGATTTGACCCCTTTACTCGCGACAATGACCGGACCACGATAACCTGAGGACTTGACCAGTCTGTTTAACCAACCCTCAAATCCCAGTCCATTGACCACGACAAGTTTTGCCTCCGCTAATCGACGCGCATCCGCTGGCGTTGGATCGAAAACATGCGCATCTGAGTTAGGACCAACCAGGCTCGTGACCTGCACATGCGGACCACCCACCTGACGAACCATATCCGCCAAAATTGAAAAACTGGCGACAACGGGGAGGGGCTCACTCGCCAATGCTGGCAAGCCTAAACTAAGCAGCACCGCTGCTAGAAACACTCGTGCTTTGATTAAAAAGGGTTGGTTCATCAAGACTCCTTATGCTGCGGGGTAGGAAACAAGATCAATCGGAAACTATCGCGCGAACCCAGACACAGAGATGCCAGATAAAAAACGCCTGCCACCAATACGATGGAAGGGCCCGAAGGGAAATTAGCGTGATAGGAGACTAAGAGACCTAAGACACCACTCAAGGCGCCGAACGCGGCGGCAAGCAACGAGCGGGCGATTACGCCATAGCACCAGAACCTTGCTGCGGTGGCAGGCAGCATCAAAAGCCCCACTGCCATGAGTGTGCCGAGCGCCTGAAATGCGGAGACAAGCGTCAGCACCACAATCATCATAAAAATCTGATGCACCCACGCGCCACGACCGCCGACTGAACGCAGAAAACCTGGATCGAAACACTCAAGCATGAGTGGTCGCCAGATGAAACTGAGAACCAGAATAGAAACCGTCGAGGCGCCCGCAATCATCAAAAGCGACTCGGTATCGATCGCCAGTACGCTACCAAAAAGAAAATGAAGCAGATCAACCTTGCTACCTGCGGTCGAAATCAATAGCACTCCGAGAGCGAGTGCAATCAAATAAAAAGACGCAAAGCTTGCATCCTCTTTTTGACTCGTCCAGCGCGTGACAAAACTCGCAACAAGCGCCATCAATGCCGCCGCCACAAAACTACCAAGCGTCATCGCTGGCAGCGAAAGACCAAAAAAAATAAAACCCACCGCAGCACCCGGAAGTACGGCGTGCGCAATCGCATCGCCCGCAAGACTCATGCGCCGTAAAACGAGTATTGTTCCAATCGGACCGCAGGCCAGACCAATCGCCGCGCAAGCAATCAACGCGCGACGCATAAATCCATAATCAACAAAGGGCGCGAAAGCAAAGTTGTAAATTGCGAGGAGCCATTCCGACATCTTTAGCGCCCCCCTGACTCGGGCGGCCTGACACACCAAGGTGCGCGATCATCCCAGTATTCGGCCGTCTGCCTGGCACGCCGCAAGTTTTCAGGGCTCAGCACTTGTGTGCTCGGCCCCCAGGCAATCACCTCTCGCGCCAACAATAAAGTCTGCGGAAAGTGCTGACGCACCATCTCCAGATCATGCAGCACAGCAATGACCGTTCGGGACTGGCGGTGCCAGTTCAACACAACCCCTAACAAGTCCTCAGCCGTCCGCGTGTCAAGTGCATTGAAAGGCTCATCTAGCAAAATGATTTGCGCATCCTGCATTAATAACCGGGCAAACAGAACCCGCTGCAACTGACCCACGGACAGTTCACCAATGTAACGACGCTCAAAACCGATCAACCCAACCGCGGACAGGACCTCGGATGCGCGTCTGCGGATTTCGGCAGAGACCGGCCGAAAGCTCCCGAGCTCACGCCAGGCGCCAAGAGCCACCACATCCAGCACCCGAACGGGAAATTCACGATCAATTGCTGACTGCTGCGGCAAATATGCCAGTTTGGGCTGTAGGCCAAGATTTCCGGGCGTAGATCCTGCAAAATGGATCGATCCCTCTATGCCGGACTTCTGTCCCGACAAGGCTGACAAAAACGTACTTTTCCCCGCACCATTCGGTCCGACAATCGCAGTCAAAGAACCTGTTTGAAATGCGCCACTCAGGTGGTGGACGGCAGGGTGGCCCTGATATGCAAGCGTCAGATTACGCACCTCGATCGCCGTTTCCGACTGCGCCATCATGCCTGGCTCTGACTCATCATCGACCTCATGCTCAACTCTCTGAGCCGCCATATGCTCTGCCTTGTGCTCTGCCTTGCGCTCCGCCCTGTGCTCAGCCATTTGTACGCAACGCCCAAATAACTGCCAACCACAGAACAGCCAGCAACATGGCTGAAAACAACAAACGCTGCCATACGCTCATGAGTACGGGACTTTTTAAATCATGACTGTTCCCCACCACTTTTTGCAACGCAGGCAGTGTGTGAAGAGGCGGATGAGCATGACTATGTTCATGCGCATGATGATGGTCGTGGGCATGGCCATGCGTGTGCGTGTGCGTATGCTTGGGATCGGATTGCATTTCCATCTCTAAGACAAGAGTTCGGCAACGGGGTAATCTCTACGAAACAAATTCGCGTTACTAATGATAATACACTATCATTATCATGATGACCTAACCCTAACGGCACCTATTGATGGAACGTTCCACGCGTCAACGCTCAGCCATTCAAGAAGCGATTCAGTCTGCAGATCGACCCCTGCTCGCGCAGGAAGTGCTCGAGCTGGCAGGTCGTGTTGTGCCCAGGCTCGGTATCGCTACCGTCTATCGCAACCTGAAAGCCATGGTCGAAGACGGAGTTCTCAGGCAAGTGGTGCTGCCAGGTGAAAATCCTAGATTCGAACGGGCGGGACATGGTCATCACCACCACTTTCGCTGCAATCAATGCAACAAAGTTTTTGACATTCATTCATGTCCGACTGATTTGGCAATGTTGGCGCCTAAGGGCTTCAAAATCGAAGATCATGATCTGACGCTGTATGGGCGCTGTAAGGACTGCTAGAGACCTGACCGCTGACAGATTGAGCTCAATCACGTCGCGCCATTAGACGGACATCGGTTTGACACAACATATGTTTACCGCCCTGCTGCGCCACTCCCGATTGCGGCACTAAGCAATAGCAGCCCTAGCCCAAGCACCGCGAATGAAGCGAGGGATTGCAATAGTGCGACAAAAATTTTCCCCAAAATTTTCTGCGTACCGCCTGCCGCATTGACTGAGACATGACTTATCCATAATGAGGCGGAGGCGAGTGCAGCAACGGTAAGTCCGGTTCCGAGACCCATCGCAAGGGCCGCCGCAATACCGGCAATAAAAAACCCTTGCGCCAATGAAAACACCAACACAAAGACCGCGCCCGTGCAGGGTCTGAGTCCAACGGCCAAAATCGCTGAAATCGCTTTGGACCAGTTCATAGGACCCGCGATCAGATTTGGATCAGGCATGTGAACATGGCCACAGCTTTCATCGTGCACATGTGCGTGAGCATGCTGATGGCCGTGACTGTGATCATGAGCATGTGGATGCGCGTGATCATGTGCGTGCGCGTGTGCGCGTGCATGTTCATGTTCATGCGCATGCGTCCCCTGACGCGATGCTTCCTGCGTCCTGCGCTGTGACTGCCAACGCACGACCGGCTTGAGCACATGTCGATACACGAGCCAGCAACCTAGCGCCACCATCATGGCATAAGAACCCAGCTCAAGCCACCATGTCGCGCGATTCATGGCGACACCCGAGACCTTCAGCACGCCAGCTGCAATCGCCACCAAACCAATCGCCACGAAGGCTTGTAAAAATGCGGATAGCATTGCAAGCAACGCGCCATTACGAATCGTTTCGCGATTGGCTAAGACATAGGCTGTCAGCACTGCCTTGCCGTGACCAGGCCCCAAAGCATGAAAGACACCATACCCAAAGGACAGACCGAGCAATAACCACCCCGCCCACCCATCTTGCTTCCACGCACGAACGGCACCCGTAAGCTGACGATAAAACTGCCCTTGCCATGCCGCCATCTGACCACTGAACTCAGCGAACCAACCAGTGGACGGGAGGCTCAAGCGTTGTTCGGGTGTAGCGAAAGGATGCGCGGACTGCGCGTGAGCAAGGTCGATCAAACCAACACCCAGTAGCACTAACAACGCAAACATCAGGCTGCGGCGCAGGTCAACAACAGAAACGTTCATGGACACTTAACCGTGAATTGATGAGAGAGCTGCTTAACCGCCTCGCGCAAGTTCTCAGGCAATTCCTTTTGTTCAGGTGGGATTGACCATAACAGGCGCTCTGTCTTTGGATCAAGAGGCCGGGGTGGCATGTAGTTAAACTTGCATCCAGAGGGTGCATCAACCCCTTTGAACGACTTCAAACCCTTGTAATTAAAGGCTACAAAATAGCTTGGATCTTGGATATCGACTTCAAATCCCTTGGCGCCGACGTTGACGGGCTGTTCGAAGGGCAGCGCAAAGGACAAGACCAGCTGGCTTGTCTTGGGATCCCAAGTCGTTTGCGCCTGCTGTGGCGCACCATATGACAACGCCTTGCCTCCAAGCGACATCTTGGTAAAAAAATGCGAGTCCGGTTCACCGAGCGCCTTCATCCATTCGCCCGTAATTTTCTCCAATTCCTGCGCAGGCACCTGACCTGCTTTGTCACGCGGCATCCCTTGCAATGCATACGTGGAGAACAACTCATCGAAAAGCCATGACTGACGCACGCCCACAGCCTGACCCTGGCGATCAAACACCAACTCAACATTGCCATCGATCCAGATATGAGGATGCGCCCAAGCTAGAGGCGAAAAAATACACTGCGCGAGCATCAGCAAGAACAGACCACTTAATTTTCTGAAGGATTTTAAGATCATCTGATTGATACTCATTTGTTATGTGACATGGCGAGTGGGCTCTGTTTAAGTTGAAATCAATGCGTTAGATCGTTCTAGTCCCCATGCTAACGACTGAATTTTTTCAGGTCAAATTCAGTAGAATAAAAAATATTACTGAATTTGATTCATGAGTAAACTGTCGGTCATGCGAAATCTGAATGCTCTACTAGTCTTTGTCAAAGTTGCTGAAACACGCAGCTTTACCCTTGCCGCCCAGCGGCTTGGCCTGACCGCCTCGGCTGTCAGCAAATCCATTGCAAGACTCGAACAAGAACTCGGCGTCAAGCTCCTGCAGCGCTCCACGCGCTTAGTGAGTCTGACTGGCGAGGGTGGCAGCTTTTTTGAACGTTGCCGTCAAATCCTGACAGAAATCGAGGATGCCGAAACTGCGGTCACCGCGACCACTGCAACACCTAAGGGGCGCTTACGCCTGCAAATGCCTGTGGGATTCGGTCGCCGGGTCGTGATCCCGAAAATGTTGAATTTCACTCGACTTTACCCAGAGTTGAGTGTCGACATTGAGCTCAGCGACCGCCATGTTGATCTCACCTACGAGGCTGTCGATGCAGCAATCCAAGTCGGATTCATCTCGGATGATCGGGTCGTCGCGCACAAGCTTTGTAACTTGAGCTTCGCCGCTTACGCCTCGCCCGAGTATCTCAAGATCCATGGTACGCCCACATCGCCGGACGATCTCGATCAGCATCAGTGCTTAGCCTATCTGCTGCCAATCTCCGGCGAACACCGCGAGTGGAAGTTCACGAAAAACGGTCAGAATTTTTCGAAAACGGTCTCTGGAGCACTCAACATCAACAACGCAGAATCCCTTCTCGAGGCGGCAATGGACGGTGCAGGCATCGTGATGGTGAGCGACTTCATCGCAGGTGACGCCTTGAGATCCGGCAAGCTAAAAAGGATTCTTTCGGACTATGTTGTGGCGGGGCCTGAGGTTTCAATCGTCTATCTGCCTCGTAGCACGCTTGCGGCAAAAGTCCGCGTTCTTATCGACTTTCTAAAAGAGGTGGTTGAGGATATCGATCCTCAGGCTCTCAGCAAGATTCATCACTCATCGTGACATGACATCTCTATCAGACTATCCGAATAACAATCTACTTTTTTAAGAGACAACTCAAACATGGCGACTCAACAGCCCACACTCAACATTTTATCAACCATGGCTCTGCGTAATGCGTTGAAAACGTTGATCCCAGATTTCACAAAGGCCTCTGGCATCGAAATCAAGATTGAATACGGTGCGACGGCTCACCTCAGCGAGCGTATTCGCGCGGGCGCGCGCGCTGACCTGCTGCTAGCCGTTGCTGGATCGATTGATGAGCTTACCGCTGAGGGGATTCTCAGAGTCGGCAGCCGCGTGGATTTGGTGAGCTCGGATGTGGCCATGGCGATTCAACAATCCGCAGTAGCGCCTGATATCTCCACCGAGGAAGCTTTTATTGCGACGCTTCGTGCTGCACGTTCTATTGCTTTTTCGAAACAAGGTGCCAGCGGCATGTATTTTGCCAGTCTGATCAAACGGCTCGGGCTTGACGAGGAGGTGCGCGCAAAAGCCGTCGTGTTGCCCGAAGGCTTAACCGGCGAACTGGTCTTGAAGGGCGAAGTCGAATTAGCGGTGCAACAAATGAGCGAGTTGATGCAAGTCCCGGGTATCAACATCTTTGGAAAGCTACCACCTGCCGTACAGCAATCTACCGTTTTTTCAGTGGGGATTTTCAATCAGAATGCACAGGATGCCGCTTCGCAAGCGTTGATTACGTTTCTGCGTACGCCTGAAGCAAAACAAGCGTTTCAACTGCAAGGACTCGATGCACTATGAACACTGATCTGCACTTTCTCACTGTCGCGCAAGCCTCAAGACAAATCAAGGCTCGCAAACTCTCACCCGTTGAGTACGTTGATCATTTACGCACCCGGATCGAGGCCTTGGATGACCAGATCAGCGCGTTTATCACTCCCACTTTTGGGCTCGCGCGTCAACAAGCGAAGCTAGCTGAAAGCGAAATTATGGCCGGACGCTATCTCGGACCGATGCATGGCATCCCTTTCGGCGCCAAAGATATTTACGAAACTGCCGGCATCCTGACCACTGGAGGCTCAAGAATCGGACAACAACATATACCCGCGACAGACTGTGCAGTCGTGGCGCGCATGTATGAGGCAGGCGCTGTATTGCTTGGCAAGCTCAATACACATGAGTTCGCGCATGGTGGACCCTCACTCGACCTGCCCTGGCCACCCGTTCGCAATCCCTGGAAACTCGATCGTTTTACGGGCGGCTCTTCGAGCGGCTCGGGCGCTGCGGTGGCGGCCGGTTTTGTAGGTGCAGCACTAGGTACGGATACAGGGGGTTCGATTCGAGGACCTGCCTCTTTTTGCGGCATTGCCGGTTTCATGCCGAGCTCGGGCCTGGTCAGTCGAGTCGGTGTGATGCCAAACTCTTTTACGCTCGATCACTGCGGGCCCATGGCATGGACCGTCGAGGACTGTGCCCTGATGCTGCAGGCCATCGCAGCGCATGATCCAGCAGATGGCAACAGCTTCGTCCAACCCATTCCACACTACGCTGAAAGTCTGGGATCAGACTTAAAAGGCTTAAAGATCGGCGTGCTGCGTTACGTCTGGGAAGAAGATCTGGTGGTCAATCCAGAACATCGCAAGGCCCTGGACGAAGCCGTAGATATACTCAAAAAGCTCGGTGCTTCTGTCGAAGATTGTCGCCTGCGACCCATGCAAGACTATATGGATGTCAAAGTCGTGCTCGCTGAAACAGAAATTTTCGGCGTGCAACAGCAAGGTTTGCGCGAGCGCCCCAAAGACTATGGTCGAGATTTTCTGACGCGTATTTTGCCAGCGGTCATGTTTCAGTCCTTGGATTACCTGGCGGCAACGCGTGAACATCGACGCATGCTCGAGGAAATGAAACCGATTTATGAAAAATTCGACCTGCTACTGATGCCAGGCTTCGGCCCCGCACAGCCCATCACTGCGCATCGTCCGATTTCCTTCTGGCTCAAGCCCAATGCCCAAGTGCTCGCCAATATTACGGGTGGACCAGCCGTATCCGTCAGTTGTGGATTTAATTCCGAAGGCCTACCGATGGGTCTGCAAATTGTGGGCGCACCGCTTGCAGACGCACTCGTTTTAAAAGCTGGGCATGCTTTCGAACAAGCTCTTGCTTTGCGCGATCAACGCCCAACACTCGTCCCAGGCCAGACCGCACCTGCGTTGATTGCCCCAGATCTCACACCTGATACCTCACACTGTGATGCCGAGACACGTGCGTTTGCAGCCCGCATGGCTCAAAATGCAGGACTGTCACTTGATGACGGGTTGATGGAAGTCTTGTGCGAAGCCGCACCTCACGCGCTTAAGATGACCCACCGACTCAGGAAAAATCGTGATTGGTTCGATGAACCCGCCAACGTCTTTCGGCCAGATTAGCGACACAACCCAGTACGTTACATTTAATCAATCTAACTCAAAATGAAATCCAGGATCCCGTTATGAAAACTTATCGCATAGCCGCCATACCCGGAGATGGTATCGGCAAAGAGGTTATCCCAGAAGGTCAGAAGGTTCTTCACGCGATCGCGGCGCAAGACAGCGGACTGAAATTCGAATTTGAAAGTTTCGACTGGGGTGGTGACTATTATCGTCAGCACGGTGTAATGATGCCTGAGGATGGCCTGGATGCGCTGCGCGATAAAGATGCAATCTTGTTTGGTTCGGCAGGAGACCCACATATTCCTGACCACATCACCCTTTGGGGACTGCGTCTAAAAATTTGTCAGGGATTCGATCAGTATGCCAACGTGCGCCCCACGCGCATTCTGCCGGGTATCGATGCACCGCTTAAGCGCTGCACGCCTGAGCAACTCGATTGGGTCATCGTGCGCGAAAACTCAGAGGGTGAATATTCCGGCGTGGGTGGTCGCGCCCATCAAGGCCACCCCATCGAGGTCGCCACGGACGTCAGCATGATGACGCGTGCCGGTGTCGAGCGCATCATGCGCTATGCCTTCAAACTCGCACAGTCGCGCCCACGCAAATTGCTGACTGTGGTCACAAAGTCCAATGCTCAACGACATGCGATGGTCATGTGGGACGAAATCGCCGTTCAAATCAGCAAAGAGTTCCCCGATGTGAAATGGGACAAAGAATTGGTCGATGCCGCGACTGCCCGCATGGTCAACCGTCCCGCCACGCTCGATACGATCGTCGCGACCAACCTGCATGCGGATATTTTGAGTGATCTCGCAGCCGCGCTAGCGGGCAGTCTCGGTATCGCCCCGACAGGCAACCTCGATCCTGAGCGTCGTTATCCCTCGATGTTTGAGCCGATTCATGGCTCCGCCTTCGACATCATGGGCAAAGGACTCGCCAATCCGATAGGAACCTTCTGGTCTGTGGTGATGATGCTCGAACATCTGGGCGAGCAAGCTGCCGCCGATCGTTTGATGAAGGCGATCGAAGCGGTGACAGCCAATCCCAGACTTCATACCCGTGATCTCGGTGGTCTGGCCACAACAGCTCAAGTCACAGCGGCGATCTGCGAACAGCTGGGTGCTGGAGAAAAGCGTTGAATGTGCACTACGAACTCCTTCTGCGGGGTAACAGCCTAAGCTTTCGTGGCGGTTTTTTTGGGCTCTGTAACGTCGCGCTCGTGACCGCCGAAGATGGGACCCGCATTCTTTTTGACACGGGTCATTATTGCGTACGTAAGGGCTTGGTCAATGGTCTCAAGGAGCGCGGACTTGCGCCCACGGATATTGACCTTGTCTTTCTTTCCCACTTACATTTTGATCATTGTCAGAATCTGGACTTGTTCAAAGGCGTGCCGGTCGCAGTCGGTGAAACTGAACTCGGCTATGCACGCAATCCACATCCGGATGATCTGTTCATCCCATGGAAAATTCATGAACTCCTTGCCGACTTCGATCTGCGTGTGTTGCCCAAGCGAGGCTTGATCGCACCCGGGGTCGAGCACTTCGAGGTACCCGGCCACACCACGGGGTGTCAGGCACTTCGCTTCACACAGGAGGATGGACGTCGGGTGGTGCTGGCCGGCGACGCCGTCAAATATCCCAAAGAAATGTTGGCGCAAGTCGGTGACATGTGTTTTGGTTCGACCGAGGATTCTCGTCGTTCGATCGCCGAAATCTGTGAAGGCACCGACATCGTCGTACCGGGACATTTTCCAGAAATTTTCCGGCGCAATGGCAACTGGATTTGGGACGAACCTCCCTCAATTGAGCTAATTCTCCGATAGAGATCAGATTGACGGGCGATTCCCATGGTTTCGCCCTGAATCTCACAATGGAAGGTGCGAATTCGTGACATAATTTTGGGAGGACAAACCTCTTAAAAGCAAATCAAAAATGTCTGAGTTTACGCAGCAGCAAGCCACCCCTCGCGGCCCGTTCGCCGGATTGGTTGTGATCGAATTGGGAAACAGCGTTGCCGCCCCTTTCGCCGGCCAAATACTAGGTGAACTTGGCGCGAATGTCATCAAAATTGAAAAAGCGGATGGCGACGATGCACGTCGATGGGGCCCGCCCTTCTGGGAAGGCGCCTCACCTTTTTTTCAGGCACTTAATCGAAATAAAAAATCTGTCGTGTGCGACTTGCGTGATGCGCAACAGGTCGAAGAGCTTCGGGAGTACATCTGCGATCATGCGGATATCGTCATTCAAAATTTACGCCCAGGTCATGTTGAAAAGCTCGGTCTTGACGGTGCCGCCCTACTCGCGCGTCAACCTCGACTGATTTACTGCAATCTCGGTGCATTTGGACGCGAAGGCCCCCTTAAGGACCGTCCGGGTTATGACCCACTCATGCAGGCCTTTGGCGGCATCATGAGCACCACGGGTGAGCCGGGCCGACCAGCGGTGCGCGTGGGTGCCTCGATCGTGGATATGGGCACCGGTATGTGGGGCATTATCGGCGTGCTGACGGCGTTACTCGAGCGTCAAGCAAGCGGCAAAGGCAAGATCATTGATGTGTCTCTGTTTGAAACAGCAACCACTTGGGTCTCCTTGCTCGCGGCACAATACCTTTCGTGCGGTGAAGTCTCTCAAAAACAAGGCTCGGGCGCCGCTGGGATCGTCCCCTACAAAGGCTATCTGACGAGCGATGGCGAATTAGTCATTGCAGCAGGCAGCGATGCCTTGTTCAAAGCGCTCGCCACCACCGTTGGCAAGCCCGAATGGATCACTGACCCACGCTTTATCGACAATCCCCGCCGCGTTGAAAATCAAATTGAGCTGTATGCCCGACTCGACGCGATTATCGTCACTCAAACAACCGAGTTTTGGATCAACCGCCTGGAAGCGGCGGGTGTGCCCTGCGCCCCTGTTAACAATTTAGCCCAGATGGTTGCTCATCCACAGACGCAGGCACTTGGCCTGTTACAAGACGTCCCTGGCACCGGGATGCGCTTTATCGGACTGCCTCTGAGCTTTGATGGCGTCAGGCCACAGCCCTACGCCGCTCCACCCAAACTTGGCGAACACACCGCCCTGCTCTCAAAAAGGAATGCAACATGAGTACTTTTCCTGCTTACGAAACTATTGCCACTGAAATGGTCAGCACCCATGTGCTCAAAGTCACGCTAAACCGTCCCCAGGTTGGCAATGCCATCAATACCCAAACTGGCCACGACCTGCTGGACCTATGGAATCGTCTGACGGCAGATGCTGGCGAGGTGCGCTGCATTATTTTGACAGGTGCTGGTGAAAAGATATTCTGCGCCGGTGGCGATCTGAAAGAGCGCAACGGCATGACCAAGCGCCAGTGGACGCTTCAGCACGAATTATTCGAGCGGATGTACTGGACCTTGGTGGACCTGCCAGTTCCCGTGATTGCCGCAGTGAACGGTCACGCCTATGCGGGCGGTCTGGAGTTAGCGCTCTCCTGCGATTTCATTTACGCAAGCAATGCCGCGCGTTTCGCGTTGACTGAGGTCACTCTGGGCATTATGCCTGGCGCGGGTGGCACACAAAACCTGCCTCGCGCGATTGGCGAACGACGTGCCAAGGAAATTTTGATGACAGGCAAGCCGTTTAGCGCTCAACAAGCGAGTGAATATGGTCTGATCAATGCCATGCTCGAGCCTGGCGAAGTCCTTGCGAAAGCAATAGAAACCGCTGAAGTGATTGCCGCCAACGCGCCGCTCTCCGTGCGTCAAATAAAAAAATCTGTGCGCTACGGCGGACAGATGGAGCTTCGTACCGCGTTCCGCTTTGAAATCGAGGCCTATAACCACCTGATCGATACAGAGGACCGTATGGAAGGTGTTGCCGCGTTCAATGAAAAACGCAAGGCGAATTTCAAAGGTTGCTAAGTAACAACTGGACTATCCAACACAACGGTGCTCAAACACCTTACAAAGAGACCATTGCTGCAGACGATGCGTGATGGTCTCATGAGTAGAATCAGAAACGAGACACAAGACCATCATGGCACATCCAAAACAGAACATCACGATTGAAACAGGCGAAGACTATCCAGAAATCCGCGAGGGTGTAAAGCGCGTTTGCGCTGACTTTCCAGGCGCTTACTGGCGAGGTTTAGAAGAAAAGCTCGACTACCCCACAGAGTTCGTGCAGGCACTCACCGCCTCCGGCTATCTTGGCGCACTCATTCCAGAGGAGTACGGTGGAAGTGGGATGCCGTTGCGTGCCGCGGCTGTGATCCTCGAGACCATTCATGCGTCCGGCTGCAACGCTGGGGCGTGTCATGCGCAGATGTACACGATGGGAACCGTGTTACGTCATGGCAGCGAAGCACAAAAGAAAAAATATCTACCCGATATCGCTTCAGGCAAGGTTCGTCTACAAGCCTTCGGCGTCACAGAACCTACCTCCGGCACCGACACGACCAAACTGAAAACACGCGCTGAGCGTCAGGGTGATCATTATGTGATCAACGGTCAAAAAGTATGGACCTCACGCGCGTTGCACTCTGATCTGATGCTGTTACTCGCCCGCACGACACCACTTGATCAGTGCAAGAAAAAAAGTGATGGATTGTCCGTATTTCTGCTCGATATTCGCGATGGTTTGGGCAAAGGTCTGGACATTCGTCCACTCAAGGCCATGGTCAATCACCATGCCACCGAAGTCTTTTTCGATAACCTGAAAATTCCAGCTGATAATTTGATCGGCGAGGAAGGCAAGGGTTTCAAATACATCCTGGACGGCATGAATGCCGAGCGTATTCTCGTCTCAGCCGAGGCCATTGGTGATGCGCGCTGGTTTGCTAAGACCGCAGTCGCCTATGTGAACGAACGTCGCGTTTTTGACCGACCCATTGGTCAAAATCAAGCGGTTCAGTTCCCGATCGCCCGCGCACATGCTGAAACGGAAGCGGCTGATTTGGTCTTAAGACGCGCCGCCGCATTGTTCGATGCTGGCTTGCCTTGTGGCGACGAAGCCAACATGGGCAAATTACTCGCCTCCGATGCGACCTGGCATGCCGCTGAGGCCTGCCTGCAATGCCATGGTGGTTTTGGCTATGCCAAAGAATACGACGTCGAGCGCAAATGGCGCGAAACACGCTTATTCCAGATCGCACCCATCTCAACCAACCTCGTCTTGTCTTACATCGGTGAGCACATGCTTGGCATGCCTCGCTCTTTCTAAGCAATTGACTGAAACTCATCAGATACACAGTACTCAAGTACACCTGGAGACAAACACATGACCGGATTAACAAAAGCACTGGCAGCCTTTGTCGCTGCCCCAACCTTCGGTGGCCAAGAGCAAGCCGCCTATGCCGTGGCTAAAACGGGCTTCATCGATACGATCGCGACCATGATGGCCGGACACCGTGAACCGGTTGTCGATATTGTGCGCAAATTTTTTGCCGATGCGACAACGCCCGCCGAGGCACCAGTCCCATTTTTAGGCACGATGCACCCAGCGGCACAGGCTGCTTTTATTAATGCTGTGGCCGGTCATGCGCTTGACTATGATGACGTGGCGATTTCCGGACATCCCAGCACCGTACTCGTTCCAGCTATTCTGGCTGAGGGCTACAAGCTCAACAGTTCGGGGCTCGATGCTGTGCGTGCGTATATTGTGGGCTATGAGGTGTGGGCCGAACTGGTGAGCCGCGAGCCTGAGCAGTACCACTTAAAAGGCTGGCATCCGACAGGCGTATTTGGTGCGGTAGGCGCGGCGGCGGCCGTTGCCTATCTCAACAAACTCTCCGAAGAGGATGCACGACAGGCGCTTGCCATTTCGGCCAGTCTGGCAAGTGGTCTGGTCGCAAACTTCGGTACGATGACCAAACCTTTTCATGCGGGACGCGCTGCCGCACACGGCATCGAAGCGGTCAAGCTCTCCAAACTCGGCATGACCTCCGCACCTGATGTCTTTGAACATCCAGCCGGTTACTTGTTTGCCTTGTCCTTATCTGGCCGCGCAGATTTGAAACGCTCCGCTGATTCGCTGGGAAAGACCCTACGTATTCTGGATAGTGGTTTATCGATTAAACGCTACCCTGTCTGCTACTCTAGCCATCGAACAATTGATGGCGTACTTGCCATCGTTGAGCGAGAGAACCTGAAGGCAGAGGACATCAATCACGTGCATCTCACCATGGGTCCCGCGCAAGCGTCAATGCTGCGCAATAAGCATCCCGTCACAGGGCTCGAAGCCAAGTTCAGTGCCCAGTTCGCCGTGGCCTCCGCTGTGGTGGCTCGCCAAGTCGGTCTGTCACAACTCACAGATGAGTTTGCTACCCGCAAGGATGTATCTGACCTGTACGGCAAAGTGACGGTCACCACTGTCGACACAGCTTGCCCGCTTGAGCCCGCTTTCGCTTTGACAGACCGAGTCGTGATTGAAACCACGGGTGGCAAAACCTTTGACTCAGGCGAAATCCGCTTTCCTTTGGGCAACGCCAAAAACCCAATTGATGCAGCGGGTTTGAAAGCAAAGTTTATGGACTGTATTGCGACTGGAAAGTCACAAAACCCCTCCATCCACGGTGCTGACGCTGGATTGTACGACCGTCTCTCAGGACTTGAGACACTCCCCAGCGTTCGAAGTCTTTTTTCAAAATAGCTGCACCAATGTGCATAAAGTCACACACAGGCTTCGTGCATAAACGCTTTACAAAGGTGTAGCAAGAGTCAGTAACAAAGAGGCACCTCAATGAGCGATAGTGTCGTATGGTTTAAAAAGGACTTAAGGGTCCACGACCATGCCGCTCTTGAGGCCGCCCGTCAACGCGGGCGCGTGTGCTGCCTGTACATCATTGAGCCTAGTCTTTGGCGCAGTCCGGACGCCTCCACGCAGCACTTTGAGTTTTTACTCGAAAGCCTGCGCGATCTTTATCTGGAGCTTAAAAAACTTGGGGCTCAACTGCACGTTGTGACAGGTGAAGCGCTCGAAGTTCTGCAACGTCTGCACACTCTAGTGCCCTTCGACGCGTTGTATTCTCACGAAGAAACAGGACATGGCCTCAGTTACGCACGTGATTTGAGTGTCGCGAAATGGTGTCGTACTCAAGGCATTACGTGGCATGAACCGATTCAGTTTGGCGTGATCCGCCGACTTCAGGATCGTAATCTATGGCAGGCACATTGGGATCGTCACATGCAGCAAAGCTGTATACCCACACCGACCAGGATCGAGCCGATCCCTCTGCCCTGGTCGGAACCCCGTCCTCCAACTGCCGCGGCCCTGCATATCGACCCGTTAAATCCACCCCAGCGGCAAAAAGGTGGGCGCCGCCTAGGTCTTTCAGTACTGCAAGACTTTTTAGAGAGCCGCAGCGAGCAATACCGTGGCGGCATCTCGTCCCCGCTTTCCGCACCGACGGCCTGTTCACGTCTCTCGCCATATCTGACGTATGGCTGTCTGAGTATGCGAGAAGTCGTGCAGACGACCATTCAAGAGATCGCACGCTGCGCTTCGCTCGAATCTAGAAAAGCGAAAGGGCTACGAGCCTTTGTCAGCCGGTTGTACTGGCACTGTCACTTCATCCAGAAACTCGAGTCCGAACCAGCGATGGAGTTTCAAAATTTACACAGAGGCTATGACGGATTACGTGAACAAGACTGGAATCCTGCACATTTCGAGGCGCTGAGCGCAGGGCGAACCGGCTGGCCGCTCGTCGACGCCAGCGTGCACATGCTCAAGGAGTGTGGCTGGATCAA
>JAURZO010000112.1 GCA_030653405.1 Zwartia sp. | reverse complement strand
ATAAACAGCATGGCGAGATTGCGGCTTTTTTGTAGCTCGGAGAGCAAGTTAATCACCTGCGCCTGAATCGATAGGTCGAGTGCCGAGACGGGCTCGTCACAGACCAGCAAACGAGGCTTTAAAACCAGTGCACGAGCCATGACGACACGTTGTCGCTGACCACCCGAGAGCTCGTGGGGGTAGCGACCATAGAGATCCTCCCCCATGCCAACGGACGCGAGTGCTTCATGGGTAGCGGCTTGTTGAGATGCGTGATCTCCCATCCGTTGAATGATCAAGGGCTCTGCCACCTGATCGATAATCTTGAGCCTACGATCCAGCGCAGCCAGAGGATCTTGATAGACCATCTGCATATCTCGACGTTGCGCGCGCCAGTGGGCGTTGCGCTTGGCCTGAATCGGCTGGCCGGCAAACGTAATCTCACCACTCGACGCGGGGAGTAAACCAATCAGCATGCGTGCAAGCGTAGACTTGCCACAGCCAGATTCACCGACGAGGCCAAGCGTTTGACCAGCATTGAGCTCAAGTGAGATTTGATTCACCGCCCGCAACAGACGCGGCTTGGCAAACCAAGTCTTAGAGGCTTTGACGTTAAAGGTACGGGAGACTTGCGTCGCCTTCAATAAAGTTGTCATGCTGCTCTCTCCACATGGCATGCCACACGATGCGCCGCATTGACCCTGCGCAGCGCGGGCAGAGTGCTGTGACAGTCGTCACGGGTGTACTCGCAGCGTGGCGCAAAGCTGCAACCCTTAAATGTCGTGCCTGCTACCGGGACTTGGCCTGGAATGGCTTTAAGCGAAGTCTGCACGGACTCAATCGATGGCATGGCTGCCAGCAGACCATTGGTATACGGGTGGTTGCCACGGGTAAATAAATCCTCGGTTGGCAGGTGCTCGACAATCCGACCGCCATACATCACTGCCACATGCTCGCTGGCTTCGGCAATCACACCCAAGTCATGCGAAATCAGTACCAACGCCATGTCGGAGTCTTTGCGCAGTTGATTGAGCAGATCCAAAATCTGCGCCTGTACGGTGGCGTCCAGCGCGGTCGTGGGCTCATCGGCCACCAGCAAGTCGGGATCGCCGGCAAGTGCCATCGCAATCATGACACGCTGATTCATTCCACCGGATAATTCATGCGGATAGGCGCTCAAGCGTTGTGTCGCATTGGGCATCTGTACCCGATCCAGTAAATCCAGAGAGACCCGCCGCGCCTCGGCTCCAGTCAGACCCCGGTGCAGCGCCAGACTCTCCGCTAACTGCTTTTCAATCCGGTGAACGGGATTCAGGCACGACGCAGGATCCTGAAAAATCATGGCGATCTTGCCACCACGAATCTTTGAGAGCCCGCGGTCATCCAGACCAATTAGTTCCTGTCCTGAGAGCTTAGCGCTCCCCGAGACACGGGCTTTGGGACCAAGTAAACCCAGCATCGCCATCCAGGTGACACTTTTTCCGCAACCCGATTCGCCCACAATCCCCAGCGCCGTTCCCTTTTTAATGTCGAGATCGACGCTGTGAACGACTCTGCGGACGTCCGTGTCGTTGGCAAACGCAATGGTGAGCCCCTTGACGCTCAAGAGCGTCTCGGGTGTTTGACTCGTCATGTTGACACGGGCCTTCATACGCACATTCACAGAATTTTGTTCATCGTTCATTTTGGAGGCTGAAGGTTGTCCGCGCGGAAGTCCATTAAGAACGTCTGCGAAGGTTTCCATTCAAAATCCTTACGCTTGGCATAAAACACCGCCGTACGATGCAACACCGTGTACGCAGGATCCTCACGCTCGGCGATCACCAACATGCGGGCAAACGTTTCACGACGCTCTTGCGGATTGACTGAAGTCATCAACACATCCGAGAGCTTGTTGAACTCGTCATTGCTCCACTCGCCCATTCGTTGCTGCTGTCCCTTGGGGCCATGCTGGTTGACCATCGAGCTGACGGGGTCGCTAAAAGGCGCTGAGTTGGACCAGCCACGTACACCACGTGTCGGACCTTTTTCAAAAATCTGCGACCAGTTTTCAGCCATCTGCATCTGAACATTCATACCCACCGCTTTCCACATTTCGAGCATGATCTGATCAGTTTGCGTCTGGTTGGTGTAGTAATTGTTCATGGTGCGGAAAGGAATCGGCTCGCCTTTGTATCCGGCTTCTTTCAATAGCTTTTTAGCCAGGGCAGGATCGTATTTGGGGACTTCCCAGTCCTTGATGTACATGTCACCGTAGTATTCCCACTGTAAACCAGCAGGGATGGAGGTTTTGCCGGCCCACAGCGCATCCACAATGGCCTTACGATCAATGGCGTGCGTCATCGCCTGGCGAATCTTGGGATTTGCGAGGATTGCGTTGGTCTTGTCAAACACCACCAAGCGGTGATTCAGAACGGGACCGCCCGTGATTTCAAATTTAGGGTTGTTTTGAATCAGCTTGAACTGGTCAGGTGGAATATCCGTCACGAAATCATATTGACCCGATATCAAGCCGTTAATACGCGAAGACACCTCAGGCACGACCGTGTAGCGGATCTCGCGCACGTTGGGCTTGCCACCAAAATAGTCATCGTTGGCGACCAGAACCAGTGACTGATCCTGCTTGAGTTCTTTTACCTTAAAAGGACCTGCGCTGATCGGCTGTTGCGCCCACGTATTCCAGTCCTTGGCGGCCAAATAGGCCTTTTTGGAAATGATCTCGGAGCCCAGGCGCGCCAGACGACCCTCGAGCGTCACATCGGGCAAGGCGTTGACCAAGCGAACTGTTTTGTCGTCAATAATTTCAACTCCAATCAGTGATGGCCAGATGTTGCGCGCAACTGCTACGACTTCGGGAGGAGGTGTGGGACCTGTGGCAAAAGCTGGATCATTGGCGGCTGCGGGCTTGGCAGTGGTCGCAACGGCAGGTTTTGTCGATGCGGCACCGGCAGCAACCGTTGCACCCGTATTGGGTTTAGTCTGACCAAACATACGCTGAGGACTGAAACTAAACGCGATGTCCTCGACCGTAACAGGGTCACCGTTGTGAAACTTCACCCCTGGACGGAGCTTGAACTCCAGCGTGCGATCGTCGATCCGCTTCCACGACTCCGCGATCCCGGCTTTAGGTTTCAAGTCACCCGTGGTGTCGAGCTCAATCAGTCCCGCGTAAATCATCGGGAGCACGCGCGTACCGACGTTGCTCTGCTCTCGCAAAGGGTCGAGTGCACCGCTATTAGAAATTTGTTGAACCGCGACACGCACGACAGGACGGTTGTCCGGTGTTGTTTGCGCTTGCGCAAATTGTGCAGTCATCGTGATGCCGGCGAAAGCCAGCGCGAGGTATTGACCTAAACGAGGGAGTTTTATATTCACGGTTGATTCCAGTTAAGAGCACTAGGATCAACTCTAAAGAAGCCATATGAACGTGAGGTGACGATTTGATGAAGGTTTGATGACTTAGCCTTTTTTCATATCATTCAGTAGACAAAAAATCACGCATCCCATTTAAATGAACAAGCCGGATGCAACGTCCAATCGCTATTACCCAAGATCACCAACACTTCTTGATGGTGTTGCAAGAGTGCAGACCTATGGCTGACGCTGATTGGCGTAATGTTCAGGCCACTGAGTTGAGAATACAGGCGAGATTCATTTGCTGCATCCAGAGCGCTTGTAGACTCGTCTAGCAACAGATAGCGAGGTTTGGCAAGGAGTGCGCGAGCAAATGATAAGCGTTGTTGTTCTCCCACGGAGAGTACTTTGGTCCAGTTCAGTTCACCACCGAGGCCACCGCACCGTTTTGTCAGGGAAGCCAAGTTGACCATCTCTAAATAATGCAATATCTCTTCATCCGAAACTGTTTGGTTGACTTGAGGATAGGTCAGTTGGCATCGCAAATCCCCGAGCGGGTGATAGGGTTGTTGCGGCAAAAACAGCAACTCGTGCCTGGAGGGGCAAACGATCTCCCCCGAGCCTGTTGACCAAAGACCAGCAATCACGCGCAACAGCGAGGATTTTCCAGTTCCGCTAGCTCCGACAATCATGAGTCCCTTGTTCGTGCTGACTGATAAGTTGAGATTTTTAATTAGTGTTCTTTCGCCATTCGGTGTGCTGATCGACAAATGTTTGCATGACAGTTCAGTCCCGGGTAGAGTCACTATGGAGATATCTTTGGCGTTTGTGTCGGAGGCGTGTGTCGACTGTGTGTCAAGTGCTTGGGAAAAGGTGTAGAGCCGCTCAACGACTGCAGAAAAGCGGCTCACACCTTCGAAGTGATTCACGATGACGGTGAGCGCAATCAACATCGAAGCGAAAGCTCCAGCAGCTTGAACGGCTAACCCGACCTCTAAACGGCCTGACAACACATCATTTGCAATAATCACAGTGGGAATCACTGCGGTTAAAAAACTATGTGTGAACTGGAAAAAATTTAGTTTGAGTTTCCAACGTAATACGTCTTGTTGATTTGAGAAGACGAAGGAGAACATACGCTGCAGCAAGGTGATTTCGCGGATTTCACCGTCATAAAAGGCGATCGGCTCTGCATGTTCACGAACGCGGACTAAGCCAAATCGAAAATCTGCTTCTCGTTGTAGTAGTGAAAAATTCAATCCAATGAGTGGCTTGCCAAACACTGCGGCGGTAAACCAGGAGCTGAAGGCCGAGTAGCCGACTAGAAAGTAAATGAGATTTGGTGAAATCAACCAAAGAACACCGGCGAAAGCAATGATTTGAATAACAGAACCAACGACAACCGTCGCAAAGAAAAGAGATTGAGCGGTGAACGTATTGATGTCTTCGGCAATGCGCTGATCCGGATTGTCAATGATGTTCCCGTGACCGAGCTGATAGTAGGCGCGATTATTAAAGTAACGCTGCATGAATTGATCGGTGAGCCCTTTTCTCCAGCGTAAGGAGATCGTATCGAGCACATAATAGTAGTAGCTATAAATTGGGATTGCGGCAGTCAGAATAAAAGCATAGCGCCAGATTGAGTCCCAGAATCGCGTGCCGTCTTTATCAGCTAAGGCAGAGATGAACTCGCCAGACTCGCGATTGAATAGGACACTACACGTGGATTGCAGGAGCAGCAGGACGATCAATAGGCCAAGCCCCGCGCGGAGTGACCATCGCTTTTCTGATACCCAATAGGGCTTTGCAATCGTTAGGAATCGGCGCCACAGCTGGCTATTGATGCGAGGTGGCGTAAATGAACCTTCTGTTTTCTTTTCTTCATGCAAAGTACCTCTCCATCAACTGCACTGAGTATCAAGGTTTGGACGTGGGTAAGTCTGTGCGATAGCACACGGAGGTTAAATACTGTGTCAAACACATATTTGTTGTGGTCTTCGGGTGTTTGGGCATGGTGGTATGCTCTACTGCGCACCACTATGATTACTGTCGTCATTGCTTCGTATCGATACGGGCACCTCGCTGCACATTGCATCGAATCTTTGTTATCCCAAACCAGCTCACCCTCGAGAATTTTATTTGTTGACGATGGCGGGATGGATTGCAACCATCTGCCTGACCTTTACCCAGACATTGAATATATTCTCAGACCTAAGAACTTGGGTACGGTGAATAATTTTCAAGACATGCTATCCAGAGTTGAAACTGAGTATGTGCTCTTTATTGGAGCGGATAATTGGCTGAGGTCTGATTCAATCGAGCTTTTGTCTGCAGCAACAACAGACATTGTGACTTATGACATTGTGGTGACTGGCGAGCTCAAAGACGAAATTTTGACGCGCGTACCTGGTGAGACACGCCCTTACTTGGGTGATTTGTATTGGGATCGTCAAGACCGGCATCACGGCTCAATGATGTACCGCACAGATTTTGGTCAACGTGTTGGGTACCAAAGAAGATTTGAACATGGCAGGCATCCTCAAGAGGATTGGAACCTTTGGGACAAAATGCTTGAGCAAGGCGCGACCGTTGCGAGTTTAAAAGAGGGTTTGTTGTTTTACAGAAGACATCGGGAAAACTTCCTGAAATACAGTGAGCAGACGGTATCGCAGGATGTGGAGATGTCTGAATAATATGAGAATGTCATTGGCTATATTTTAGAAAAAAATATCAGGGCATTGGATCCGGTGCTTTACATGTGGTTGCTGAGGATACACTGACGCCTATCAAGTAAAAATCTGAGGTTCCGTACCTATGCATGAAATCATTTGTCCGCACTGCAGCAAAGCATTCAAGATTGACGAGGCGGGTTACGCCGATATTCTTAAGCAGGTTCGCGATGGCGAATTTGAGCAGCAGTTGCACGAGCGCCTGGAGCTAGCTGAGCAAGATAAGCGCAATGCAATTGAGCTGGTGGAATCCAAGCTTGCCAACGCGTCACAGATGGCTGCTGCGGCTAAAGATGCTGAAATTCAGGAACTTAAAGCCAAACTTGATGCGGGCGAGGTCGCGCGTCAGCTAGCCGTGGCCGAAGCGCTGAATGCAGTAGAAAAGCAGCGTGACGCATTGGCTAATGAGCTTGCGCAGGCCCAGCAGGACAAGTTGAATGCCGCGATGCTCGCCGAGGCTAAATTTCTGAACGAGTTGCAAAAAGCCGCTGCGGCCAAAGATGCTGAGATACAAGGTCTCAGGGCCAAGTTTGAATCCATTGAGGTTGTGCAAAAGCTTGCAATCACGGAGGCGCTCAGTAGTGTAGAAAAGGAACGCGACGAGCTCAGAAACGGTCTGGAGCGGACATTACTTGAAAAGCAGCTTGCCGAGAAATCGCTCAAAGACAAGTATGAGACGCAGCTCAAGGATCGCGATGATGCGATCGAGCGATTGCGAGACATGAAGGCTCGCTTGTCGACCAAGATGGTCGGC
>JAURZO010000099.1 GCA_030653405.1 Zwartia sp. | reverse complement strand
CATGCTAGAATAGTGCCTTGGTTTGGAGGCGTGCCCGAGAGGCTGAAGGGGCTCCCCTGCTAAGGGAGTATGTGAGCTAAAACTTGCATCCAGGGTTCGAATCCCTGCGCCTCCGCCAAACTTATTTTTTTGATCCGTGATTAATCCGGATTTCTTTCATTCAGACTCGTTTCAGCAATTCTTCAAACTGGTCAATTGGCATCGGTTTTCCAAAGAGATATCCTTGGTACTGAGTGCAACCATTTTCAAGAAGAAGTTGTCGTTGTTCTTTAGTTTCTACCCCTTCTGCAATGACCCCAATGCCTAGGCTTTGCGCCACGGCAACGATCGTGTGCACGATCACTCTATCACTATTATCCGTGACAATATTGCGCACAAAAGATTGATCGATCTTGAGTTGATCGATAGGTAGTCGTTTTAGGTATTGCAAGGACGAATAGCCAGTTCCGAAGTCGTCTAAGGAGAAGGTGAGTCCTATTTCCTTTAACGTATTTATCAGGGCAACAGCCTCTTCAACGCTTTCCAGCAACACACTTTCAGTAAGTTCTAACTTAAGAAGCCTTGGGTTTATAGAATGGCTAAGCACGAGAGCTTTTAGTTGCGCACCAAAATTAGCCTGCCTAAATTCCTTTGCACTGATGTTTACTGACAAAACGAGATCGCGAGTCAGTAACCCTTGCTCCCAAGCCTTGAGTTGCGCGCAAGCTGCCTCAAGAACCCATTGACCGATAGGAAGTATCAAACCAATTTCTTCGGTGAGGGGAATAAATTTATCTGGAGATAGTAGGCCGCGTGAAGGGTGTAGCCATCGGATTAACGCTTCTGCGCCAAGCGTGCGGTGCATACTGTCCACTTGAATTTGGTAATACAAAAGGAATTGCCGTTTCTCCAGTGCTGTGTTTATTTCTTTTTCGATAGTAACGCGCTCGTTAATGGCGCTCTGCATTTCATCATTAAAGAATGTCAGCGTGTTACGACCCGCATTCTTGGAGCGAAACAGAGCGATGTCGGCGCGTTTCAACAAATCATCCGCAGACTGTTCGTGATCACAAAATAGCACCACACCAATACTGCAGGTCCCACGATATTCGTGTGTTTCAAGCTGATAGGGCTGATTAAGCAGAGTGAGAATCTTTCCCCCGACAGCACTGACCTGCTTCGCAGCTTCAATACGTTGCTTGCTTAGGCTTTCGAGGACGATTACGAACTCGTCACCACCAAGCCTTGCTATGGTGTCTCCTGCGCGCATACAGGACTCTAGACGTTTCGCAATCAGCTGTATCAGTAAATCTCCAATGTTGTGTCCAAGGGTGTCATTGACGTCCTTGAAATTGTCCAAGTCAATGAACATTACTGCGCCTTCTTGACCACTGCGCTGGCTGGTAGTGAATGCATGATTGAGCCGATCCATGAGAAGCCGCCTGTTGGGTAGGTCGGTGAGATGGTCATAGAAGGCCAAATGTTCGATCTTCTCGGTTGATATCTTGCGTTCACTAACGTCGCGCTGTATGCCAACAAATTGTGACAGCTTACCTTCGTCATCTCTAACGGGTGTAATGGAGAGCTCATTCCAAAAAGTAGTCCCGTTTTTTCGATAATTTAGGATTTCACCGTGAAATGATTGGCCAGCATTGAGGGCGGCACGTAATGCATTGACTGTTTCAGGATTTGTCTCAGCGCCTTGTAGAATGGCACAACTCCCACCCATCATCTCAGCTTTAGCGTAGCCGGTAATAACCTCAAAGGCATTATTCATATATGTGGTGTGTCTCTGCGCATCGGTAACGAGTACGCCTTGTGAGATTGAATTCAATGCTTGTTTTTGCAAAAGTAATTCAAGGGCCACGGATTTGGCCATTTCCTTAGCTAAAGCTAACGTTTTGTAAGCCTCTTCTTTTGCGACGATAAGTTTTTCAGCTGCCACTTTCTTTGCCGCCAGGAGTGTTTCGGCTGCCATTTTCTTTGCAGCTTGCAGCACAACGTCCGGTGTTTTGTTTGGTTCGGCTGCCGATACTGATACCGACACGGCTAACTCTGCTGCTGCCAATGCCGCTACTGCGATCCACTCGGCTGCCGCTACCGCTATTGCAACCGCTTCGGCTTGCTCTGCCAGTTGTGTTGCTGCATTTGCTGCGTCAAGCTGATTCATATTGGCTTAACTCTCAATAGGTTTATGTCTTAAATAGATAACCCAGTACAGCGATGGGATGAGTGGCGACGAGACCGTTTTTCTACACTACAACAAACTTCCTGCACGTTATGTGCTGTAACACACGTAATTCAATATTCAGGCGTAAACATTTAAAATGCAGACAATAGTTCTTAATCTTGACTGAGCTACCTAGATATCTCTTTAGAAAAAAGCAAGGGCCTCCGAAGAGGCCCTGCAACTGACAGTCGAAACCATAAGGCTAGTTGTGCTTTAAATACACAACACATTGTTGCCTAAAACAATAGCTCCCAGATTTTTACTTATTTTTTAATATGAGTCTGTCGTTTGATTTCATCGCAGAGAGCCCGAGCAGTGTCACTTAAGCGACTGTCTGAATGCGCCAGAATATCGAGGTGGTATTCGATTGAAGGGGAAAAATTTCGTGCAACACCCCCTCGTCGTTCGTGAGCCGCAGCAACAAATGGGTCAACGACGCTGACCCCCATGCCCTTTAGTACCAATTCGCTCGCGAGCGCAGATTGTTTGATCTCTGCCACCACGTTAAAACCGCGGCCATTTGCACTGCACTCCGGGTGTAAAACCCCCAATGATGTGAAGCTTGCCACACGTTGCGCGATGGGACCCTGTCAAGGTCGACAATGCTCTGATACGCTACAGGAATTGGTTGCTGAACATTTTGGCGTTTTGCCTAATGCGGCTTCAGTGCTTAGAGTTCGAACTCCAATCGAACCCATCACACTAAACGAACTGATGGAAATTGAAGCATTGAGAAGTTCAGACAAGTCTGAACCGACGTTTTCAACTTAGGTATTCAGCTCAACGCTTCACACGCCAAACGCAATCGGCGACAGCCTTCATTGAGTTCTGACATGGAGGTTGCAAATGAGATACGAAAAAACGGAGATACGCCGTAAGCGTCACCTTGTATGACGGCGAGGTTTTGTTCTTCAAGAAGGTATAGAACAAATTCTTCATCGGTGCTCAGGATCTTACCTTTGGGTGTTTTTTTCCCAATGATCCCTGCACAAGATGGGAAGGCGTAGAAAGCCCCTTCTGGGAGATGACAGCTTAAGCCTGGTATGGCGTTGAGCTCCCCGACAACCATGTTCCGTCTTTCTTGAAATATTTTAGTGCGCTCAGGGATGAAGTCCTGAGGGCCGTTGAGGGCTGCCACCGCAGCTGCTTGACTGATTGATGATGCATTTGAAGTGCTTTGCGACTGTAGTTTAGTCATTGCCTTGACGAGTACTGCTGGTGCTCCACCATAACCGATACGCCAGCCTGTCATCGCATAAGCTTTAGACACACCATTGATGGTGAGGGTCCTTTCTTTAAGGGCAGGTTCAATCTGAGCGATGGTTGAAAATTTACGACCGTCATACAAAATGTGTTCGTAGATGTCATCAGTCATGACCCATACATTGGGATGTCGCAGCAAAACATCCGCCAGCCCCCTGAGCTCTGCAGAGGTATACGTCGCGCCACTCGGGTTATTGGGGGCATTAAGTATTAACCAGCGTGTACGAGGGGTGATCGCACGTTCTAGATCCTCGGGGCTGAGTTTGAATCCATTTTGCGGGAGGCAGGGTACCAAAACGGGTTTGCCTCCAGCCAGTAAAACAATATCGGGGTAGGATACCCAATAGGGTGTTGGCACAATCACTTCGTCGCCCGCATCCACTGTGCACATGAGTGCATTAAAAATGATTTGCTTGCCACCTGTTCCGACAATGATCTCGCTAGCAATGTAGTCCAAGTCATTATCACCCTTGAACTTTTTGATGATGCTGGCCTTGAGCTCTGGTGTACCAGCGACATCAGTGTACTTAGTCTTTGACGCCGCCATTGCGCTGATCACCGCTTCGCAAACATGCGCTGGCGTATCAAAATCAGGTTCACCTGAGGTCAGGCCGATGATATCGCGACCAGCAGCACGAAGTTCCCGTGCACGCTGACTAGCCATTGAGCTAGGGGAAGGTTTGATTCGATTTAGACGAGCGGAAATAAAACTCATTGGGTCACCTGATTAAGCATTGAATACACCAATTCTAGTTAAAAACTGTATTGCTTTCGTGTGCATACTAGCCGTATATTGATTTAATTAAAAATTCTTCAAGAAATATAAAAAAGGAATCTCTATGTCATTTCTAAAAGTTAAAGCTTGTTCCGCGGCAGTTTTTTTGAGCGTGTTGTGTGCGCCAAGCTTTGCAGCTTGGCCTGATGATCAAACAATCGAATTGGTCGTGGGTTTCGCCCCTGGTGGCGGCACGGACCTGATGGCACGAGCGCTTGTGCCTTTCCTTGAAAAAAAACTTGGGGGGAAGGCCAGAATTGTTGTTGTAAACAAGCCCGGCGCTGGTGGTGAGATTTCAACAACATATCTTGCACGTGCCAAACCTGATGGCTACACCGTTGGTTTTATTAATGTGCCAGGTTTCGTTTTCATTCCGATGTATAAGCAAGCGACCTACAAAACAGATGATGTCCGTATTATTGCCCGCGTCGTCGATGATCCCGCAGTGTTGCTGGCTCGCGAAGATGCTAAGTTCAAAACAATCCCTGCCATCATCGCCGCTCTCAAAAAAGATCCGAAATCCTTGTCTTTTGCGACAAGCGGACGAGGCACCAGTGGTCATCAAGCCTTGCTCAAGATTGAGTCAGCAGCCCAGGTCAATGGCACTGATATTCCATTTAAAGGTGCAGGTGAGTTCAAGAGTGCATTGATTGGTGGACACGTTGATTTCGCTTTTGCGAGCGTGGGAGAGTATCTTGCAGGGTATGGAAATATGAAAAACATCATACCCATTGCAGTGATGAATCCAACGAAAGTTTCTGCAATACCAGGTGTGCCAACCATTTATGAGTCTGGCTACAAGGTCCGTGTGACCTCAGAGCGAGCCATTGCTGGCCCCAAAGATTTGCCCGACAGCATTGCTAATCGCTTTCAGCAGGCGATCAAGGACACGATTGCTGATCCTGCTTTCGTTGCCACTGTCAAAAATGATGCGGCTGTCCTTGCGTATATGCCAGGAGCGGAATTCACCAAGTCGCTTGAGTTGATCCGCGAAGAGCTCAAACCCTTCGTCGCTGCTATGCAATAAAGAGTTTCTCGAGTAACGCTTTGTTGCATTGAAACGCGCATGGATATTTTTGCAACCAAGGCTGACTTGCACCGAGAGTTACACGGGATGACATGGCGTCAATTTCCCTCATAGACTTTTTTTGCAAAAGCAGCGATGGCTTGAGTCATCGCGACGGGTTGTTCTGGCGCCATGGAATGACCCGCGTTCTTGATCACCTGCACGGTGACGCGGTCGCCTAGATAGGGCTTCATCACGTTTGGTACGACAACCGCGTCAAACTCTGCCTGTAAATCTAAGATCGGCACGACCTCACCGGCAGAAAAATAGTCATCGATATTGGTGAAAACTCGTGCATGACTCTGCGCGTGATGAGCATCCTGGTACCAGCCATCAAGCCAGACACTTGGATCGCTGCCGGGTGCGAAAAATGCTTTTCTGAGATTTTCGAGTCGGACTTCTTTGGGTAGTTCGGGGTTCCCGGCGCCGTCAATCTCTGCGCGCAGGCGGCTATAAGGCTTTTCGGTCGAACCCGGTGGCAGCTTACCTGCTGAGGCGGCAGCCATGACAACGCCGCACACTAAATCTGGACGATCTGCAGCAAGCATGCGTGCTGGCTGACTACCCCAGGCGTGTCCGACCACAACAATCGGTCCGGTTTTTTCTTGATCCAGAACTGCAGCAACATCCGCTGCAAAATCGTGAAGGTCCAGCTCCTTCATTGGCCCAGAACTACCCAAAATACCGCGCGGCTCGGGTCGAATGACTCTAAAACCTTCGTTAACCAAAAGCGCTGCAACCTCGTCGTAGTCTCTTCCGGAGCGAGCGAGTGAAGGCAGCATGACGATGATACGGCCCGTCCCTTGATCGCTGTATTCAATCGTGATGGACTGTTGATCTTTTTTTGCTTGATATGTCACCGACCGAGTGGAATATGCCATGTCTGATTCTGCTTTTGGATTTTTATGAAGAGGTTAGTTTATGTTTTTCTGACCCACCAAGAAGGGCTGCTAATCTATAACAGCTATAGGCTAGTTCTATACATGCCACAGCAATCACAGCTTTCAGGTTCTAAAACAGCATTCAGGCTCTAAAGTCGAGTTCTCTCAAAAGCTTTGCCGTTTCTTGGTGCAGCCTGTTGGTCGGACGAGATTTGGGTGTGGCGAGCACCAACAGGTTGCGCATCACGGGTGGGCCAATTTGTGCAAACTTGATGTTGGAGGTGTGTTTATGATTTAAGGCGCTTTCAGGCAAGATTGAGCAACCCACACCGCTCTCGACAAGTTTTAGTGCGGTATAGACTGCGCCCACTTCAGCGATGATGTTCAGACAAATATTTTGCGGGAGTAATACGGCATCCACGAGATTGCGGATCGGATTGGATTGGCCTGGCAAAATCATTGGAAATTCTGCGAGCTCGGCAAGGCTGATCTGATTTTTGAGTCGATAGTGTTCTGGCGCAATGAGGATCAACTTCTCACGCATCAATTTTTCGTATGTCAGTAACGGCGTAGGCGGCGGATCAAACAGTACCGCCAGATCGATGCGACCGTTGATCAGACCGTCACGCAGAGAAACACTGAGTCCCTTGACCACAGAAATCATGGCGCGAGGCATTCGGTTTCTAAACTCTTGGACGAGCGGAACACAGAGGCCTTCTGCGACACGATGTGGCAACCCCACCACGACCTTGCCAGTGACAGCCGTGCTCATTTCTTTTATCTGAAATGTCGCCATTGCAGCAGTGTCAATCATGACTTTGGCGTGAGCCAGTAAGGCCTGACCTGCCTCGGTCGGTCTGACACCTCGTCCTGTCCTTTCGAGGAGTCTTTGTCCTAATTCATCCTCTAGCAGCGCGATCTTGCGACTGATGCTCGGTTGGGCAAGATCCAAATAGATCGCTGCCTTGCTGAAACTGCCTTTTTCGACGACAGCAATAAAGTATTCAAGCTGCTTCAGGTCCATAGCATAAAAACATATCTGGTATAGGAGCTATGTAGTTTACATGAGCTCGATATGCGCCCAAACTTCCAGTTCAACACGCACTTTTGTGCACGTACAAAACGGATAAAAGGACAGAGTGATTTATGAAAAGATTTGATCAAAAAGTCGCGATTGTCACAGGTGCTGGCTGCGTGGGGGAAGGTTGGGGAAACGGTCGCGCAATGGCGGTCAGGCTGGCAGAGGAAGGTGCACGTGTCTTTGCCGTGGACCGCGATGAGGCAACGCTTGCAGAAACGCTGGCTCGCGCAGGTGATGCGGCACAATCCATTGAAACGTATATCTGCGATGTGACGAGTGCGCAAAGCGTTGAGGCCATGGTTAAGGCTTGTTTGCACAAGTTTGGCACAGTCGATATTTTAATTAATAACGTAGGCGGATCCGCCCCTGGTGGCCCAACAGAAATGACGGAGGAAAGCTGGGATCGACAGATGGCGATCAATCTCAAAAGTGTTTTTCTGACATCAAAATTTGTATTGCCCATCATGATGGAAAAGAAAGGCGGTGCCATTGTCAACATGGCATCCACTTCGGGAATGCGATGGACGGGCAGTGCGCAGGTTGCTTATGCGGCTTCTAAGGCAGGCGTGATTCAAATGTCAAAAGTCATGGCTGTTCAGTACGCCAGTTCGGGTATTCGGGTCAACACCGTTGTGCCGGGGCAGTTGCATACGCCCATGGTCGAGGTCCGACTCGCGAAGCAGCGTTCCGGCGGCGACGTCGAGTCATTACTTGCACAGAGACTCAAAAGGATCCCGCTTGGTTTTATGGGCGATGGACGCGACTCTGCTAGTGCGGCGTTATTTCTTGCCAGCGACGAAGCTCGATTCATCACGGGTACTGAAATCGTTGTTGATGGCGGGATGACCGCGCGTTGCGACTAACCGATCACGAGAGCGCTATGTCATCAGCCGACACACAAGAAAGCCAAACTCCGGTTCGTACGTATCTGGAATGCCCCAGCCAACCACACATAGCGTTGCCGAAAAATGCGTGTGACAGTCATGTGCATGTGTTTGGGCCGACCGTCAATTTTCCATATTCGACAGAGAGAAAGATCACACCCGTCGAGGCACCAAAAGAAAAACTGTTCGCGCTGCACAAGCAGTTAGGCATCGATCGCTGTGTGATTGTGCAATCAGTCATCCACGGCTTTGATAATCGTGTTGTGGAGGATGCTATTCAAGCGGGAAAAGGTTGTTATCTAGGCATTGCCTTGGTGCCAATCACCGTCACCGACCTGGAGCTGTTGCGACTCGCCGAAGCAGGGTTCAGAGGTGTTCGTTTTAACTTTATGCGCCACCTGTCAAACGATGCCTCGATTCAGCAGGTCCTTGAGCTGACGCCTCGCCTTAAAGCCGTTGGCATGCACCTCCAAGTCCACTTTGAGAGTTCGCTCATTCATGAACTCGGACCCTTGCTGGCACTCAGCCAAGTGCCTGTGGTCATCGATCACATGGCACGTGTGGATGCGCGCAAGGGAATTGAGCATGAGGATTTCCAAGCCCTTCTGCGGTTGCTTGAAAATAGATTGTTCAATGTCAAAGTGAGCGGCATTGATCGAGTGGATGCACATGTTGATCCAACCGCAAATGCAAACACAAACGATCGCTATCTTGCAGGTATTGAGGTTGCGCGGTGTCTGGTCAATCGATATCCAGAGCAGGCTGTGTGGGGCACAGATTGGCCCCATCCCAATCACACGCACATACCAGATGACGGTGTTTTGGTTGACGCGTTGGCGCGCCTTGCGCCTGATCAAAAATTATTAGAACAAGTACTGGTTATAAATCCTCAACGAATCTATCAGTTTGTCAGTTGAGTTTCAGTAGTCAAAAAATTAGTAAAAACATTATTTAACAACACGAGACATCAATGAAAAAAACGATCTTAAGTGCAATAGGAATAGTACTCACCTCGCTCGTGGTTGGACAGGCTTTTGCTCAAACGTATCCAGCACGGCCCATCCGATTGATTGTCCCTTACACGCCAGGTGGATCGATCGATACGACAGCGCGCATCGTCGCGGACCAGTTACAAAAGCAACTTGGTCAGCCTATTGTGATTGAAAACAAACCCGGTGCGTCAGGGCTGATTGGTTCACTTGAAGTCGCTAAAGCAAAGCCTGATGGATATACGCTTTTATTTAACGCTTCAGGTCAGGTGTATTTGCCACTAGTCATGGAAGGTAAAACATATGATGCAGAAAAAGACTTCACTCCTATCGCTCAAGTAGGTTACGTTCCACTCGCCGTGCTGGTTTCTGTAAACGAAAAGATCAACACCATGAAGGAGTTGGTTGCCCAGGCTCAAGCGAATCCAAAAAAATATACTTGGGCGACTTCAGGCTTTGGCACAACAAGCCATCTTTCTGAGGAGATTCTCACGAGAGAGCTCAACTTGAATATGGAGATCATTCCTTACAAAGGCGCGAGCCCTCAGTTGACCGATGTGATGGGTGGACACGTGACTGCGGCGATTTCACCCTTGCCAGGTGCGACGCCTTTTATTGAAAGCAAACGTTTGAAAGTTCTGGCCATCACAAGTCAGGAGCGTGTCCGCACGATGCCCGATGTTCCAACGGTATCCGAAACTGTCTTGCCTGGTTTTGAAATCAAGTCTTGGTATGGCCTCTGGGGTCCTGCAAACTTGCCACCTGAAATCGTTGCGATGATGTCCAGAGAAGTGAATAAGGCGATTCAAGATCCCGTAGTGCTTGCGAAGTTTGAAAAGCTTTCGTTCCAGACCCAAGCCAATACGCCTGAGGAGTTCAAAAAAATCATCACCGATGAAATCGTCAAAGTCGGCAAAGTGGCACGTGAGGCAAATATCCTGATTAAGCGATAGGTTGATCTGACACGTCTTATAAATACAATCAAGAAAAAATTCAAGAAATGTCCTATAACCTTGAGGGAAATAACCCAATTAATCAAGAATATAGATACACCGAGCGCGATATCCGTTACCCTTGACACTAAGCAGCAAATCCGACTGCGCTCAGCGCCTAAAGTTTTGGTAGGTTGTTCGGATCAAACCCCTGCGAGCACTATTGTGTGCACATACTGAGAGGTCATCATGACAAATTCAATCAAAATCACACGCCGGAGTCTGCTTGGTGCAACGGCCGGTTTGATCGCTGCAGCAGGACTCAGACCATCGTCTGCCTCCGCACAGGCTGCTGCCCCTGCAGCAGCTCCTGCCGCATCCACCGCAAAACCACTGCCGGCCTATGTCAGCTGGAAACATGCTGACAGCATGATCGTCCACACCCCGACGACGATTGAAACTAAGCGTTCTGCAATCGGTTCGAGCATCATCACACCGAGCGATCGCTTATTTATTCGTAATAACTTGCCCGCACCCTCGGCAGCGGACATTGGCGACGTCAATGCTTGGCAACTCAATGTCGAAGGCGTTGGTAAACCACAGGCATTTTCCTTAACCGATCTTAAGCAGATGGGTTACGAAACAATGGCAACAGTGCTGCAATGCTCGGGTAACGGTCGCGGTCTGTTTCCAGGCAAACCTAGCGGCACACGCTGGCAGACTGGTGCAGCGGGTTGCGTCATGTGGGCAGGTGTGCCCGTTCGTGACGTGATCAAAGCCTTGGGAGGCGTTTCCGCCGGAATGGTCTATATGACAGGTACAGGTGGTGAAAAGCTCCCCGAAGGTATTGACCCCAATGCCGTCATTGTCGAGCGATCCGTTCCTGTCGCAGCCATGCAAGATGCCCTGTTGGCATGGGAAATGAATGGTGAACCCATGCCTTTGGCGCATGGCGGTCCTTTGCGCTTGATTGTTCCTGGCTATAGTGGTGTCAACAATATCAAGTACATCAAGCGTTTGGCTTTCACCAAAGAACAGACTCAAGCGGCTATTCAAAAAACCGGATACCGCATGTCACCTGTCGGTCAAAAAGGCGATCCAAGTCAGCCAGCGGTATGGACGATGGATGCCAAATCCTGGGTGACCTCACCCTCGCCAGATAGTGGTCCGGTCAAAGCTGGACTTGTACAAATTACTGGCGTCGCCATGG
>JAURZO010000097.1 GCA_030653405.1 Zwartia sp. | reverse complement strand
GTCAGGCGGTTCTCGGCATAAAAGAAATGTTTCGAAAGGATGGGTTGTTGTAATGGAATCAATCAAGGTCGGCTTATTAGGATTGGGTGTGGTGGGTGGTGGCACCTGGAAAGTACTGGCGCGCAATGCTGGAGAGATTTCCCGTCGCGCTGGACGCAGCATTGAGGTGACCCGTGTGGCTGTGCGTGACATTGCCAAGGCCCGCACCTTGCTTGGGCCGACAGTCAATGTCAATACCGATCCCTTTTCGGTTGTCCGTGATCCCTCTATCGATATCGTGGTCGAGCTGATTGGTGGCGACACCCTGGCGCGTGAGTTGGTACTTGAGGCCATCGCCCAAGGCAAGCATGTGGTCACGGCCAATAAGGCGTTGCTGGCTAAACACGGCACTGAGATTTTTGCGGCGGCATCGGCAAAGGGTGTGATGGTGGCTTTCGAGGCGGCTGTCGCCGGTGGCATTCCTATCATTAAGGCCATGCGCGAAGGCCTGACCGCCAATCGTATTGAATGGGTGGCAGGCATCATCAATGGCACGACCAACTTTATTCTTTCTGAAATGCGTTCACGGGGGCTGCCCTTTGCAACGGTGTTGGCTGAGGCGCAAAAGCTTGGTTATGCTGAAGCCGATCCAACCTTTGATATCGAGGGCGTAGATGCCGCACACAAGCTGACCTTGTTGGCTTCGCTCGCCTTTGGTATTCCGGTGCAGTTCGAACGTGCCTACATCGAAGGGATTTCCAAGCTTGCCTCCGAAGACATCAAGCTTGCAGAGCGCTTGGGCTATCGCATCAAGTTGCTTGGCATCACCAAACGTCGTCCCGAAGGTATTGAGTTGCGTGTTCATCCTGCACTTGTGCCGAGTGCCTCTTTGCTCGCCAACGTCGAAGGCGCAATGAATGCAGTGCTTGTGCGTGGCGATGCTGTCGGTCAGACACTTTATTACGGCAAAGGCGCAGGAGAGGAGCCGACGGCCTCAGCCGTGGTTGCCGATTTGGTGGATGTGACGCGTCTGCATACCGCAGACCCTGAACATCGTGTGCCTCACCTTGCATTCCAGCCTGACGCGATGGCGGATACCCCAATTTTGTCCATTGATGAGGTCGTGACATCTTATTATCTGCGGATGACCGTCGCGGATCAGCCCGGCGTGCTTGCAGATATTGCCCGAGTTTTTGCTGATGCAGGGATCTCCATAGGTTCGATGATTC
>JAURZO010000090.1 GCA_030653405.1 Zwartia sp. | reverse complement strand
TTCAAATTTTTCAATTGTCGTTGTTTGTTTCAGGAGTAAGTTGTGTCCCATAATACCGATGACCTGCGTATCCGCGAGATCAAGGAGCTGGCTCCGCCTTCGCACGCGATGAGCGAAAATCCATGCACGCCAGAGGTGTCTTTGCTTGTGTATGAAACAAGGCAGGCGCTGCATCGCATTCTCCACGGGATGGATGATCGTCTCGTGGTGGTCATCGGACCTTGCTCGATTCATGATACCAAGGCCGCGATCGAGTATGCGCATAAATTAAAAGAGCAACGCGATCGATTCAAGGGCGAACTTGAAATCGTCATGCGTGTATATTTTGAAAAGCCCCGCACCACCGTGGGCTGGAAAGGGTTGATTAACGATCCCGAGCTTGATGGCAGTTTTAATATCAACAAAGGACTGCGCACGGCGCGTCACTTATTGCTTGAGATTAATGCAATGGGCTTACCGGCTGGTTGTGAGTTTCTCGATATGATTACGCCGCAATATATTGCTGATTTAGTTTCGTGGGGTGCAATTGGTGCGCGCACGACTGAAAGTCAGGTGCATCGCGAACTCGCCTCAGGTTTGTCATGTCCGGTTGGTTTTAAAAACGGTACAGACGGCAATGTCAAAATCGCAGTCGATGCAATGAAGGCCGCTTCGCAGCCTCATCATTTTTTATCTGTGACCAAGGCGGGTCATTCCGCGATTGTGTCCACGCTCGGTAACGAAGATTGTCATGTGATTTTGCGTGGCGGCCAAGCACCTAATTATGATGCGGCAAGTGTTCAGGCCGCTTGCGCCGAAATGGCAAAATCAGGTTTGGCTCAGCGAGTCATGATCGATGCCAGCCATGCGAACAGTAGCAAGAAGCCCGAGAATCAGCCCGCAGTATGTGCAGAAGTCGGCGCGCAGATTGCGAAGGGCGAAACACGGATCATGGGCTTGATGATCGAGAGTAATTTGGTGGCAGGTCGTCAGGATCTGATCGCAGGGCAGCCTCTGGTTTATGGCCAGAGCGTGACGGATGGCTGTATTGACTGGGATAGCTCATTCAAGGTCCTTGAATCATTAGCTGAATCGGTGCGCGCGCGTCGGCGTACCTTGTTGGCGAACGAACAGTAATTTAAAGATTGTCTTGCCCATACGGGCGAGGCTTGAGGATTGACCAATGAACGCACCACACGACATACAGACTTTACGCTGTCCGCTTCCCGAAGAAATGATTGCTGCCCTCCAGGCGCAATTTGGCGATCGCTTTTCTTTGGCCAATGCCGTCAGAGAGCATCACGGTAAGGATGAGTCGCCTTACCCGCTGATGTTGCCCGATGGCGTTGTCTTTGCACAAAGCACTGAAGAAGTTGTGGCGGTCGTGAAGCTGTGTAATCGTCATGGTGTGCCTTTGATTGCTTATGGGTCAGGTTCATCGCTTGAAGGCCATATTCTGGCCGTACAAGGTGGGATTAGTCTCGATCTCACCATGATGAACAAAATTGTGGCGTTGCATGCGGAGGATCAAACAGTCACGGTGCAGGCGGGACTGACACGTAAACAGTTGAATGAACAGATCCGAGATACAGGATTGTTTTTTCCGATTGATCCGGGTGCGGATGCATCGCTTGGCGGCATGTCTGCGACGCGGGCCTCAGGTACCAATGCCGTCCGGTACGGGACAATGCGCGAGAATGTCGTGTCACTGACTGTCGTCACTGCCGAAGGCAAAGTTGTCCGCACTGCGCGCCGCGCGCGTAAGTCCTCAGCTGGGTACGACCTCACGCGTATTTTTGTTGGAAGCGAAGGCACACTTGGCGTGATTACGGAAGTTACGGTGAAGCTTTATCCGCAACCCGAAGCCGTGAGTGCGGCCGTTTGTAACTTTCCAACGGTACATGATGCTGTGCAATGCGTCATCCAGACGATCCAGCTGGGTGTCCCGGTCGCGCGTGTTGAGCTCATGAATGCAGAGGCGGTACGTGCAGGCAATCTTTACAGCAAATTAACGTTGCGTGAAACGCCGCTATTACTGTTCGAATTTCACGGCAGCGAGGCGAGTGTCAAAGAGCAAGCGCAGACGGTTCAAGAGATTGCCAAAGATTGTGGCGGTATGGACTTTGACTGGGCTGAGCGCCCCGAGGATCGCAATCGCCTCTGGACTGCCCGACATAACGCCTATTTTGCGGGCTTACAGTTACGTCCTGGTTGCAAGGCGAGCACGACCGATGTCTGTGTGCCGATTTCAAGGTTGGCCGAATGCATCGATGCGGCGACTGAGGCGCTGTCCAAGGTGAGTTTTCCCAGTACGATTGTTGGACACGTCGGTGACGGTAATTTTCACGTCCTGATGTTGCTTGACCCCAACAGTGAAAAGGAATGGGAAGAGTCCGAGAGGCTCAATCACCAACTTGTGACGCAGGCGATTGATGCGGATGGCACCTGTACGGGTGAGCATGGGATTGGATTGCACAAAAAGCAATTTATGGCGCGCGAGCATGGCGAAGACGCGCTTGATTTGATGCGTGCACTCAAGCATGCTTTCGATCCTAACAATATCCTCAACCCTGGCAAGGTTATCGATCCCCGCGTATAGGGCTTTTCACGATTCCGTTAAGTGAAATTAGGCTGAAAAGTCTCAGCAATAACCCTACATTTATTGAAAACATCGGGTAAGTCCTGTCCTGCGTAAACTGCCGGTCCGCGCTATTGTTGTGTCCTATGAATGCAATCATCGAAACAGGTTTATCCCCGCTGGTGGTGCCACCCAAAGAACAGGTGGTGCTGGCTTTACGCGCGGTTGTTCCTCCTCACTGCGTGTTGAGTCGGGAAGAAGAAACGCGGCCCTATGAGTGCGATGGATTGTCTTTGTATCGCTCTCTTCCGGTGGCCGTTGTGCTGCCAGAAACTGAGGCGCAAATTCAAAATGTACTCAAGGTGTGCAAGAAGCTGAATGTGCCTGTGGTCGCGCGTGGTGCGGGTACGGGTTTGTCAGGTGGCGCCATGCCGCACGCCCAAGGTGTTTTGCTGGGTCTTGCCAAGTTCAATCAGATTAAGCGTATTGATGCTCAGTCAGCGATTGCAGTGGTACAGCCCGGCGTTCGCAATCTTGCAGTCTCAGAAGCGGCAGCACCCTTTGGTTTGTATTATGCGCCCGATCCCTCGAGTCAAATCGCCTGCACGATTGGCGGTAACGTCGCCGAGAATTCAGGTGGCGTGCATTGTCTGAAGTACGGACTGACGATCCATAACGTTCTCAAGGTTCGTATGGTGACGATGGATGGCGAGATCGTTGAGCTCGGGTCGCTTGCGCCCGATAGTCCAGGCCCAGACTTGCTATCCGTGTTCGTGGGGTCTGAGGGCATGCTTGGCGTGGTGACTGAGGTCACTCTGCGGTTGACCCCCAAGCCCGCTTTGGCGAGTGTCATCATGGCGAGTTTTGACGATGTTGAAAAAGCCAGCGATGCTGTGGCACAGATCATTGGTGCGGGCATTATTCCAGCCGGACTTGAAATGATGGATAAGCAAGCGACTCAGATGGTTGAGCCGTTTGTGAAAGCCGGCTATGACGTGGATGCCGAAGCGATTCTGTTGTGTGAGTCTGATGGCACGATCGAAGAAGTTGCCGAAGAGTTGCAACGGATGGAGCAGGTATTTCAGCGAGCTGGCGCGACGCGTCTGCAAGTTTCAACCAACGAGGCGGAGCGCCTGCGGTTTTGGGCAGGACGTAAAAATGCGTTTCCCGCAGCGGGAAGGGTTTCACCAGATTATTACTGCATGGATGGCACGATCCCGCGTCGTCGGTTGGGCGATGTGCTTAAAGCAATTCAGAACATGGAGACGCAGTTTGGTTTGAGATGCGCCAATGTGTTTCATGCCGGTGACGGTAATCTCCATCCGTTGATTTTGTTCGATTCCAATTTCGAGGACGAGGTTCGTCGCGCTGAAGATTTTGGTGCAGCCATCTTGGAACTCTGCGTGGAGGTGGGGGGCACGATTACGGGCGAGCATGGCGTCGGGATGGAAAAGATCAACCAAATGTGCGTTCAGTTCAGTCGCGATGAGCTCGATATGTTCATGGCGGTCAAACGGGCATTTGATCCTGCTTGCCTGTTAAATCCCGAAAAAGTGATTCCTACCTTGGCTCGCTGCGCCGAATACGGCAAGATGCATGTGCATGGCGGAGCCATTGCATTTCCTGACTTGCCGAGATTTTGAGTCATCATGAACTATGAAATTTCTCAGTTAGTGGATCAGGTTTTGGCCGCGCGCGCGAGCTTTCGTCCGATTTTGATTGCAGGTGGAGGGACCAAGTCCTTTTACGGCAACCCGTTTGAACCGCAAGTCGAAGCTGCTGTGACCTTGGATATGCGTAGTTTGCGAGGTATCGTCAACTACCATCCTTCGGAGTTAGTGTTGACTGCGCTCGCGGGAACGCCGTTACGCGAAGTGAAGGACACTTTGGATGCCTCCGGACAGATGCTCGCCTTTGATCCACCTGCTTACGGTGCGGGCGCCACGATTGGTGGTTGCGTGTCGGCCGGATTGGCAGGGCCTGGCCGTTATGGTGCAGGACCCGTTAAGGACTTTGTACTCGGGGCTCATTTGCTTGATGCGCAGGGCAGGGTGCTGAAGTTTGGTGGTGAGGTGATGAAAAACGTTGCGGGTTATGACGTGTCTCGTTTGCTGACAGGATCGATGGGGATGTTTGGAGCGCTGACACAAGTATCTGTCAAAGTCGCGCCCAAGCCTTTCGAAGTTTGCACTCTTGAGTGGCAAATGAATGAAGCGGATGCTCTTGCCCTTTGTCTGAGTTGGCGAGCCTTGCCTCTGCCTATTTCAGCGACCTCTTGGGAGTCATTGGGGGGCGCAGGACGCTTGCGCGTGCGATTGGCAGGCGCTGCTGCGGCAATTGTTTCTGCACGTAAACGCATGGGGGGCGACAGTGTCGATCTCGGGCAGGCCAATCAGTATTGGTCCGATTTGCGTGAACAGCAGCTTGCTTTTTTTGCAGCTCCCGTGCTGTGGCGTGTCGCTTGTGCGCCTGGTACGCCTTCGCTGAACCTCGGCCCCACTCTGATTGAGTGGGGTGGTGGGCAACGTTGGATTGCCAGTGACTGCGATGCTCAGCAGATACAACGTGCTGCTGAAAGTACGGGTGGTCACGCGACACTCTTCAAATATCCTCAAGGCTTTGCGCTTCCCGCCACGGGTGTTTTTCATCCTCTCAGTCAGGGGGTCGCCACTATTGTACGGCGGCTTAAACAAGAGTTCGATCCCAAGGCCGTGTTTAACCCGGGCCGATTGATTGCAGGCATATAGCAGACAACCATGCAGACTAATCTCGCACAATGGGCACTCGATTCCAAACTGGGGCAGGAAGCTGACGATATTTTGCGTCGTTGCGTACATTGTGGGTTTTGTACGGCAACTTGCCCGACCTATCAAGTGTTGGGCGATGAGCTCGATAGTCCGCGCGGTCGCATCTATCTGATCAAAGAAGTGTTGGAAGGCAAGGCGCCTACTGAGTCTACCCAACAGCACTTGGATCGTTGCCTGACCTGCCGCAACTGCGAAACGACCTGTCCTTCGGGTGTGGAGTATGGGCATCTGGTTGATATTGGTCGGCAGATCGTGGAGGAGCAAGTCAAACGTCCGCTCGGGCAACGTATCCAGCGTACGTTGTTACGCGAGGGGTTAACGTCGAGTCTGTTTGCACCCGCCTACAAAATTGGTCAAGCGGTGCGTGAGTGGTTGCCTGAAGCGTTACAACGCAAGGTGATAGAGCCTCGTCCTGTCGGTGTCAGACCTGTGACGACTGGTCACGCACGACAAATTTTATTGCTATCGGGCTGTGTTCAGCCGACGATGATGCCATCCATTGATGCTGCGACGATCCGTGTATTGGACCGCCTGGGGATCGGTACACAAGTAGAGAAGGGAGCGGGTTGCTGTGGTGCTCTGAGTTTTCACTTGGACGATCAGGAGCGTGCTCGCGCACAGATGCGTACCAATATCGATGCGTGGTTACCTTGGGTAGAGTCTGGCAAGATTGAAGCGATTGTGATGAATGCTTCGGGCTGCGGCGCAATGGTCGTCGAGTATGCCCATCATCTGCGCGATGATCCCGTGTATTTGCCCAAAGCAGAAAAAATCGTCGCACTTGTGCGTGATATCGCTCAGGTGGTTGCGCCACATGCTGAAACGTTGGCCACTCAACTTGACGTTGAAAAGTTGCCAAAGAAGCCTGTCTTTCATCCACCTTGCACGATTCAGCATTGGCAAAAGTTGCGCACCGTCAGCGAGCAGATGATGCAGCAGCTCGGCTTTGTGCTTCAACCCTTTGGCGAGAGCCATTTATGCTGTGGCTCAGCTGGGGCGTATTCGGTTTTACAACCAGAAATTTCAGGGGCTTTGAGGGATCGCAAGCTCGGGCATTTAAATGCGGCTGAGCCCGATGTGGTGATGTCGTCGAATATCGGGTGCATTGGTCACTTGCAAAGTGGCACCGACACACCGGTCAGACACTGGATCGAGATTGTGGATGGGGCTTTACGCCCCAAGTAGGGATTTGATTGCGCCACGCTAAGCTTTTAAGTGTTGTCCACGGCCTTGACCATATCCTCGATCACCTTCTTGGCATCGCCAAAGACCATCATGGTTTTATCCATGTAGAACAACTCGTTATCCAAGCCAGCATAGCCAGAGGCCATGGAGCGCTTGTTGACGATAATGGTTTTGGCTTTGTAAGCCTCAAGAATCGGCATGCCGGCGATCGGTGATTTCGGGTCTGTTTTCGCGGCGGGATTGACCACGTCGTTGGCACCGAGTACCAAGACGACATCTGTTTGCGAGAACTCGCTGTTGATGTCTTCCATTTCAAACACCTGATCGTAGGGGACTTCGGCCTCGGCGAGCAGCACATTCATATGACCAGGCATCCTGCCGGCAACAGGGTGGATGGCGTATTTCACTGTCACGCCCCGCTCTGTGAGTTTTTCGGCGAGTTCCTTGAGTGCATGCTGCGCACGCGCAACGGCCAGACCGTAACCAGGAACGATGGTGACTGTTTCAGCATTGGTCAACAGAAAGGCTACATCGTCTGGGCTACCGGAGCGTACTGTGCGCTGAGCGCCTGAGCCCGCTGCAGGACCCGAGTCAGTGGCGCCACCGAAGCCACCCAAAATCACGTTAAAGAAGGACCGGTTCATGGCCTTGCACATGATGTAGGACAGAATCGCGCCAGAAGAACCTACCAGCGAACCTGCAATGATCAGCATGGGATTGTTCAAAGAGAAACCGATGCCTGCTGCTGCCCAGCCGGAATAGCTGTTGAGCATCGACACGACGACAGGCATGTCCGCGCCACCAATCGGGATAATGATCAGCACGCCCAAAATGAAGGCGATGATGGTCATGATGACAAAAGGCGTCCAGTCTTGCGTGAGCATGAACCAGATACCGCAACCGAGCATGGCTAACGCCAGCGCCAAATTCACCATGTGCTGACCGGCAAAGACGACTGGTGCGCCCTGAAACAAGCGAAACTTGTATTTGCCTGAGAGCTTGCCGAAAGCGATTACCGAGCCTGAAAAGGTAATGGCGCCGACAAAGGTTCCGATGAACAGCTCTAAGCGGTTGCCGAAAGGAATCGGTTCACCTTTGGCAGAGACAATACTAAAGGCCTGAGGTTCAGCCACAATTGCGACCGCAATCGCCACGGCAGCCAGGCCGATCATGCTGTGCATGAACGCGACAAGTTCAGGCATTTTGGTCATTTCTACGCGCTTGGCCATGATCGTACCGATCGAGCCGCCGATCAATAAACCAAGTAAGACCCAGCCTAAACCAACGCCGGCTTGTGCTTCGCGAGACAAGCTGATGATCAACGCGGCTGTGGTGAGCACGGCGATAACCATGCCCGCCATACCAAAGGCATTGCCTAGGCGCGAAGTGGTGGGATGGGACAGACCTTTTAGTGCCTGAATGAAGCAGACAGAGGCGATCAAATAGAAAAGCGTGACAACGTTAATGGAAATCATGCATGACTCCCATGATCAGTCGCTTTTTCTTTAGTTGCTTTGTCTTTGGGCGTTTTTTTCTTAAACATTTCAAGCATCCGGCGCGTGACAAGAAAGCCACCAAATACGTTGACCGCAGCAAGTGCCACAGCAAATACACCCATGCCGCGGGCGAGACCGCCTTCGGTGAGGGCCGCGGCAAGCATTGCGCCTACGATCACAATGGCCGAGATGGCGTTGGTGACCGCCATGAGTGGTGTATGCAAGGCTGGAGTCACGTTCCAGACAACGTGATATCCGACATAGATCGCCAACACAAAAATAATGAGGTTAACGAGGGTGGGACTAATGGCTTCCATTATTTCTTCCTTAAATTTTTGCCGCCTTCGCAGACGAGGCAGGCCACAACGATATCGTCATCACGGGCGATCGCCAGATTGGCATCTTTGTCGATGATGAGCTTGAGGAAGTCCAGCAGATTACGTGCGTAAAGGGCCGAGGCATCAGTCGCAAGCATACCGGGTAGGTTGGTGAGGCCGACAAGTGCGACGCCATTTTCATAGACGACCAGCCCTTTTTGGGAGAGTGGGCAGTTACCACCACGCTCGACAGCCAAATCGACGATGACTGAGCCTGGCTTCATGGCGCGAACGGTTTCTGCAGAGATCAGGGTGGGGGCCGGGCGACCTGGGATCAGCGCGGTTGAGATCACCAGGTCAGCTTGCTTGCAGCGTTCTGACACGAGAATAGCTTGGCGCTGCATCCAGCTCGCGGGCATGGGGCGAGCGTAGCCGCCGACGCCTTGGGCGATTTCGCGTTCTTCATCAGTCTCGAAGGGTACGTCGATGAATTTACCGCCTAAGGACTCAACTTGCTCCTTTGCCGCAGGACGGACGTCTGAGGCCTCAACCACCGCACCCAGGCGCTTGGCAGTCGCAATGGCTTGCAATCCTGCTACGCCGGTGCCGAGAATCACCACCCGGGCGGCCTTGATCGTGCCGGCGGCCGTCATCATCATGGGAAACATGCGGCCGTAATAGTGTGCGCCCAAGAGGACTGCTTTGTAGCCCGCAAGGTTTGCTTGCGAGGACAGTACGTCCAGACTTTGCGCACGGGTAGTGCGTGGGGCTGCCTCAAGAGAAAAGGCGGTCAGCCCACCATGCGCCATGGCGTCGAGCCCGGCCTCGTCAAACGGATCCAACATGCCCACTAAGGTTGTCCCGGAGGCGATGCCCGGTAATTCGGAGGCGCTTGGCGCTCGGACCTTGAGAATCAGAGGCGCGGCAAAGGTCTGTGCTGCATCGACGATCTTGGCCCCAGCTTGCTCGTAAGCCTGGTCAGAAAAGTGAGCCGCCAAACCAGCGGCTTGCTCGACCAGTACTTCGTGTCCTGCAGCAACGTATTTCTTGACGGTTTCCGGCGTTGCTGCCACACGTGTTTCGCTATCGCGAGTCTCGCGCGGAATTCCTATGCGCATCGAGCTCTCCATTGAGTAAGATTGTGAATCAATAGGTTATACACCAAGCAACGCGGTGTTCGCCCGAGGTTTGCTGGTTTTTGAGGCATAGGCAAGCGAGATGTTGTGACAGAGCGACTACAATTTGTTTTATATGCAGAAAGCCAATCCTACAAATCCAATTAATTCAACACCTCTTCAATCTGCCGCTTCGGTCGCACGCAAAAAGCGTGTGGTGGTCGGTATGTCCGGTGGTGTCGACTCGTCCGTGACGGCGTGGATGCTCAAAGAACAAGGCTATGAGGTCATCGGCTTGTTCATGAAGAACTGGGAGGATGATGATGACTCCGAGTATTGTTCGAGTCGTCAGGACTGGTTGGATGCCGCGAGTGTGGCCGATGTGGTGGGGGTTGATATCGAGGCTGTCAATTTTGCTTCTGAATACAAAGACCGCGTGTTCGCAGACTTTTTGAGAGAGTACTCGGCTGGTCGCACCCCTAACCCCGATGTACTGTGTAATGCGGAAATCAAGTTCAAGGCTTTTCTTGATCATGCGATGACGCTTGGCGCTGACCATATCGCGACCGGTCACTATGCCCGCGTGCGATCGGTTCTAAGCGAGAACGGGTTGAGTGGGTCGGTTGTGTCAAGTGATACGGGCACTGAGGGTGCGATGACTGGGCAACGTTATGAGTTGCTCAAAGCGATCGATCACACTAAAGATCAAAGTTATTTTTTACACCGTCTCAACCAGTCGCAGCTTTCACGCACATTGTTTCCACTTGGAGAGATTACCAAGCAGGAAGTCAGGCGTATTGCTCTTGAGATTGGTCTGCCCAATGCAGCGAAAAAAGACTCGACGGGGATTTGTTTTATTGGCGAGCGGCCATTCAGAGAGTTTTTAAATCGATATCTGCCGACTCAGCCAGGTCCTATCCTGACGGAGTCTGGTCAGCAAGTCGGTGTCCATCACGGTTTGTCTTTTTACACATTGGGTCAGCGTAAAGGCTTGGGCATTGGTGGGGTCAAGGGCCGACAGCATGCTGATGGCACCGGACCCGTTTGGTATGTGGCGCGTAAAGACATGGCTCGCAACACTCTCTACGTTGTCGAGGGACATGACCATCCATGGTTGTTGACCCAGGGGCTTGTTGCCGAGCAGATCAGCTGGGTGAGTGGGAAGCCCCCGACGAGTGGCCTCTATGCGGCTAAAACTCGATATCGTCAGAGCGATGCCGCTTGTGTCCTTTCGGTTGAAAAAGACGCAAGGGACTTTCGCTTGAGCTTTGATGCGCCTCAGTGGGCGGTGACTCCTGGTCAGTCTGCCGTTCTGTATGACGGAGAAATCTGCTTGGGTGGCGGAATAATCGCCTAAAAATAGCTTACAGCACCTTATTGCTTCGGTGGCTCGGTGTCGATAAAGCTTTGACGCTGGCTCAGCTTAGTATAAAGACGTTCCAAATTAGGTGACTCCGCTCGCCAATCGATGTGCGGGAAGCGGAAATCCAAATAACCAAGTACACAGCCAACCGCGACATCTGCGAGGCTGAAATTGATGCCCATACAAAAGTTTTTGGTTCCTAGGTCAGCTTCCATTGCCTTAATGGCGGCATGTATTTTTCCGTATTGGCGGTCGATCCATTCCTGACTCTGCTGAGCAGGTGGACGCTGCATTTCTTTGACGATCGTGACAGCGGCATCAAGTGTGCCGTCGGCAAGGGCTTCCCAACATTTAGCTTCTGCACGTTCGCGTCCCATTTTGGGGATCAGCTGGCTGACAGGGGACAGGGTATCGACGTATTCTGCAATGACACGCGAGTCAAAGAGTCTGTTGTCATCTTCTGTGATGAGGCAGGGTACCTTACCCAACGGGTTGAACTCTTGCATCACCGTATCGGCTGCCCAAACATTCTCGATCTGCATCTGATAATCGAGTTTTTTCTCGGCCATCACAATACGCACTTTGCGAACATATGGACTGGTGAGTGAGGCGAGGAGTTTCATATTCTTTCAACTTTACGACGAAATCGATAACAGCTAAGAGCAGCAAGGAAGTATTGATTATATTGATTTTGGTAATTAATTATGACGAGCAAGAACAACACCCTAATGAGCGTATCTTGGTGCACGGAACTACCATACCCTGAGTTGCACTCCCAATGTAAGTAATTCACCTCTAAACCATGGTGATAAACTCAAACTTACCCATTTTGTCGTTTTTTTGTCAGCTTTCCTACCTATGCAAACAAATCCCGCTCTGACTGTTTTGAACGCCGTTTCACCTTTAGATGGCCGTTATGCCTCGCGTTGCGATGCCTTGAGACCCCTGCTTTCTGAGGCGGGCTTTATGGCTCACCGAGTCGAGGTGGAAATCGCCTGGTTGATCGGGTTGTCCAAGGCTGGTTTATCAGAGTTGCCCGCATTTTCAGAGGAGGCGCTTGCTGTTTTGCGCGGACTGGTGACGGAATTTTCTGAGGCAGATGCGGATCGAATCAAGCAAATCGAACGCATAACCAATCATGATGTCAAAGCCGTCGAGTACTGGCTCAAAGAAAAAGTCGCTGGCTTGCCTGAACTTGAAAAGGCCGGTGAGTTTATTCACTTTGCTTGTACCTCTGAGGACATCAACAATACTTCGCACGCGCTGATGCTTGGTCGCGCGCGCGAGCAGGTGGTGGTGCCGCAACTTCGTAAAGTGTTGGCATCTTTGCAGCACATGGCGCATATGCAAGCGGCCCAGCCCATGCTTGCCCGCACCCATGGTCAACCTGCCACACCGACCACGTTGGGCAAAGAGTTTGCCAACGTTGCGGTGCGTCTGCGAGACGCCGTTGCTCAAATCGAGGCGGTTGTGCCACTGGCAAAAATGAACGGTGCGACAGGTAACTACAACGCACATTTGTCGGCTTATCCCGAGCTGAACTGGCCAGCATTTAGCGCAGGCGTCCTCAAGGAGCTTGGGCTTAAACAAAATCCCCATACGATCCAGATTGAGCCACATGATTGGATGGCCAGTTTGTTTGACGCGCTTGCGCGTGCCAATACGATTTTGATTGATTTGAACCGCGATATCTGGGGTTACATCGCCCTGGGTTATTTCAAACAAAGACTTAAAGAGGGTGAGGTTGGATCCTCTACCATGCCGCACAAAGTCAATCCGATTGACTTCGAGAATGCCGAGGGTAATCTCGGTTTAGCCAATGCTGTGCTGCGGCACCTTTCTGAAAAATTACCCATTTCGCGCTGGCAACGCGACTTGACTGACTCGACAGTGTTGCGAAATCTGGGTGTCGCACTCGGTTACTGTCTGGTCGCCTACGATGCGTGTCTGCGCGGTTTGGGTAAGCTCGAAGTGAATGTCGCCGCGATTGATGCAGACATCGACAATTGCTGGGAAGTGTTGGCTGAACCGATTCAAACAGTGATGCGCCGCTACGGTTTGCCGCAGCCTTACGAGCAACTCAAGGCGCTGACGCGTGGCAAGGGTATTACTGAAGAGGCTTTGCGCGTGTTTATCAGCGGTCTGGATTTGCCAGCCGATGTGCGCACGCGCATGTTGGCCATGACACCGCGCAGTTATATCGGTTTGGCGCAAACGCTTGCCAAAGACGTATAGTGACTTCAGCCGAAGCGTGATGCAGGCGACTTGGATAAGTTGCGTGCAGCGTTCGGCGATGTTGGTTCAAGCTGTAAGGCCTGTCACGATTCTTATCGCGCGAATAAATAAGCACTAGCAATCAAACTTTACCTTTAGCCTTAATCTTTCAAAAAAGGTAAGACCGCCGCCAGATATTCCTCGGGGATCTCTGGCGGGGCGATGTGCGCGCTCGGAACAGCGATCATTTTTGATCCCTTGATGCGGTCAACCAAGGCTTGACCTCGCGCTTTAGGCGTTGAAAGATCCAGATCGCCAACCACCACTAAAGTCGGAACCTGAATGCGTTCGAGTCGGGGGTAGAGACTCATGTCGCGAATGGCGGCGCAGCACGCAGCATACCCATTCGCCGCTTGCGACAGGGCAATATTGCGTATGCGTTTCAGATTTACATTATTTTTTGAGACAAAATCTGGGGTAAAAAAACGTCCGATCACGCCGTCGATAATGGCGGACATTCCACCTGTCTTGAGTGCCGCGATGCGTTGATCCCAGATGCCTGCATCGAACTCCGCAGCGGTGTGGCTAAGCACTAGTTTATTTAAACCGGTTGGCTTGCGAGCAGCCAACTCCATGCCGACCATACCACCCAGAGAAATCCCCCAGTAATGATAGCGGCTCAAACGCGCCGCAGCGATAACGGCTTGGGCATCGTCAGTAAGTTGATCAATCGTGTAGGGGCCAGCGGGTGACTCAGAGCCCCCGTGGCCGCGCGCATCGAATCTCACGACATAGAAGTCGCGCATCAAGGCATCGAGCATTGGATCCCAAAGTGTACAGTCTGTCCCGAGCGAGTTGCCAAGAACCAATGCCGGCAGTTGGTTGTCACCATCTGCCCGCCAATAGATCCTGCAGTCTCCGTTGTTTAATGTTGGCATTGCGCATGTTCCCCTAATTATTATTGTCTTGACTAGACTAGTATTATTACCGCAAATGACGCCTGTTTTTCTTCTGGCTGTCATTGCAGCACAACTTTATAGTTTATTGATGTATCGAGACGATAATCATCTTTCTTCGTTATCCAAAACTGAGTGGCGCATTAAACGTCAGGTCTTGTAACCGCCATGCGAGTAGTACAAGCAGGATGGCGAGTGTCAACGCGCAAACTCTGACTCTCCAGTCATCCTGAGCGCTTTGCGTGCCTGCTTTGCACTAATAAAAGCGCCAACATGGCCACGACTGACCAAGCGCCGAGTGGGTTGTGTCCGGCTTCTTTGTGTTGCGGGCCGCGTAAGTAAGCGAGAGTTTTGGCGGGCGAGGTGATGAGCTGTGCAAAGCGGGCGTAACGTGAGCCAACAAAACCCCAAAGCATTCTGAAAATGAGTAATGCAAAACTAGCAATCCCAAATCTGACGTGCCAGTCCATCTCCTTTTTAAAAGGGCAGAGGCTCAAATGAAAGTTCTGACATGGAATGTTCATTTTTGTGAGCCCCTCTGTCGCGACTCGGGTGCGAAGTCTAAGCGTCGACCAAGAGACTCAGGTATCGGATCATCAACCTGTTTTCTTGGAGTTTGGAGACTAAAAATGACGCACTGATCTGGCGCTCTGGCCTTAAAGCAGTGCCAGCGTTTACTAAAGTTCGTTTGTCGGCACTGTCTTGGTGCCTGGAATGCCCTGTTCGATTAAATTCATCGTAGTCGCCGATAGATCTGCGTACGCACCTGTCGATCATTCTGTGTTGGCACGTAACTTGCTTTGTGTTTTTTATCAAGTTTCCACACAGGGGTGCTTAACATGTCGATCTTCTCTAATCCATTTGATTCAAAGATTCGCTTACGCTGCACATGCGGCCAGCATGCCTCTGCCGCCGAGCACGAAGCAAGCGTCTCCGCACGCAATGAGGTCGCTTCGGGATCTTCTGAGGCAATGACTTCTCGTGTCGTCGAGCAAGCCGTCATGCGTGCTGTATTCCCTCAAGATGATATGCGCAGACGCTTTTTGCAGGCCGTTGGCGCACCCACTGCGTTGGCAGCAATTTCTTCCATTTTTCCACTTGCTTTCGCAAAAGAAGCCTTTGCACAAGGTGGAAAGCTTGAAAAGAACAATTTAAAGGTAGGCTTCATTCCAATCACGTGCGCCACCCCGATCATCATGGCCGATCCGATGGGCTTTTACAAAAAGCAGGGTCTAAACGTTGAGGTCGTAAAAACGGCAGGCTGGGCCGTCGTGCGAGACAAGGCGCTGAACAAGGAGTACGACGCGGCACACATGCTGTCACCCATGCCTTTGGCTATTTCGATGGGGGCGGGCGCTTCACCAACTCCATACACCGTTCCAGCGATTGAAAATATCAATGGTCAAGCGATCACGCTCGCGGTGAAACATAAAGACAAGCGCAATCCTAAAGACTGGAAAGGATTCAAATTTGCAGTGCCGTTCGACTATTCAATGCACAACTATTTGCTGCGTTATTACCTCGCAGAACATGGCATTGATCCTGACCGTGACGTTCAGATCCGTGTGGTGCCTCCACCAGAGATGGTGGCGAATTTACGTGCGGATAATATCGATGGATTTCTTGCACCTGACCCCGTCAATCAGCGTGCGGTTTATGATGGTGTAGGTTTTATTCATATTCTTTCCAAAGAATTGTGGGATGGTCATCCTTGTTGTGCGTTTGCGGCAAGCAAGGAGTTTGTCACAGCGAATCCCAATACGTATAGCGCCTTATTGCGTGCGATTGTCGAAGCCACTGCCTATGCTCAAAAGGCTGAAAATCGAAAAGAAATCGCCGCAGCGATTCATACGCCCAATTATTTGAATCAACCTTTGACGGTAGTCGAACAAGTGCTAACGGGTACCTATGCGGATGGTCTTGGCGGCGTTAAAAAAGTCCCGGATCGTATTGGTTTTGATCCGATGCCCTGGGAGTCTTTTGCAGTTTGGATCATGACCCAGATGCAGCGCTGGGGGCAGGTCAAAGGCGATGTGGATTATCAAAAAATCGCCCAAGAGGTCTTTTTAGCGACGGATGCACGTCGTGCCATGGAACAGGCTGGACTTGTTGCACCCGCGCCTGGTAGTAAAAAAATTGTCGTGATGGGCAAGGCTTTTGACGCAAGTAAGCCAAAAGAGTATCTCAATAGCTTTGCGATCAAGAGGGTTTAGCAATGATGGGTCATGAACGTGTCAGGTCTCTTGTTCTATCTGGCTTAATTCTCGCGATTTTTTTGGTGGTGTGGCAGATCGCCACCATGCCTACGAAAAGTGCTCAGGTGGTCGATGAGGAGTATGCCAAGCTGGTGGGAGCCGCAGCAGCGACAGGTCAAAAATCTGCGTTTCCCGGACCGATGGATGTAGGGGCCAAGCTTGTTGAACATTTGTCTGATCCGTTCTACGACCGAGGCGCCAATGACAAGGGCATCGGGATTCAGCTTGCCTGGTCGGTTTCGCGTGTTGCCTTGGGTTTTGGTTTGGCAGCGTTAGTTGCTGTGCCACTAGGATTTTTGATCGGGATGTCGCGGCTGATATTTCAGGCGCTGGATCCGTTTATTCAGGTGCTCAAGCCGATATCGCCCCTTGCCTGGATGCCTCTTGCATTGTTCACGCTGAAAGACTCTAGTGTGTCTGCGGTCTTTGTGATTTTTATTTGCTCGATTTGGCCAATGTTAATCAACACCGCTTTTGGTGTGGCTTCGGTCCGCAAAGAGTGGCTCGATGTTGCGCGCACGCTTGAAGTCAGCCCAATGCGCAAGGCGTTGCTTGTGATTTTGCCCGCGGCTGCACCTACGATTATGACGGGGATGCGGATTTCAATTGGTATTGCCTGGCTTGTGATTGTGGCCGCTGAGATGCTGGTCGGTGGTACAGGGATTGGTTATTTTGTCTGGAACGAGTGGAACAACTTGTCGATCGCTAACATTTTGGTGGCTGTGTTCATGATCGGGGTCATCGGAATGCTTCTTGATATGTGTTTTGCGCGACTGCAAAAAGCCGTGACTTACAAAGATTGAACCTAAAAAGGGAAAAGGCAAGATGCAAAATTTTTTACAGGTTCAAGGCTTACGCAAGGCTTTCCCAGGGGTGAATGGGGGCGGCGATCTGGTGGTTTTTGATGATGTGAATTTCACGATCGATCGCGGCGAGTTCGTTTGTATCATCGGCCATTCTGGATGCGGCAAGACCACGATTTTAAATGTGCTGGCGGGATTGGAGGCCCCGACAGATGGGCATTCGTTTATTGACGGTCGCGAAATCAGTGGGCCGAGCTTGGATAGAGGAGTCGTGTTCCAGTCGCATGCGCTCATGCCTTGGATGACGGTACGAGGCAACATTGCTTTTGCAGTTCGGTCTAAGTGGCCGCATTGGTCTCGCGCCGAGGTTGACGCCCATGTTCAGCAATTCATCGACATGGTGCATCTGACCGGTTCCGAGGATAAAAAGCCCTCTCAACTTTCAGGCGGCATGAAGCAGCGGGTGGGGATTGCCCGCGCCTTTGCGATTCAGCCAAAAATGCTTTTGTTAGATGAACCATTCGGTGCGTTGGATGCACTGACGCGCGGCAATATTCAAGATGAGCTTGTCACGATCGTCAGAGGAACACAACAAACCGTGTTCATGATCACCCATGACGTCGATGAAGCAATTTTATTGTCGGACAAAATCTTTTTAATGAGTAACGGTCCGCGCGCCGTGCTGGCCGAGATCGTGACAAATACTTTGCCTAAAGATCGAACCCGTGCCACGATGCATCACGATCCTAAGTTTTACGAGCTACGCAACCACCTGATTGATTTTCTGGTGCATCGTTCAAAGACCTATGCAGCGGCTTAATTTTTATATTTATTTTGATTGAACGTTTTATTCCAAAGGAGAAAGACATGGCAGTTTCCAAATCGATCGCCAAGCCGATGACGCGCGAAGACGTGACCGACCTTATTTACTCGGCCAAAGTGCAAAAGGGAATCAAGTGGGTCGATGTGGCCAAGAAGCTTAAATTGTCCAAAGAGTGGACAACGGCCGCTTGTCTGGGACAAATGACCCTCACCAAAGCTCAAGCACTGGTGATTGGTAAGACTTTCGGCTTGCCCGCAGAGGCAGTCGCATTGTTACAGGTAGTACCTTATAAAGGCTCTTTGCGTAGCTCAGTGCCGACGGATCCCCTGATTTATCGCTGGTACGAGCTCGTGAGTGTCTACGGTACGACGATCAAAGAGCTGATTCATGAAGAGTTTGGGGATGGCATCATGAGCGCCATTGATTTTTCGATGGATATCAAGCGCGAGCCTGACCCTAAGGGAGACCGGGTCAGTGTGGTGTTGTCCGGTAAGTTCTTGCCCTATAAGACCTACTGACGCGATAAACTGTAAGGGCCGCCTGATCTCGCAGCCGCGGCGTCTCTTACAGGATTGGATATGGCAGTTCTAGAAAACGTCGGCGATGTCATTATGCAGTGGTCAGAGCGACTGGCTCAGCATAGTGAACCAGAATGGGCAGAGAAGGGTCAACTTACCGTGACCTATCTCACCCCGGCTCACCAGGCCGTCTGTGCTGAGCTAAAAGCGCTAATGCAGGATGCAGGATTCGACAAGATTTCAGTCGATGCCGTTGGTAACGTTGTGGGTCTCTACCACGGCGAGCATCTTGACGCTAAAACGCTGCTGACTGGCTCTCATTACGATACAGTGCGCAACGGTGGCAAATACGATGGCCGACTGGGTATTCTCGTGCCGATCGCAGTAGTCAAGTCTCTATCTAAGCAAAAAAAACGCTTGCCCTTCGGTATTGAGGTGGTCGGATTTTCCGAGGAAGAGGGGCAAAGGTTTCGCGCGACTTTTCTCGCTGCAGGGGCGTTGACCGGCAGTTTTGATCCGGCTTGGTTGACTCAACAGGATGCTGATGGCATCACAATGACGCAGGCGATGCAGGCGGCTGGTTTGCCAGGCACGCTCGCGTCTATCCAACCGATCAAGAGGGATCCCTCCCAATATCTTGGTTTTGTTGAAGTGCATATCGAACAAGGCCCCGTGTTGTGTGAAAAAGCACTCCCTCTGGGTATTGTGACGTCTATCAATGCCGGCGTGCGCGCGACTTGTAAAACAATTGGTCTGGCGGGGCACGCGGGGACCACGCCGATGTCGATGCGTCAAGATGCCATGTTGGCTGCCGCTGAAATTAGCCTGATGGCCGAGAAGCGCGCTTGTGCCGACGAGGGCTCGGTTGCTACCGTCGGACAAATACAGGTACCCGGTGGCTCGATTAATGTGATTCCGGGCGAATGTGTCTTCACGTTGGATATGCGCGCCCCGACTGATGCGCAGAGGGACGCTCTTGTCAATGATATTGTCAGGCAGGCTCACGAGATCGCGTCTCAAAGACACGTTCAGTTTGAATATTCGGAAGTCATGCGTGCGAGTGCCGCGCCATCAGATCCGGTTTGGCAAGCCCGCTGGGAACAAGCTGTCGCTAAAATCGGTCAACCGATTTTTAGGTTAAATAGTGGCGCGGGTCACGATGCGATGAAAATGCATACCATCATGCCTCAGGCGATGCTATTTGTTCGCGGTGGTAATCGAGGCATCAGCCACAATCCTCTTGAAATTATTACGGCCGAAGATGCGAAGTTAGTGGTGAATGCTTTTGAGGCACTCTTAGAAGAAATTCACGCATAAAAATCAACGTATACGGCATCAACGCATCAGAAATCAACATACTCTAATAATGAAAATGAATAACAACCGTACCGAACTTTACGCAAAACTAGATCAATGGGTCGATGCACATTTTGACGAGCAAGTGAAGTTTTTGCAGTCGGTCATTCAAGTCCCAACCGACACACCTCCAGGTAACAATACGCCGCATGCCTTGCATGTTTCAAAATTGATTGCGCCTTTCGGCATGCAAGCGGAGCAGCATGAAGTTCCTGAGGCGATTGTGCGAGACGCAGGCCTCGAGTCGATCACAAACCTCATCGTCAAAAGGCAATATGAGGCTGGTGGAAAAGTGCTGGCGTTAAATGCCCATGGCGACGTGGTACCGCCCGGTGATGGTTGGACCTATCCGCCCTATGGAGGTGAGGTGCACGACGGTCGGATATACGGACGTGCCGCTGCAGTGAGCAAGTGTGATTTTTCAACTTATGTGTTTGCAGTGCGGGCGCTAGAGTCTCTCGGTGTGCCGTTGAAAGGCCGTATCGAGCTTCAGTTCACCTACGATGAGGAGTTCGGAGGTGAGCTGGGGCCAGGCTGGCTACTTAAAAATAATCTCACCAAGCCAGACCTTGCGATCGCGGCAGGTTTTAGTTATCAAATCATCACGGCTCATAACGGTTGCTTGCAATTCGAAGTCACCGTTCATGGAAAAATGGGCCATGCCGCCGTGCCGACCTCTGGCGTGGATGCGCTCCAAGCCGCTGTCAAAATCATGAATGCGTTGTATGCCTTGAATGAGACCTACAAGTCGATCAAGAGTCAGGTACCAGGCATTAATCACCCCTATTTGAATATCGGCCTTATCCAGGGCGGGACTAATACCAATGTCATTCCTGGTAAAGTCGTATTGAAGATGGATCGCCGCATGGTGCCAGAAGAAGATCCCGAGCTTGTCGAGCAAAGCATTCGAGCAGCGATTGACGATGTGTGGAAACAGATCCCTGGCATCACCGTCGAGACCAAGCGCATCCTGTTGGCTCGTGCTCTTAAACCATTGCCAGGCAGCTCGGAGTTAGTTGAGGCACTGCAAAGCCATGCTGAGCAACAGTTCGGTGAAAAAGTACCCGCTTGCGGCACCCCCCTGTATGCAGATGCCCGCCTGTATTGCGAAGCCGGAATTCCTGTTGTCCTATACGGGGCAGGCCCCCGCACCGTAGAAGAAAGTCGTGCGAAACAACCTGATGAGCGCTTAGAGCTCGAAGACCTACGTCGAGCGACGAAAGTGATTGCCCGCACGTGTCTGGATATGATGAGTTAAGTCAATCGTTGAAACTGTCATACCGATCGCATCAACAGGCGTGAATCCTCGCAGCGCTACATACGGAAACTTGCACGTCTGCAGAAAGCTGAAAAAAATGCTACGATTCTGCCTCTTGGTTAAGAGTCAATCAGATTTTTATCCGTGGAAGGCGCATTAGCTCAGCCGGTTAGAGCGACGGAATCATAATCCGCAGGTCCCCTGTTCGAATCAGGGATGCGCCACCAAAAACACTCAAATAATAAAATTCAACTAGTATTAAAGTGAGTTTTATCTAGTATAAAAAAAGGTTTCAAGGCGTCTATGCTTTGAAACCTTTTTTGTATTTTTTAGTACTAAATGCAATGTAATTTTGGTGATGAATAATTATAAAAGTGGCACTCATTACGAGTTGATGAATCTGCTCTGCAAGAAAACTAATTACAAGATATTATTGCGAAAATATTCTTAGAAGTACTTTTAGGCTAGGGGTTTTCCAATGTTCGCCAATTGGCGAATAAAACGCTCGACTCGCATGAATATGCAATCTGCTTCAGAGGCAAAAATGGATACGAAACCCTCTCCGCTAGAAAATCACATTCTTGCGGAGCTTCCAGATGCTGTCAAGCAACCGTTATTCGATCAGCTTGAGCTGATCGCGTTTCCGCTTGGTAAGGTCATTTATGAGTCGGGTGACGATCTACACTATGTCTACTTTCCAACTAATTCGATCGTTTCGTTGTTGTATGTCATGGAAAATGGCGCTTCAGCTGAAATCTCGGTTGTTGGAAATGACGGTATTGTTGGGATTTCAGTATTTATGGGTGGAATCAGCACACCGAGCAGAGCTGTCGTGCAAAGCGAAGGTTTTGCCTATAGATTATCTGCTGAAAGATTAAGGACTGAGTTCAATCGTCACGGTGCCTTAATGCTGCTTTTGTTGCGGTATACCCAATCTCTTATTACACAAATGTCGCAGACAGCCGTCTGTAACAGGCATCACTCTATCGAACAGCAGCTGTGTCGCTGGTTGCTATTGTCGCTTGATCGACTCCCGACGAATGAGTTGCACATGACGCAGGAATTAATCGCAAATATGTTGGGCGTGCGTCGTGAGGGTGTGACTACGGCTGCTGGCGTTTTGCAAAAGCTCAATGTCATAGAATATTCACGCGGGAAAATCAAGGTACTGGATCGTCCAAAACTCGAGGAAATGAGTTGTGAATGCTATGCGGTTGTCAAGCGTGAAACGGATCGGTTACTACCGCTGATGCATGGAAATTAATCTTTGTTTAGCTCAAGAGTGATTTATCTTTGGGCAAACCTGGCAGCTTCTTGGCCAAACACTTTTTGTATTGAATGCACTTCGGGAAGTATGTAAACAATACCGCTGGTATTTTTGAATGTTGGATAAACAATATCTATATAGAATTGTTTTGAGACATTAATGCACCCGTACGTGATTCGAAGATCAGCGACTTGCTTGCTGGCGAGTCTTTTTAAACGTTGTTCGGAAGCGTTTGCAGTAATAACAATATGCAACGACAGGCCGGAGTCGTAGTCAATCCAGAGTATCTCTGAGTTTTGTAGATCAAGTCCGAGATCAGCAACAAAACGTCCAGCGGGTGTGGTGCGCTCATCTTTACGGATGTCTGCGAGTTTTTTCTTGCCAACTTCTGGTGATGTGTCGTCTCCTTGCGTAACTCCCAATAAGGCTGATGCCGCGCCAAGCAAAGTGCCGTCTCCACGGTACACAAATACTCTTGCCGCTTTTTTGTCTACGACAATAAAGGGAAGGTTTTGATGGTCGGCGGTGTGCACAATCCAGTCCACAAAATTTCGTGCATCAGACGTCAGATCAATTTTTCGATCTGACGCCTGTGAATGTCCCGTGAGTATCAGGCTTGTCAGAATAATTCCAACAAACTGCATCAACCGTACGGAGCAAGCGCCTTTAAACATTAATTCCGTCCTTGTCTGGGCCGACGGATAGGTGCGGCATAAGGCATGAGGGGTCTAACCGGATAAAGGGCGAGGAGTTCTTGCCCTCTTGGTGCCTGAACGACTGTGAGCCCTGGCGCAGGCTGGGGACCAACAAACAAGGTTGTGGCTGCAGGACCGCCATCAAAACCATTCTCCAGTCCTGGCACGAAATTTGTTGGGATTCCGAGCAGGGCGAAGGGAACAATCGGTGCGGCATCGATGCCACCGTACTGTGTATCTTTCAATAAAACGAGCGGTGCTGGATTGTTGGTGCCGAACGGTGTGACAGGCACCACTCCGAGCGAACCAAGGCCTGTTGAGGTGAGTTGCTCGGCTAGAACTGGACTGGAAACGTCTGGGAGGTAAACAATCTCACCGCTTGGTAAGACAACAGGTACGGTTGTCGAGCCAGGCGTGATGTACACCACCTCACCACTTGGCAACACGACTGGAACCGTCGTCGAGGAGACTGGCGTAATGTTTGCGGAGGTGGTCGTCGATGTGTTGTAGGTATAGTTCCCTGCATCTGTGCCCGTGGTGCTAATACCCGTTACTGCAATGGGCTTATCATTGCCAACGGCCGGAGTATTAAAGTTAGCAGCGGTGTAGCTTGTCCCAATGACATCGCCTGCAATGCGATTGTCTGCAAGAGCGACCGTGGCAGTGGTCGTGCCATCAAAAACCTTATCACTGCCGGTGGCGCTGACGGTCAGCGGTAGGGGAGTGATGCTGGCAGTGGTTGCTGTGGTGGTGTTAGCGGTGTAATTCCCTGCATCGGCGCCGGCAATCGTGATACGGGTGACGTTAACAGTTTTTGCTGTGCCAACGTTTTTGTCGACAAAGTTAGCGGCAGTGTTGGCGAGCGTGACGGTATCACCTGCAATGGGGGTTGCGGCCAGAGTGACGATATCGGTGGTGTTGCCGTCATAGACCTTGTCCGTGCCGGTAGCGCTGACGGTCAGCGGTAGGGGAGTGATGCTGGCGGTGGTTGCGGTCGTAGTGTTCGCCGTATAGTTGCCTGCATCGGCACCCGCAATCGTGATACCGGTGACGTTGACAGTTTTTGCTGTGCCAACGTTTTTGTCGACAAAGTTAGCGGCAGTGTTGGCGAGTGTGACGGTATCACCTGCAATGGGGGTTGCGGCCAGAGTGACGATATCGGTGGTGTTGCCGTCATAGACCTTGTCCGTGCCGGTAGCGCTCACGTTGAGGGGTAGAGGCGTAATGTTGGCCGTGGTCACCGTGGTCGTGTTTGCTGCATAGTTGCCAGCATCGGCACCTGCTAAGGTAATACCTGTGACGTTGACGGTTTTGGCGGTTCCGACGTTTTTATCAACAAAGTTTGCCGCAGCGTTTGCAAAAGTGACTGTGTCTCCTGCGAGTGGAGTACCAGCGAGTGTGACGACATCCGTAGTGTTGCCATCATAAACTTTGTTGGTGCCCGTCGCCGTGACGGTCAATGGTGCGGGCGTAATATTCGCTAAATGCGTGCCAGCGCCAGTAAAGAGTGCAAGATTTGTAGCGGTTCCACCCAAGGTATAACCGGAATAGGTCACAGTTTTGCCTGTACCAACATTCTTAGTATCAAATGTTGCAGTGCCTGCATTAAGTGTGACAGCACTGGCATCTGTTGGCGTACCTTCGAAACTTAAGGTCGCTGCAGTGGTTGTGTCGTAGACTTTGTTGTCTGCTTGTGTAAAGACCCATGCTTTGACGTCAGCAAAGCCTACAATCTTAGCAATGTATGCATTGACCTCGGTTGATGTCGCAGCATA
>JAURZO010000089.1 GCA_030653405.1 Zwartia sp. | reverse complement strand
GATGCGATCACCTCATCCAAGGCCTCCTGCCGACGCGCCGACACAGTGACCCATGCGCCAGCATCAAGCAAGGCGCGCGCCAGGGCTGCACCAATTCCGCTCGAAGCCCCGACAATCCAAACTCGCTTACCTGCCCAGCTTTTGATTGGCGGATTCAAGGCGTGCATCATGACGGTTGACCTGGTGCACGTTTACGGAAAAACAATGTCACCTCGCCCAGATCTATCCCGAACTTTGACATTGTCGAGCGGTTCATCATTGAGGACTCATCCATCTGCCACATCCAGTCGTCAAAATTAACAAGATACTCCTTGCCATCGACAGGAAGTCGCAGAACATAGGTCCAGTGCAGCGCGTTACCAGACACACGGCCCGTGGCGACGCCAACAACATCATCCGCTGTGCCCTGCCATGTACCATCCGCTTGCTTTTTCAACGTCCAGACTCTGCGCTGCTTTTCACCATCAGAGTAGGTAAACCGCTCGTCCAGTGTCCCTTCTTGTGGACTACTCCAATTCGTCAGGATTTCCACGTGAAAGCGACGTGCAACCTCGCCATTACGCTTTTGAAAAATACCCCAGGCATCAATCGTGCCAGTAAAAAACTGAGAGAGCTCGAGCTTGGGTGTTTCTTTGGCGTACTGTTCCACATCCACGCTTCCACAAGCAGTCATCAGTGCGGCAGTTGCTGAGGCAACGAGTGCTTTGAATTTCATTTTTGAGACCCCTTGCGGACAAAAGTCCGCGTTAACCAGTTTTCATTCAACTGCGGAAAAAGAACCGCTATGGCACCAACCTTGAAAATGATTGGCAAAAAAACATAGAGCGCTATCAATCCGCTCACGGTCTGAACTTGTCCGGGCATATAACCAAATATTTTTAAGCTTGGAAGTGCCAAGCCTGCGGCAAGCGCCAGAGCAAATTTGCTGATCAACACCCAGATACCAAAATACAAGCCCGTACTTCTGCGCTTTTCCTCGGGAATCGCATCCGCAAGCATGGCGGGCGGCAGCGCCACATCAGCCCCCAGGGCCGCGCCTGATGCGAAACAAATCAACGCAAAACCCATCACATCGCCTGGACCGATCAAACTCGCAGAAAGCAAAGAAGCTGCCGCCAACACGCTGCCGAGTAGCCAGGCAAAAGCCTTGCCGATGCGATCCGACAAAGCAACCCAAAGTGGAAGCGTCAGCATGCCGGCTAAAAAATAGACGCCTAAAAAAAGGCCTGCCTGTTGAGGTGCCTGCACCACATCATCAATAAAAAAGAGCACAAGCGTTGCAGGAATCGCGACAGAGATGGCATTAAACAGATAAAACCACATGACTTTGCGTACGGCCAATGGTGAAAGCGCAGCGCGCCAACCTTCGAGCGAGCCGACGGTCGAGACTTTGGGGGATGGCGCCGCAAAAAGTGTTGTGAGCAAGCCAACCACCAGCACTGCCACAAAAACCCAGGCAAATAACTGATAGCCTTGACGTGGCCCCCAATCGGCTACCCAGAACGTTGGCAACACAGACGCAACGACCACACCAATCAATCCAAAGGCCTCGCGCCAAGCTGTCACACGCGAGCGCTCAGCAATATCGTCAGTCAGTCTTGCGCCCCATGTCAGATAACAAATACTCAATAGGCTATGGGCGAAATACACAATCACCAGGCTGAGCGTGAGCCAGCCAAGCAAGCCACCTGCTGACCACTCTGGCGGTGTAAAGAGCATGACGAAACCAAGTGCGAGTAAAAGCCCCGAGACCAGCATGAGCACACGCCAGCCATAGCGTTTGCGTTGATACGCATCCACAACTCGACCTAGAAATGGATCCTGAATCGTATCGAGCATTCGCGTGAGAAACAGAACAGCACCTAGGGCAGCGAGGTCAACACCTAAACCATCGCCATAAAATTTTGGTGAAATCATGTAGATGGGAAGCATCGCCATGGCGAGCGGCAACCCCAATGCAGCATAGGCGGCTAAGCCACGTGGTCTCACTGACTCGCCCCGATCAAGGCCTGTCGCAAGCTGGGCTCACTCGTGCGGGGATCCAACCAGATAGCGAAAAACCAACGCGCTAAATCATCATCCACACGACCCGTTTCAATGTTCATCTGATAAAAAGTCGCACCTTCGCCCGGCCGATAAACGCCTGTCAGCGTCACACCCTTTGAGACGCTCGGCAACACGCGTGCGAGCTCTGCAGCCCAGTTTGGATGTTCGTCAACGGGTGCGCCCAACTTGCGCATTTGATCCAGCGAAGCTTCAACCAATCGGTCGCCTGAAATCGTGCGCTCGTATGTGAGGGTCAACGCATAGGGTTGCCGCGGATTGAAACGACCCTCCGGCGCGTAGAGACTCGCCTCATAAATCGACCAGCCAAAACGCTTGAACATACCCTGGCCAACTTGTTGTGCGCCAGGCAAGAGCGTTGTGAATGTTGGCGCTGCGAATACGCCCGACATCGACAGCGTTAAAAAAAGAGAGATCAGGATTTTGCGCATAATGTCCATTGTTTGACATCCGTCCTTGCTTGTCTAAAACCGACCTCGCAATAAGCGAGGTACATTCTCCAGACGCGTATAAAAGCATCGTCATAGCCCAGCTCACGAATTTGCGTCAGACTTTCTTCAAAACGTTGCGCCCAGCGCTTAAGGGTTTCGGCATAGTCTTGACCAAACCCATACATATTCAGCACACTCAGCCCCGCAGCCTCGGATTCCTTTTTGAAACGCGTCGGACTTGGCAACATACCGCCTGGAAAAATATATTGCTGAATAAAATCCGTGCCGCGACGGTAAGCATCGAAACGGTCTTCGGCGATATCGATGGTTTGCACAACGATTTTGCCCTCGGGTTTTAAGCAACGCGACAACATCTGAAAATAGCCGGACCAGTGTAATAACCCCACCGCTTCAAACATCTCGATCGAGACGATATGATCAAATTTTTCGGGAACATCGCGATAGTCTTGAAGACGCAATTGCACACGATCACTGAGCCCCGCGTCTTGCATCCGCTGAGTGGCCCACTCCAACTGCGCATCAGACAATGTGATGCCGATCACGTTCAAGCCGCGACGGGCCGCACGCTCTGCAAAGCCGCCCCAGCCACAACCGACTTCGAGAATCGTCTGTCCTGGCTGCGCTTGAAGCTCATCCAAAATGCGGTCGTACTTTGCATCTTGAGAGGCCTCTAGCTCTCTGGACATATCTCCTTCAAACAAACCCGAAGAATATGTCATAGATGGATCGAGCCAAAGTCGGTAGAAAGGATTGCCTACATCGTAGTGACTCAAGATATTGCGACGACTGCCCGCACGACTGTTGTCTTTGAGGATCCAATGCGATAACCGTTTAAGCAGGAGCGCCCACCAATGACCATCGACAGCCTCTGAAATCTGTTCATTGCGGATCGCTAACGTGAACAAAGCCACCAAGTCAGGAGACTCCACCCAGCCGCGTCGCAAACTTTCTGCAAAACCGACGTCACCTTGCCGCAAAATCAAACTCGCAGCACGCCAGTCAAGAATGCGCAATTCGGCGTGTAAGAGCGAGCCGGACGAGTCTGAGGCATTTTGTCCAAGCATTAACTCAATCCCGAAGGGATCGACAAGCTTGAGCGAGCCCGTTGAGATCCGACTCAGTAAATTCACAAGAAGTCTTCCCGACCATGGCATTTTGGCCATCAGTCCTGTCAGACGCTGTTCATTTAAACTCATTAAGAAACCTTTCTGTTGTTAGTCACTTCTTGATTCGGGAGTGGCGGAACGGGATGGTATTGAGCGCCCTTTCGCCAAAGTTTGAACGCCTGGAAATGTATGCGCCACATCACGCCAAGTGTCATCATCGGCATGGAAAGAACGCTCGCGAGTAGTGCGCGGGTTGAAAATGGCATGGCTTGCACAACAATCGCGGTCTTGAGCAAGGCAACGGGATGATCAATCGCATCGTAATAATCAATCGCCATACGTTCCTGCGCACCGCGACGGCTCAACGTGAATCGATAGGTGCCCTCAACCTCGCAGAAGGGAGAGACATGGAATACCTTGCGACACTCGAGCGCCGAGTCCTGCTGGATCACGCCAAGGTTCGCAGCCGTCAGCACATACTGATGCCGCTGACCGAACGTATTGTTGACCTCAGCGACTAATACGCGCAGCGCCCCTTGCTTGTCATGCACATACCAAAAACTGACCGGATTAAAAACATAACCCAGTACTCTGGGAAAACACTGCAACCAAATCGGACCTGTTTCAAGCGTGATACCACTTTCACTCAGCGTTTTAGATAACCAGACCACGAGGTCCGAGTCATCACGCGCGCCGTGATCTCTGGATTGAAAACTGACGATCCGTTTTTTATCAAAACCGAAGAGCCAGCTATTAAAATCTCCCAGCCTGGCCATTTGATCAACGCGCAAACGAATACAAAAAACGCGGTACACAAAACGATGTATGAACGGCTTTAAGCGCGCGTGCATCACGCGTCCTCGGCAGAGCTCAAATATCGTTTCAGTCATAAACAGGCGTCCAGGGGATGACAATATCGAAGTCTCTGACAACGCGTAAAGCAGACTTCAAACCATCTTCGTGAAAACCAAAACCCGACCACGCGCCACAGAACCAGGCACGATTGAGTCCCTGTATCGAGGGCAGCAGTTTCTGCGAGGCAGCAGCTGCCTGATTTAAGATAGGATGCTCATAGTCGAAGCTCCTCAACAGCAATTCAGGATCTGGCTCGTGAATCGGGTTAAGTGTCACGATTACGGGTGTCTTGAAAGGGAGCGGTTGTAACTGGTTCAGCAAATAACTCACCGCGACGGGTCGCTGCGCACTATCGTCATCACCCTCGCCTGTTGAGGAAAGGTAATTCCACGCCGACCAGACTTTCTTGCGACGCGGTAAGAGTTTGGTGTCAATGTGCAGCACCGCCCTATTGGCCTGATAGCGAAAACCAGCAAGCACATTACGTTCGGCGGATGTCGCATCGAGCAAAGCCAATGCAGTCGGTGCGTGGCACGCAAAAATCACCGCATCAAAATGCTCAATACCTTGAGCAGAGTGGATGACCACCTGATCATTTTGACGCAGCACGCGATGGACCGGGCAGTTAATCCGCGCATCCTTAAGATCCCGCAGCATGGCGTGAACGTACTCTCTTGAGCCTCCGACGACCGTTTTCCATTGCGGTCTGTTCTCGATCTGCAGCAATCTATGATTTAAACAAAACGCCAAAAAAGTGCTGGCTGGAAAATCGAGAATATCTTTGACAGAGGCGGACCAAATCGCGGCCGCCATCGGAAGCAAATACCAGTCCCGCATTGACCGACCGAAACGCTCTCTCTCGAGCAACTCACCGAGCGTGACTGGCGCATCTTTGGTCATATCAAGGTATCGTTGCGCATTGCGATTAAAGCGCAAGATGTCCCTGAGCATCATCAAAAATTTCGGTTTGAGAAGATTGCTGCGTTGAGCAAAAACAGTCCCCAAATTTGTACCTGCCCACTCGATGTCTGGTTGTTCGATTGAGACACCAAAGGACATGTCGCTCGCATGCACCGGGATATCTAAATGCTCAAACAACTGAATGAGATTTGGATAGGTCAAATCATTGTGAACCAAAAAGCCCGTATCGACAGGGTGTGTCACGCCCTCGAGTGAGACGTCAACGGTGTTTGAGTGCCCGCCAAAGTATGGACCCGCCTCAAAAAGTGTGACGTGAGAGTGCTCTTTGAGCAACCAAGCACTGGCCAATCCGGAAATACCCGCCCCAATGACGGCGATGCGACTTCCACGCGCAATGGTGGTGGATCCGCTCATACTCGCTTCTCACTGGCAAGGGAGTGCGCGGCTTGCGTACCGGGTGGAACCGTCAACTTACGACCAAGGAGTGCCTCGCGCAGCCTTGGGCTACGGGTCCTCTCATCAAGCCAGATCGCACTAAAAGCCTCGACAAATGCAGCGTCATCGATCTGGCCAAGCATCTGCGTCGCCGAGTAAAACGTGACCCGCACCCCTGGTATGAAACAGCCTAGTAATCGATCACCCAGACTCACGTCCGGAATGATGCGCATCAGAATATCTGACCAGTCCTTTAGCCGTACCGGATCCACATCAGATAATCTGATCATTTCATCGATGGAGGTCGTCACGATCTGCTGACCAGGCAATTTACGCAAATAATCCAGATCCAGTAAAAATGGCGCCTTGGGATCGAACTCACCCGTCAGCGTCAAAAGTCTTGCTTTATAAAAGCGAAACACGCTCCAGCTAAACACCCCTTCCCCGCAACATTGCCAAACTTCAGGGCATGAACGGGTGAAAGAATCCGGCAGCATCGCGCCGTGATTAATTTCTATCTGGGAACCAAACTGGGAACCATGAACGCTGGTAATAGGGTGCATATGCCTGAGAAAGTGAATGAAACAAAACTAAAGAGGTTCTATTATCTACATATTAGTATATTTTCTGACTGAATAGTAATATTATGAACTCAATAGAAAACCCACCAAAATGATCGGTAACTGTCAGCATGCAAAATACGGTAAACAACAAACTCTCGTTTAAACAGCAACAACTGAAATTCAGAGAGAATGCGATTTTGGACGCAGTCAACAGACTCTTAGCTCAAAAAGGCTTTGATCTGATGACGATGGATGAAGTGGCTGCGGATGTGGGGATTGCCAAAGCCAGTCTCTACAAACACTTTGACTCCAAAGAAACCCTTGCTGCCGCCTCGATGACTCGCCTGCTCGAGGATGCGATCAAAATAGCAGACAGCATGCCTGCACGAATGAGCGCCATTGACCAGATCAAGGCGATTGTCAGATGGGCGATCAGACTTCATTTGGGGGGAACGATGCCGTTGTTGCCCTCAACGAGATCGACGATTCAGCAAGCACTTCTGTCATATCCACCTTACATTAACAAACTCGGTGAGTTGACTGAAAAACTCGGCATACTCATTGGTCAGGCACAAGAGTCAGGCGCCCTCTCACCCTCTCTTCCTGGCGAAGTCATCCTTTATACGATTTTTGCGCGTTCTTGCGACCCCGTCGCAGATTTCCTAAAAATGGGAGGCGCCTTTTCCGACGAAGACATCGTTGAGCTATTGATTCACACAACTTTTCAAGGCATGACTGGACGAACATAGCCAGTTCGTTTCATCAGACTACAGCGTCATCAGCTAGAATCGATCTCTTTTGCTGAGTGAGTTATGTGGTTTAAAAATCTCAAGCTATTTCGTCTCTCGACCTCCTGGAACTGGACAGCGGATCAGCTCGATGCCTTGCTGGCAAAGGAGCAGTTTGTCTCGGCTGGGGCTGCTGCGCCCCTCTCAACGGGATGGATTGCTCCCAGAGAAGATGATGTGCGATTTGCCTACAGCGTAGACAAACAAATTTTGTGCTCATTTCGTACAGAAAAAAAACTCTTACCCGCCTCCGTCATTAACCAATTCGTCAAACAGCGTGCGGTCGAGCTTGAGGAGCAGCAGGGTTTCAAGCCAGGTCGCAAGCAGCTGCGAGATCTCAAGGAAGAAGTGACCAACGCCTTGATCCCGCGCGCCTTTAGTCTGATGCGCGATACGCGTGTCTGGATTGATCCTGTTCACCACTGGCTGGTGATTGACACCGCCTCCGCCTCTAAAGCAGAAGAAATTCTCTCGGCTCTGGGCAAGGCTATTTATCCTTTTCCCGTTGAGCCGATTCAAGTCACGATCAGCCCGGCCGTCGCCATGACCCAGTGGATCACGCAAGGCCAGGCCCCTGCCAACTTCACCATCGATCAAGACGCTGAGTTACGCGCGGGTGGTGACAAAGCGGCTGCAATCCGCTATGTCAAACACGCGCTCGACAGCATCGATATCGACAAACATATTCAGGCAGGCAAGCAGTGCACCAGACTCGCGCTCACCTGGCATGACAAAGTCTCGTTTGTGCTCACTGAAGCGCTCGATATCAAACGCGTGGCGCCTCAGGATATTCTTGACGAATCGGACCAATCGGCACCGGCCAACGACGCAGAAAAATTTGACGGTGAATTCACGCTGATGTGCGCGGAACTCAATCAGCTTTTGACAGCTTTACTAGAGTCACTCGAAGAGAAAGTTCTAGAGACAAAAGCCGCCTAACTACATCGACAAGGACAACACAGCGCGACCAAACGTCATAAGACTTGGTCGTGAGTTTAATCTTGCAATCGAAGGAAAAAATGATGGACCTGATGATCCAAAGCACGCTCGTTCAAACTGTCGAGGGTGGCGTCTTACTCGACGTTTCTGCAGAGGAGTTACATGTCCACGCTTATGTCGTGATCTCCGCCATTGATCTGAACGTAGTGGAAAAACTCGTCCCCGCCAATGTCTTTGAAAGCGGGGCACAAGTTCATGTTGCGGGCATACATCCAGAAACCGACGTATCCGAGGAGGTCATACAGATCCTCGAAAATATGTCGCCAAACGATGTCGTGGTCTATTTGTGCGAAGACGCACTGATTTATGGAGAAACCCTCGCCGTGCTTGGTATCAAACACTGAGCCAAGCACTGAACCAGCCACTACACCAAGCTCCGCGAGAGATTATCTCGTTCGCGCGAGCGGATCTCGGGCGGGACCCTTTATTTTGCGGGTCAGCAACAACGCCACAACGCCGATTGCCATCACAATCAAAGAAATATGAACCGCATCTTTACTCACCGCGTAAGTCACGCTCGAATACGTTAAATAAGCGCACGTCAGCGTAAAGAGAATCGGGGTCAAGGGATAAAGTGGCACCTTGAAAGGACGGTCTGCTTTAGGATCCCGAACACGCATGACAAAAACCGACAGACCCACCATAAACAAGAAAAACCAAAAGACCGGAGCGGTAAATTCGACCATGACGCCAAATCCATCGGTCTGCCAAATTCCAAAGATCACCAACGCCAAGCTGATGACGGACTGAACCATGTAGCCCCGAATCGGTGAGCCGCGACCACCTTCCCAGTGCCCCATAAAGCGCAAGGCCGGCCAGTCTCTACCCAAGGCATAGTTGGTACGCGCGCCGACGATCATGGTGGCATTGATACTCGTCAAGGCTGCGACGGCAACAAAAATACCAAGCGTGCGTTCGCCCCAAGGACCAAACGCCTTGCCCATTAAATCTGCCGCCACCGCGCTGCTTTTTGATAAACCTTCCAAGCCCAGACCCGCCAGCAAGGCGATGTTTACCAGCAGATAGATCAATGTCAGGATCAAGATACTGAACAGGATCACAGGAACGATGGCGCGGCGCCCTCCCCGGACCTCTGCTGATATGTAAGCCGCTTCATTCCAGCCACCGTACGTCAGCAATACAAACACCATCGCCAAACCGAACATACCCAGACTCGGCGTTGAGGAAAACAAGGGGGGCGAGGCCGGCGCGTCACTCGAAATGTAGAAACCTGCAATCGCAACCATAATCAGTCCGACCACTTCGATGAGGGTCAAAAGCGTCTGAACCCAGGAGGAGGCGGAGATGCCAATCAAGTTGATCAGTGTCAAAACGACAACGACACCAATTGCCCAGATCGCCGAGGAATATGGTCCTAAATTAATCGCCTTGGTCATATAGTCGCCAAAGACGAAGGCCAGCAATGCGATGGACCCGGTGTTGATCACCGTTGCTTTGGCCCAAGCATATAAAAATGAAATATCACGGCCAAACGCGCGTGCAAGAAAGTGGTAATCGCCACCGGCATGCGGATAGGTCGTCGCGAGTTCGGCATAACAGAGCGCCCCCGCAAGAGAGATCAACCCTCCGAGCAGCCACGCCACTAATAGCCATCCAGCATCCCCTGTCACACCCGCCACCATCGACGGTGTTTTAAAGATACCCGCTCCAATCACAATACCGACAATAATCGCGATGGCACTAAAGGCCGTTAGACGCTGTGTAGGCTCATTCACTAACGAGGTTGGGTTGGTCATGAAATCAGGTTGCAGAATGGTTAGATGCGAATCAACACGCACGCCGTAGCCCGTGCGATACACACAGGTTACGGCGCGATGAAATGTAGAGGATGCTAAAAAAGTGTCACTTAGTTACGAACACCAGTGACCTCATAGAGAGGAGAGTTTTCGACAACATTTCCGGCAAAGGTGTTGCCTTTTAACGTCACATCGACGATTCGGGATTGGCCGCTCTGATCCACAAAGCTGAATTTAAGACGATTACCAGTTAAGTTGGCGCCCAAAATAGGTTGTGCTTTGCCGTCGATCGAAAGAGTGCCACCCACACGCTGGTAGCGCTGCGTCATGTCAAGCGTAGCGGCCTTGCTGCCTTCGATACCTTTGATCGTCCACTTGCCCGCGGCATTGCCGGGAACGACCCAGTAATAGCCCTGCGTGTAGCCGTTACCAATCAATGCGTCGGGCTCCCAGTCGCCCATATGGAAGGAATTGGTGACTACGCGTGTGCCGGGGGTCATCTTAAGAATGGTTGGACGTAATTTCAAATTCAAATCAGGCAAGAGATACATCGTCAGCACATTGGCTTTGGAGAAATCCTCGACAAAAATATCGCCATTGATAATTTTGACCTTATCCGAGACACCAGCGCGCGCAGCATTGCGTGTGGCAAGTTCTGCCATGTCTTTGTTGTATTCAATACCAACGGCCGTTGCACCAAAATTTTTGGCTGCAGCGATCGCGATTTTGCCGTCACCTGAACCAAGGTCATAGACTAAGTCGCCGGGCTTGACGTCTGCCATTTTGAGCATGGCTTCAGCCACTGCGTCATTGGTCGGCACCCAAATCACATCTTTACCGCTTTGACCCACTGAGGGCTTGTACTTTTCGTCCCCAATCTTTGGTCCATCAGTAGCCTGCGCAAATGCGGTCGCGACAGACATTCCTGCGACCAATGTCGCTGCAGTTAAAACCAGACGAAAACGCATAGATAACCTCGTGTGTCAGTAAAAGTTAAAAAGCTAATTGATTAAGTAATGGAAGCCAATTTTCATATCGTTGCAAAAAATGTAGCACTCGGCAGCGCAGATGACTAGTGCTGCTGTCCCTAACCCTGGGCACTCGGCAGATTAAATAAAGGTGGTGTGTAGTCAATACTATCTCAGGCCTAAACAATGTTTTATACGCATGCAACTTAAGCTTAAGAGCCATCCAACACCTTAGATCTCTTTAGGAGGTTTAAGGTGGGTGGATGACTGTATGAACCCATGAAGCGCACGTTGACTCTAGGAGACGTCTGGCTCCTCACCGATCCAGGAGATGCGCAGCAGATTGGTAGAGCCCGGTACGCCGAAAGGCGTTCCGGCAATAATCAATAACGCTTGCCCAGGCGCACCAAAACCGTATTTTTTAGCGGCACGTGTCGCATGCATCACGATCTCCTCAGTGCTTTCGACGTCGGCGGCCTGAATCGAATGGACACCCCACACCAGAGAGAGTCTGCGTGCGGCAGCAGCGACTGGCGTCATGCTCAAAATCGGCGCCCGTGGGCGTTCGTGCGCCACACGCAATGTCGTCGCGCCGGAAGACGTATAGGCCACAGTTGCAGCAACCGGCAGAGTTTCAGCCACGGTCCGAATCGCGGCCGAAATCGCATCGCGCGCATCGTTTTTGCGCCTGGAATGAACGGCATCCATGGTCACACGCTGCAAAGGATCCCGTTCGGTGCTGAGCAAAATACGATCCATCATGGTCACAGCCTCAATCGGATAAGCACCCGAAGCAGACTCTGCCGACAACATCACTGCATCTACCCCGTCATACACAGCCGTTGCGACGTCACTGACTTCGGCGCGGGTGGGTACCGGGGATGTAATCATCGACTCAAGCATCTGCGTCGCGACAATCACGGGCTTACCCGCCTCACGGCAGGCTCGAACGATTCTCTTTTGAAGCACGGGGACCTCCTCCGGGGGTAGCTCAACACCTAAATCCCCACGCGCCACCATCACGCCATCTGAACTCGCCACAATCGCTTCCAGAGAGTCGATCGCGGAGGGCTTTTCTAGCTTTGCCATAATCCAGGCACGATTGCCCACAATTTCGCGCAGTTCGATAATGTCCTCAGGGCGCTGGACAAACGACAACGCGATCCAATCCACCCCAATGCTCAGTCCAAAAGCAAGATCCTCCCGGTCTTTGGTCGTGAGCGCGGACATCGGCAAAATGGCCCCGGGAACGTTGACACCCTTGCGGTCGGAAATCACGCCCGCATTCAACGCCTGAACGTCTGCGTGTTCGGCGGTGCAAGACAGCACCCTCAGACGTACTTTCCCGTCATCGATCAGCAGGTCATCTCCCGCACGAATCGCGGCAAAAATCTCGGGATGCAACAAAGGGACGCGGTTGATGTCACCTGGCGTGGGATCCAGATCCAGACGTAATTTTTGACCGGAGGCGAGCGAGAGCTTGCCATCAACAATTTTGCCCAAGCGTAGCTTGGGTCCTTGCAAGTCCATCAAAATACCCACGGGACGACCAACATCAGCCTCAATCTGGCGAATCGCATCAAAGCGCAACTTGTGATCGGCATGCGTGCCATGGCTGAAATTCAGACGAAAAACATCAACACCAGCATCAAACAGCTGCCGAATGATCGCGGGATCACTGCTGGCAGGTCCGAGTGTTGCGACGATCTTTGTATTGCGGTGACGGTGCGAGATCGCATCAAGTTTCATCTTTTAACCCTATGTAAATTAAATGCAGACGCGCATTGCGCGATTGCATTGCATCATTTAACCTAGTTCTCGTCGTAAGCGCAATAAAACTGTTTGTCACGACAGTCGCTTAATTTCCACATGATTCACGAAACTTTCACGGAGTTAGATTATGTCTGTCACAGACCTTGCACCCATCACCGATTTGCGTGTGAATGGCGAACGACTCTGGCAAGCTCTCATGGAGTTGGCCAAAATCGGGGCTACGCCTAAGGGCGGAGTCTGTCGCTTGGCACTCACAGAGCTTGATCGTCAGGGACGAGATTACTTTGTGGCACAAGCCAAAGCAGCGGGCTGCACAATCCGTATCGACGCCGTTGGCAACATTTTCGCCCGCCGTGCGGGACGCAATAACGACTTACCCGCCGTGATGACAGGCAGTCACATTGATACGCAGCCTACGGGTGGCAAGTTCGATGGCAACTATGGTGTTCTGGCCGGTATCGAGGTACTGCATACGCTCAACGATGCTGGCATCGTGACCGAGGCGCCTCTCGAGGTCGTGGTCTGGACCAATGAGGAAGGCTCCCGTTTTGTACCCGTGATGATGGGTTCTGGTGCCTTCATCGGCGAGTTCAAGACAGACTTTATCCTCGAACAAAAAGATCGTGATGGCATCTCGGTTGGCGATGCGCTCAAATCGATTGGCTATGCTGGTACAGATACGATCAGCCCGAAAAACGTAGGCGCCTATTTTGAGGCTCACATCGAACAGGGACCCGTGCTTGAAGCCCACGAAATTACCATCGGTGTGGTGACGGGTGCGCTCGGACAGCGTTGGTTTGACGTAGTAATTACGGGCTCTGAGGCACACGCGGGTCCAACGCCAATGGCTTTGCGTCAAGACGCGCTGCTCGCAGCCTCCCACATGGTTCAACTCGTCAACCAGACGGCGCTGGATCATGCACCGAATGCGCGGGGCACAGTCGGTATGTTGGATAACTACCCCAACTCACGTAATGTGATTCCTGGCACGGTCAAGATGTCCGTGGATTTTCGGGCTGACAGTGATGAGATCTTGAGCAAAATGGTCGAAACTCTCCACGCGAAGGCTCAGGACATTGCCAAAAAGGGCAAAGTAAAAATAGACATCACACAAGTCGTCTACTTTCCGCCACAGGCTTTTGCCAAAGAGTTGGTCAGCGCAGTCCGTAACGGCGCCAAGAATATCGGCCTCTCAGAGATGAATGTGGTGAGCGGTGCGGGGCATGACGCGGTGTACATGGCTCGCGTGGCACCGACAGCCATGATTTTCGTTCCCTGTAAGGACGGCATTAGTCACAACGAGATCGAAGACGCAAAGCCAGAACACCTGGAAGCTGGTTGTAACGTTCTTTTACACGCCATGCTTGAGCGTGCGGGTAGTTGAGAAACTGTTCGAGAGACTTGTTCAAATGACTGCGCTTAAGACCGGCCTAACCGAATCTTAAGCGATGAAACCAGGGACACGTTTTGATGAAGGTAAAAAAGGGCCCGCAATCAGGGCCCTTTTCATTTCATGCACCAGGAATAATGATCCGGCGTCTGAATCTAGCGGCAGGACCGACGTTCAGCCGGCCAAGCACGCGGTGTCATTAGCGAACCAGTCTGGTCTCGAACTCTGCCTTGATTTGCAACAAGTGCTCAGGTAAGCCGTGCGCGAGTTTCTCAAAAAGCTCCTCGTGCAACTTGAACTCTTGTTGCCAAGCTTCGATGTCAATAGAAGTAATGGTGTTGAACTTCTCTTGGGAGAAGTCCATGCCCGCCCAATCGATGTCCGCAAAGCCAGGGGTGATACCAAACACATGCTCATTGCCCTGAGCCTGGCCTTCGATTCGGCCCAGCATCCACTTAAGAACCCGCGTGTTTTCGCTGAAGCCAGGCCAGACGAACTTGCCATTTTCATCGGTACGAAACCAGTTGACGCAGAAAATCTTGGGTAACTTGGCACCGGACTTTTCCAACAAGCGGCCAAGTGACAACCAATGGTCGAAGTACTCGGCCATGTTGTAGCCACAAAACGGCAGCATCGCAAACGGATCACGACGCACAACGCCTTGCTGACCCACGGCTGCAGCGGTCGTCTCTGAACCCATGGTCGCAGCCATGTAGACGCCCTCTGACCAGTTACGTGCCTCGGTCACCAGTGGCACCGTGGTTGAACGACGGCCGCCGAAAATGAAGGCATCGATGACAACACCCTCTGGGTTGTCCCACTCGGGATCCAAGACAGGATTTTGCGTCGCAGAAACGGTAAAACGGGCATTGGGATGGGCGGCTTTAATGCCCTTTTCCTTGGCGACCTCAGGCGTCCAGTCACGACCCTGCCAGTCGATACAGTGCGCGGGGGGGACCTTGGACATGCCTTCCCACCAAACATCGCCGTCATCGGTCAGCGCCACATTGGTGAAAATCGTGTCGCGCTTGAGCGTTGCCATGCAATTGAAGTTGGACTGCTCGTTGGTACCGGGAGCGACACCAAAATATCCGGCTTCAGGGTTGATCGCGCGCAAATTGCCTTGGGCATCAGGCTTAATCCAGGCGATGTCATCGCCAATCGTCGTGATCTTCCAACCTTGCTGAGCAAGACCGGCAGGTGGAATCAGCATCGCAAAGTTGGTCTTGCCGCAAGCGGAGGGAAACGCGGCTGCGACGTGATATTTTTTACCCCAAGGAGCTTGGACACCCAAAATCAACATGTGTTCGGCAAGCCAACCGGGGGACTGCTCGCTTGCCTCGCTGCGACCCATGGTCGACGCAATCCGCAACGCAAAACACTTTTTGCCAAGCAGCGCATTGCCGCCGTAACCAGAACCGTAAGACCAGATTTCACGTGTCTCGGGGAAATGAACAATGTATTTAGTCGAGTTGCAAGGCCAGACGACGTCAGCCTGACCTGCAGCCAAGGGAGCGCCCACAGTATGCACGCAGGGTACGAACTCACCATCGGTCCCCAGCACGTCGAACACTTTCTTGCCCATGCGCGTCATCATGCGCATGTTGACGACCACGTAAGGCGAGTCTGATAACTCAATACCAATCTGAGCGATCGGAGAACCGAGTGGCCCCATGGAGAAAGGAACCACATACAGTGTACGACCGGCCATTGAGCCTTCGAACAGCTCATCGAGCTTGGCACGCATCTCGGCAGGTTCAATCCAGTTATTGGTTGGGCCCGCGTCTTCTTTTTTGGCGCTACAAATAAAGGTGCGATCTTCGAAGCGCGCGACATCATCCGGAGCCGAACGCGCCAAAAACGAGTTCGGACGCTTTTCTGCGTTGAGCTTGATCAACATCCCGGACTGGACCATTTCCGCACAGAGTCGGTCGTACTCTTCCTGGGATCCGTCACACCAGACAATTCTTGCCGGCTTGACCTTAGCCGCAATCGAAGCGACCCATTGTTTTAGACCTTCGTGACGGACATATTCAGGAGCATTGAGTGGCAGATTCATATAAATGTTTCTTAAAGACGCTGAGTTCAAACTTCGGTAACTCGAAATAGTAGCACCGGACGTCAGAATGAGAAAACCAAGCCCACACTCATAAAAGGTCACTAATGTGGCGATAGCCTGTCTCAATCAACATCATGTTGAGCAATTGTGAATTTTAGTAAAAAATAAAAGCTAACAATCTGATAAATATAAGGTTTTAAATTCAGCTCCCCGTCAGGTTTGAAAGTCGCTGCTCAATAGCCGTGGTGATCTGTCGATTGACCAAATGGTCGGGCAGCTCTCCACGCAGCAGCTGTCTGACCTGGCTGATCACACTTGTGCCAACAGCCCGCAAGCTGTCATCAGTAATTCCTGCCATATGCGGCGACAACAAGACGTTTTCCATCCCGTAAAGAGGCGATTGCGCTGGCAACGGTTGCAATGTGAACACGTCGAGGGCGGCACCAGCGATCTCACCTGCTACGAGAGTCTCAACCAGGGCATCCTGATCAATGACCGCGCCTCTCGCCACGTTCACAAGATAAGCCGTCGATTTCATTGATTTCAACAAAGAACGACTCACTAACCCCCGGGTGTGTTCATTTAACGGGCAGGCCAGTACGATGAAGTCTGCTTCCGAGAAAATCTGAGCCAAGGTCGCAGGCTTGATGATGTCGAGCGCGGGTGGACCGCTCGGTCGGTAACCGATGACGTCCATCCCAAAGCCGTGATGACACATCTTGGCGACTGCTTGTCCGATGGCGCCCGTTCCGACCAGACCCACCACTTTTCCGGCAAGATCAAAACCCTGATCGGCGAGCGCACGGGCGGCCACCCAGCCTTGATTTCGCATCCGGGCATTGATCGCCGCGCTCTTGTGCGCCAATGCCAGCATTTGCCCGACTGCGAACTCCGCGACCGTTCGAGCATTGGCACCAGGCGCGTTCGCCACCGCGATGTGGTGCTGGCTTGCGACCTCAAGAGGGATCATGTCCACGCCAGCGCCATGTCGCACCACACCTACTAGATTTTTTGCGTTTTCAAAAAGCGCGGGCGGCAATGGATGACGCACGATGATGACAGACGCCTGCTCAGCTCCGGAAATCAAATCCTCATCAAGCGTCGAGGGAGCAACACTGACCCGAGCAAAGGATTCAAGCTCGGCGTGAACAGTCGGGTGAATCGGATTGGTCAGAAATACGAGCTTATTATTCATCAGCATCCAGTAGGGAACGTGTATATTTGTGAAAACAGATCCTAACTAAAAAAATCAAACTCGCCCAGAGATACTTACATGCGGAGACAACCGTGGCGCTGACCTTTGAACAACTACATCCTACTTTCATGGCTCAAGCCAGTCTGATTGACCTGCGAACGTTACGCGATGAGGCAATACTGGAGCAGATCAGGGCGGCGATGACGCAATATGGGGTGTTGATTTTTAGGAATCAACGCTTTTCAAACGAAGAGCAAGTTGAGTTTGCGCGGCGGCTCGACGGGGAGCTCCACGCCAAAACGTCCTCCTCCGTGCTTTCAAAAAATCGTTTCGGCAACGAAGCCCTGACGGATATTTCCAACGTGGGTGGAGATGGCAACATTCTCGACGCGCAGGACCGACGCAGAATGAATGGCATCAGCAACCGAATTTGGCATACCGATGCCTCTTTTGAGGAGCCTGCCGGTCGCTATTCGATGCTGTTTGCGCGCAACATTCCGCCCGTGCGAGCCGATACCGAGTTTGCCGACATGCGCGCCGCCTACGCGGCGCTTGATGCGGACACGCAGGCACTGATCGACCCTCTGCATGCCTATCACTCGATTGTCTACTCTAGGCACACCATGGGATTTGATTTCTCGCCAGAGGAGCAGGCCAAGCTGCCGGGCGCTACACACCCACTGGTGCGGACAATCGAAGGCTCAAGTCGTAAGGCTTTGTACCTGGCTTCCCATGCCGCACGCATCATTGAATGGGAAGTGCCAGAAGGCCGGCTTTTACTCAGGGATCTGATAGAACACGC
>JAURZO010000088.1 GCA_030653405.1 Zwartia sp. | reverse complement strand
CGACGCAACACTGCCCGCAAGCTACAGCATCATTGCACCAAAAGGCTTACCAAAAGATGTTCACGCCAAACTTGTTGACGCATCGCTCAAGGCAGTAAAGTCACCCGAATTTATTGAGTTTGCCAACAGAAGTGGCTTTGTGATCGACACCAAGGACTCTGCCGGCACGAGCCAACACCTGTCCGATTTAGCGAAAATGTTTACAGAACTTATCAGTTGGATGGATAAAAAATAACCCAACGCAGAGAGCCTCACACCATGCAATCTGTTCACTGGAGTCGCAGTAAAGGCTATATCGTGGTGGGCGCGATCGGCATTTGCCTGTCCGCCTTCTACCTTGCCCTTTCCTTTCAAATGCCGATGGGACGAGTGCGTCAGCCCGGCGCTGGCGTCTTCCCTGTCATCTCTGGGTTTCTATTGCTGCTGGGCAGCGTCTCAGCGCTCTGGGAAGGCTTGAAACTGCGCAAGAGTGAAACCGTTGAATTGCCTGCAGGGAGTGACTTGCTGAGACTGCTCGCTGTTCTGGGAGGTGTGTTCGGGTATTTGGTTTTACTGCCAATCCTGGGGCAGCTCATCAGCAGCATACTTTTTTGCTTTGTGTTGATCCGAGCGCTTTCCAATCTCAGTATCTGGCGGGTCGCGCTCTACGCGCTCGTCATGGCGGGTATTGCCTATCTTCTCTTTGTTCGCCTTTTGACCTTACCCATGCCGGTTGGCATCTTAGGACTCTAAATACAAGGCCATACCTATGGATCCGCTTACCGGTTTGCTGCACGGCCTGGGCGTTGTTTTCACTTTTCAAAACCTGCTTGCCGCGTTCTTTGGCGCACTCGCAGGTACGGCCCTGGGCGTGCTTCCAGGTCTGGGTCCCGTTGCGGGCGTCGCCATCCTGCTCCCGATCACTTTCACTTTCCCACCAACTGCGGGACTGATCATGATGGCGGGCATCTATTATGGTGCTCAATATGGCGGTTCAACCACGGCCATACTTGTCAACATGCCAGGCGAATCTTCCTCTGTGGTCACGTGCATCGACGGCTACAAGCTGACTAAGCGTGGGCGAGCTGGCGGTGTCCTGTCGATCGTGGCGATTGGCTCCTTTATTGGAGGCACCGTCTCTGTGATCGGTGTCATGCTGTTCTCTCCGGCACTCGCACAACTTGGCATCCTCTTTGGGCCAGCAGAATTTTTTGCCTTGACTGCAGGTGGTTTACTACTATTGTCCAGAATCTCTGGAGGCTCGTTTGCCGCCGGCATTTTACCGATGGCTTTAGGCATGGTGTTGAGCACGGTTGGCGAGGAAGCCGTCACCGCCATGAATCGCTTTACCTTTGGCTTTAATGACCTCAGTCAAGGTATTGATCTGGTCCCTCTTGTCGTTGGTTTGTACGGCGTCACTGAAATCATGTTTCTAGTGGAACGCATTAAAAGCCAGCCTTTACCAGTACCCGTTCGTTTGCGAGACATGTTGCCAACTCGGGAGGAGCTTAGGCGCTCTTGGGCACCCTTTGGTCGCGGCACGGTTGTCGGCTTTATCTTTGGTTTGTTACCCGGACCCTCGGCGACACTCTCGAGCTTTGCTTCCTATAGGCTTGAAAAAGGAGTCTCCAAGCATCGCGATGAAATTGGCGAAGGCGCGATTGAAGGTGTTGCTGGACCTGAAACGGCTAACAATGCAGCAGCGACATCTTCGATGGTTCCTCTTCTTTCGCTTGGCATGCCGTTCGGAGCGATTACCGCGCTCATGATGGCGGCCATGATGGTCTATGGGGTGCAGCCCGGGCCTCTGCTCATGACAGATCATCCTGAAATTTTTTGGGGTGTGATCGCCTCCATGCTGATCGGTAACGTGATGCTGCTCGCTTTAAATATACCCATGATCAGCGTTTGGGTGAGTCTCCTGCGCATTCCCTCCCACATATTGCTCACAATGATCTTGCTGGTCGCAGTGATTGGTTCTTATAGCGTTCGCAACAGCATGCTTGATGTTTACGTGCTGCTGTTCATTGGTCTGATCGGCTATGTATTCAGAAAGCTTGATTTTCAACTCGCGCCTCTCGTTGTGGGGGTCGTGCTTGGTCCCTTAATTGAAAAACACATGCGGGAAGCTTTGTTCATGAGTCGTGGCGACCTACTTGTTTACATTTCAAGCCCGATTGCGGCAGGCATCTGGATTCTCGTTTTCTTGGTGATGGTGCCTCAGATAAAGGACTCTTTACTTCGCAAACTCTTTATCGGTCGTAAAGGCATTGAATAAACAATTTCAAGCCAGATGACGAAATAGTCACGCATTGGAGAACAACATGAATGATGCCGAACTCATACAAAAATATGCAAAGCGCACGCAAGACTTCGATTTCACACTAAAAAGAGCAGAAGAACTCGCCGCAGAGGTGAATCAACTCCGTGAAGAAATCCGTCGTGCTAGTGTGACACTGTCTTTCGATGATGAGCCTTCTGGCTTTATTACATTGTTGGAGAAAGCCGCAAAATGAGCCAGGATATTCTCAATCTCAGTCTGACAGCGCTCGCTGCGTCTATCGCTCGGCGTGAAATTACCTCTGAGTCAGCCGTGCAAGCCTGCCTTGATCGTATCGCTCTATGGCAACCGTCCCGAAATTGTTTCGTAGAGATCAACGGACAGGCCGCGCTTGAACAAGCTCGCGCCTGCGACCGCCACCTAGCAGCAGGTGGCAAGGCGAAAGGCTCCATGTATGGCGTGCCTCTGGCTCACAAAGACATGTTTTATCGGCCAGGCGTAGGGGCCACCGGAGGCACTGAAATTCGTCGCGACTGGGTCGCCTCAACGACAGCAACCGCACTGAGTCGTCTGGATCAGGAGGGTGCGATTCAAGTCGGGCGCCTCAGCATGTCGGAATTTGCGGCAGGCCCCACAGGTCACAACATCCATTACGGGCATTGCCGTAATGCCTACAATCGCGATCATATCTCCGGGGGTTCTTCCAGCGGTTCAGGCGTTGCCGTGTCTGCTCGACTCATTTTTGGCGCGCTGGGTTCCGACACCGGTGGATCAGTACGACTCCCTGCCGCAGCGAATGGTATTTTGGGTCTAAAACCGACTTACGGCCGGGTGAGTCGCTACGGAGCCATGCCTCGCTCCTGGAGTCTTGATCACGTAGGTGTCCTCGCTCGAACAGCCTCAGACTGCGCGGTCATGATGAATGCGATTGCCGGTGCGGATCAAAATGACTCGACAGCAAGCGCTCATCACGTACCTGACTATCTTGCCACACTCAGTCAATCCATCAAAGGCTTACGCGTTGGTGTGCCCTCTATCGAGTCACTCGGTTACCCAATCGAACCTGATGTCGAAAAGGGGCTGGAATCGAGCCTCGCAGTTTTACGTGAACTGGGCGCTGTCATCGTGCCCGTCCAGATGCCCGATATGCGATCCGTTTTCTTTGTAGCCGAAACAATCGTCAAGTGTGAAGCGGCGACAATGCACCGAGAGTGGTTAAAAAATCGGCCTCAGGACTACTCGCCACAAGTCCGCAGCCGCATCGAGGCAGGCCTGACTATTCCTGCCACTTATTATCTTGATGCGATGCGGTTACGCAAACAACTCACCGAACAGTTTTTACTCACCACGATGGCAAATGTCGATGTGCTGCAAATGCCCGTCATGTGCGGTCGCGTCCCCTCAATTGCCGAAACTGACATCGATGGTAGTGGCGACAAGGTGCGGGCACTGGTGAGTCGGCTCACCACACTCACTCGGCCGATCAATCTTTTCGGGCTCCCCTCCATTAGCATCCCCTGCGGCTTTGACCCATTGGGGCTGCCTCTTTCCTTTCAGCTTGTTGGCTTCCCTTTCTCCGAAGCCAATCTTTTAAATGTCGCGCATGCTTATCAACAGCTGACGGACTTCCACTTGCGCGAGCCAACACTGTGACACCTTCGCGTTCTTCAGGCAGCAGCACTGATGTAAACATTACCCGCAAATTTGTTTCAATACTTCACGATTGGAAACCAAGTGGTACCGAGCTCAGCGCTGCCGCGCGCCTGTTTCTGATTGATGGGCTGTCGGTTGCCTTTGCAGGGGCTCGTGAACCAGGCCCACGCTTTGCTGGCGAACTGGCCTTACAACAGTGCAGCAGCCCGCTTGCGACTGTCATCGGGCAAGGATTCTCAACCTCGCTCTCGCAAGCTACCCAGATCAATGGGATGTCGATGCACGTTCTCGACTACGAGCCGATGTGGAATCCACCCAATCACGCGCTCTCAACGATTTTGCCAGGCTTGCTTGCTCTCGCAGAGTTTCGTGAGTCCCAAGGCGCAGGCCCGCAAGGCGCGCCTTTAATGTGCGCACTCCTCAAAGGCATTGAGGCACAAGGACGCTTGCGTTTGTCTTCCGGACAAATCGAGCCCAGAGAGCTCAGTCTGCATCCGCCCGGAGTAGTTGGACCGCTCGCTTCTGCCATCGCCTGCGGTGAATTTTTAGGTTTGGATGAAAATCAACGCGTCGCGGCAGTTGGGATTGCGGCTTCGCGTGCCTGCGGCATTCTCGCCAATGTCGGCTCTATGACTAAGGCGTTACATTGTGGTGACGCCAGTCGCAGCGGGCTTGAGGCCGCTCTACTTGCAGAGAAAGGTTTTACTGCTGATCCGGACGCACTTGCCGGACCAAGAGGATATGGGCAGGCCTATTTCGGTGATCGGTTTGATGTCAGCCACCTGCTTGCCCCGCTCTCAGTGCCGCGCGCCCTAAATCCGGGACCTGCATGGAAACTATTCCCTTCCCAGTACGCGACGCATTTTGTCATCACGGCAGCGCTTGACTGTTGGAGTCGCATCGCGGATCCGTCGAGAATTAAATCCGTCCAAATCGTTACCCCCGTGATGCCCTATATCGATCGACCAACACCCAATTCTGGTTTAGATGGCAAATTCTCCCTACAGTACTGTACGATCGTTGCACTCTTGGATGGTCGAGTCACTCTGCCGTCGTTCACGGACGCGCGCAGATACTCGGCAGATGCTGTCAATCTGCTGGCAAACACGCATTTGACACAGACCTCCGACATTTCAGGTCGCTTTGACGCCATGCATGTCGACGTCGCCGTCACGCTCGATGACGGCACTCAAGTCGCGCAGCGCTGTGCCGCACCGCTGGGCAGCTGGTCGCGACCCATCACACCCAAAGATATCGAAAATAAATCTCACGACTTGCTCGATTTAAAGATGTCCTCTGAAGATCGCCAGACGTTCTGGCAAATGTTTGCCGAGCCAGCCGAACGTATTCAAATTTCAACGCTCTTGCGTTGTCTCGCCAAATGAAAACGTGATGGAAGGCATCACGCAAGCGTAAAGAACTTGCGATTACGGTGGGTATTCCTTGACATCTGTTTCCGTATTCGTAAATATACAGCTGTATGCAAAATGAAGGGTTTATAAAAACCCAGTACGCCTTAAAACCGTACAACTGCACAATCGAAACATCACATAAAAAAACTAAAACCGGCGTGTTGCTTATTTCAACAACGCGAACTCTGGAGACAAAGACATGACAAACCCGTGCTGCCCCAAATCAATAAAGAGTACACACGATGCAACCCTTAAGTCACGCCTGAGGCGCATCGTCATGACCCTCTGTGGCGCATTGCTACTCACGCCGTTCACTTCAATGGCACAAGCAAATGACTGGTCAGCGATCGAAGCTGCAGCGCGCAAAGAGGGTAAGGTGATGCTTTATCACAACCTCAACCCTGCCGGCGCAGAGCGACTGGCGAACGAATTCCGAAAAGCATATCCCGCCATCAAAATGGAGATGACTCGCTTGGGAAGCGCCCCACTCATCCAGCGCTTCAGCACCGAGTTCTCCTCTGGGCGAAACCTCGCCGATGTCTTGATCACATTCCCTGATCAGCGTATTTTCGATGGAATGAAGGCTGGCTGGATGGCCAAATGGGTCCCCCCTGAGCTCAAGTTCTTCCCGCCTGCCGTGAACTACGAAGGCAAGGACATGCTGTTCAATATCCAGACAGCACGCGAGGCGATTATTTGGAATAAGCAACGCGTCAAACCGGCCGAAGCCCCCCAAGAATGGGCAGACTTGTTTGACCCCAAATGGAAAGGTCGCATCGGCATGAATCCCCCCTGGCGCTCCGTCTCAATCCAGGGCATTGTGGCCTACTGGGAAAAGCTTGGCCTAGGTGATACCGCTGCAAAGCTCAAAGCGAATAACGTTCGGTTCTTTGAAGGCTCCGGCGGCATTCTTCAAGCCGTTATCCGCGGCGATGTCCATGTCGCTGAAATCACGGATCTACCGGTCAATGTCGCCTTGGCGGACGGCGCACCCATTGGCATTGTTTACCCTAAATCAGGAACGACGCTTTCATTGGGTTACATGTTTGTCGCCGAAAAAGCGCCCAACATAAACGCGGGTAAAGTCCTCGCAAACTGGCTCATGAGCGATAAAGGCCAGCTATACCTCCAAGACTATGCAGGTTTACCCGTGACGCGTAACGGCATACCCGCAATGTCACACATCCCCGCGACCGCCTCTTTGCCCAACACCATCGATGGTCTTGAACTTTTGCCACCCGCAAAGCAAAAAGAAATCGTAGATCACTGGCGCACCACCTTCGGCATTCAATAAACGCTGCTTGTGAAAGCCCTGCAAGTCCGCACCTGCGGCTTGCAGGGCTCTGGTCACCCTGTTCGGATGGTTGAAATGAATAATATGAATCGTGTGTCAGATCCGATGGCAAGCGCGCCCTTGGTTCCGATATTTCGCAATGCCAGTATCTTTGATGGTGGACGGATACTGGGTGCCATTTACCTGATTACTTTCGCCGTGGTGGCGCTACTTGTCGCCATTCCTCTCGTCGCGTTGATCTATGGAAGCCTACGCAATACGGCGCCAGGGCTCGAAGGACACTGGACCTTTGAAAACTGGATTGCGCTGTTTTCAACTGGTGTTGTCGGTACTTTTTACACCACTTTATTTATCGGTCTGGCCTCGGCAATCATCGCTTCAATCGTTGGTACCGCCATTGCGATTGTGGTGCATCGAACCGACTTTCGTGGTGGTACAACTGTCACGGCCTTAGTTAGCCTGAGCTTCTTTCTCCCCTCCTTTATTCTCGCGATGGCGTGGATCATCATCGGTTCGCCGGGAGGATTGATTAACGGAGTACTCGAAAGTATTGGCATTGATCGCTGGAAAGTCGACGCCTATACAAAATCCGGGATGATTTTTGTAACGGTTTTGCATCAGATCCCATTTGTCTATCTGATGATGCGTGGACCGATTTTAGGCATCGATGCCACCTTTGAAGAAGCGGCAAGAGCCTCAGGCGCCACACCCTTTAATGTTTTGCGTCGAGTCACGCTTCCTTTATTGAGCTTCTCGATCACCTCAAGTCTCGTCTTGACCTTCATTCTTTCAATCGAGCAGTTTGCAATTCCAGCTTTGATGGGGATCCCAGGTCGCATCACCGTGTTGGCCACTCAACTCTACTTACTAGTGAGCTTTCCACCTCCCGACTACGGGCTTGCTGCCGCGATTGGTTTAACACTCAGTGCGCTCACTGGCTTTGCCATCTGGGTACAACGACGCATCGCACGCGGCAATCGACTCACCGTCACAACCGGCAAGGCGGGTCGACTCACCCTCATCTCGCTTGGCAAATGGCGCTGGGCAGCCAATACGCTGTGCTGGGGGTACATTCTCTTTGCCCTGATCCTGCCTGTCATCATCCTCGCCTATGTATCGGTACTGAAGTACTTCAGCGCCAATCCTTTCGAGGGTGCCTACACGATGCGTAATTACGTCTTCCTTTTCGAATCAAGCTCGACGCTGCGTTCATTTTGGAACACGCTGATTGTGTCAGGTCTGGGTGCCCTCATCGGTGTTGGTTTGGCATCGTTCGTCAGCTACTTCACGCTGCGTCACCGTCCGCCTGGCTATCGTGTTCTGGACTTCATCGCCAGTTTGCCCTTTGGGGTTCCGGGCGTCGTGATTGGCCTGGGTCTGTTGTGGGCCTATGCGTATCTGCCTTTACCGATTTACGGCACACTCGTCATCCTGATCATTTCCTTCATTACACGCTTTCTGTCTTACGCGACTGAAACAGTCGGCGGACGGATGGTACAGATTGACAAAAGCCTCGAGGAAGCGGCCTGGACGGCCGGCGCGACGCGACTTCAAGGAATCAAACGCATCTTGGTGCCTCTTGCCATGCCTTCGCTCCAAGGCGCTTATTTTCTTCTGTTCATGGCGTTCTTCCGAGAGATCGCTTCGGCAGTGCTGCTCTACACAGCCTCGACAAGCGTATTGTCCACATCCATCTGGTCCTTTTTTGAACAAGCAAACTGGGGACTCGCCAGCTCACTGTCTTTAGTGGGAATGGTAGTTGTCTTCATCTCCATGTATCTGCTCATGTTACTGACCAAGCGACGCCCTTCGCTCAAGCTGCTTGAACGTAACAAGACAACGAAAGCAACCTAACACCACAAAGGTAGGAAAGATTCATTATGGGAATTCGGGTTAGTAACCTCATCAAGATATTCGATAAGACGACAATCGTTCATGGCATTTCTTTCGACGTGGCAGACGGAGAGTTCGTGACGCTGCTTGGACCGAGCGGCTGCGGCAAGACAACGACACTTCGCTGTATCGCCGGTTTGGAGCGCACGAATGGCGGCATGATTGAGATCGATGGTCAAGTCGTATCTCAGCCAGAAAAAGATATTTTTGCGCCACCCCACGAGCGCAACCTTGGCATGGTGTTTCAGTCTTATGCGATTTGGCCGCACATGTCGGTTGCCGAGAACATCGCCTTTCCCCTCGTAGCGCGCGGAAGCCATGAGACCGACACAAAACAAGCTGTCTTATGGGCGCTAGAAATCGTCGGTCTCACCGGCATGGGGGATCGACAGCCTTCGGAGCTTTCCGGAGGCCAGCAGCAGCGTGTCGCACTCGCGCGCGCGATCGTAGGTAAACCAAAAGTCCTGTTGTTCGACGAGCCCCTTTCCAATTTGGATGCGCGTCTTCGCGATCGCACACGTGCGGAGATCAGTCGTATTCAAAAGGAACTCGCCATTCCTGCGGTTTATGTGACACACGATCAGGCTGAAGCCCTCTCCATGTCGGATCGCGTGATCGTCATGGAGGGTGGGCACATTATTGAAGAAGGCGAACCACGCAAACTCTATCGAAAACCCAACAAACGATTCACTGCCGAATTCATCGGCGCAGCAAACTTTCTAACGGTCACGTATAAGGGTCAAAATTGGTATGCGCCTGATGGCTCGGCGCTCACACTTGAAGAGTCTGTCACTGGCCAGGAAGGCGAACAACGCACTGCCGTCCTGCGCTCTGAACATCTTGACATTCGGTTACCCGATGAAATCGCCTCGGATGGTCACGTCAATGCCTTACACGGCACGATTGAGCACGTTCAGTACATGGGTCCACATATCGAGTACGCCATTAGCGTACAAGGTGTCCCCATGAACGTCACTCACCAGATGGATTTCGGACCTGGTACCCAAATCCTAGTGACGTTCGGACCCGCCGACATCCATCTGCTTCCACGCGAGTCTTAGTGCTTTTGTTTGCTTAAGGCACCCAGGACGTTTCTTGCAAAACGTTCGGGTTGCCTTTCTCGCCAGCAGTATCGATATAACCTGTCGCGGGTTTGGCATTGCCTGGTAATGAACGCTTGACCATCATTCTTGCTACTGCACGGATATCAGGTGCCTTTTCAAGTGTTTCGAGGCGTTCGAACAACGGAGGAATGTCCGCGCGTGGCAAGCCACCTGTTTGCGCGCAGTCGTTAAACTTTTCCCACATCTCTTCATTTGTCATCGGGTAAGTGATACCACGACCGACAAGGTTGCTAATCTTGCGCGTGAGTACTTGACCGTCCTTCATCGTGATGGTGACCTCGGCACCGAACTGCTCTGGCGAATCATCTGCCATGTCAGGGTGTGGGCCTGCCGTCGTCTTGTCCATGATCGCGCGCACTTTTTTATCAAAATGTGCCTCGCCCTCAAAATCACCCAAACGCACCGCACCCGACACTAACGCGCGGGACACGGCATACTGCACGGAAAACTTCGCCTCCAAGGGTGTAGTCGGATTCGGGTTGTACGTATGGGGCAGACGTCGCTTATGCACAAGGATTTGGACCCGCTCAACCTGATCAAGATCAATCGTGTGCTCTTTGCGCAACTGCAGCATCATGGTGATGGCTGGATGGGTACTACCGCAGCAAGGAAACTGCTTTAAGCCCATTTCAGTACTAAGCACCTCAAGGGGATTTGCCCAATTCTCAAACATCAATTCTGCGTTGTAATTACCAGGGCCATTGAACACATTTAAAAATCCCTGCTTATGCTCGAAAGTTTCAGGATTGGAGTCGTAACCTGACTCGGCAAGCAAGACCGCCAACAGACCATTGCGCCCCGATTGTCCGACATGCAATGGCTTAACCATCGTCCCAAAATTAGACTTCAGCCCGGATGCAAGTGATGCAGCAATCCCAAGCGCCACCGACATTTTTTCCTCACTGAATCCAATGAGATGACCGCACGCAGCGACCGTACCAAAGATTCCAAGTGTCGCGGTCGGATGCCAACCCAGATCATAATGATGAAAATTCACCGCACGGGCAATGCGAATTTCGGTCTCAATACCGACGACATAGGAATGGATTAGTTCGAGCCCTGACTTGCCGCGCTCTTCAGCCAAAGCAAATAGTGGTGCCACCAATGGCGCAGACTGATGTCCACCCATTGGCTGGCTAAAGTCATCGTAGTCATGCGCATGGGAGCCAACACCATTGATAAACGCAGCATCAAGCGCCGACGTTTTTTTGTCGGTACCAAATATTGTCGATTGACCGGGTGCTGTGGCGATGCCGGGTGTCTTGAGCAGGTTAACGACGGATGGCTCCCCAACACCAGCAAGCGTCACACCCAATGTGTCGATAATGGCTGTACGAGACAGACTAATAGCCTGCTCGTTAATCAGACTCGTATCAAAATTACAAATTAAGGCAGCCAGTCGATTAATGTATGTCTGGCCTTGCTCGGACTTTCCCATCATGACTCCCCTTGCGACCTTAGGCCGCTTTTGCTTTAACTTGTGCGCTACTCAACGAAGCAGCCATTCGACCTGCGATCCGACCAAAGGTCGCACCTGAGACAAGTCCCGTTCCTGCAGGATAATTGTCATAGAACAAGCCGCCGATCATTTCACCACAAGCGTAGAGGCCAGGGATAGGTCGCCAGTCCGTGCCAATGACACGTGTCTGCTCATCGACACGCAATCCGCCAAAAGTAAAGGTAATTCCACCCGTGGCGCTATACGCATAGAACGGGCCTTTTTCAAGCTTGGTCGCCCAATTGGTTTTCTCCAATGCTAAACCACTCGTTGATAGTCCATCCTTTTGTGAAGGATCAAAACCCTCAGAGGCATGCTTGGCGGCTGCGTTGTACTCCAACACCGTCTTAAGCGCTTGCTTTTTATCATCAATATCGAGTTGCTCAATCAAGCCCTCAATAGTATCTGACATGATTGGGTCGCTCGTCGAATATCTAGGCTCAAGCAGATGGACAACTTGTGAATCAAACAGCTGATAAGCTTTTGCACCAGGCTCGGCCAAAATCGCGCGACCGTATTTTGCATAGGTAAACATGGCGCCGTCGGCACCTTCGTCAACAAAGCGGCGACCCATACGATTAATCATGACGCCATACAGATAACTCAACCGATTGCTTCTATCCGTCATTTCCCGTGGCGCGAAATTACCCCAGTCTGCTGAGATCGGCGTCGCGTGACAGCCACTCCACTGACCCCAAGGCATGGCGCCCAGACCCATCGCCATGCGCAGACCATCGCCTTGATTATGCGGTGTTCCGCGCACTTTCGCCGCGCCAACCAAAGGTCCAATATGCTGCGTACGCATCTGTACGTTAGCCTCGAAGCCACCACAACCCAACACAACAGCTTTTGCATGCAGCTCAGAGATGCCATTTTCCTCGCGCACTCGGACACCATCGACCGAACCGTTTTCATTTTGAAGCAGCCCCACGACCGCAGCGCCATAGCGAATTTCAATACCCATCCGTTCGCAAGTGGCGAACCAGCTGCGAGAAAGTCCAACACCCTCATGCTCGGCACGTACCACCAACCCGCGCGCCCAAACAATCCGGTTGCCCTTTCTGACGCCCGTCAATGTGATAGATGGCTCCATCGGGATCTTGCCGACCGTGTTCATCCAGAACACGGTGTCCTTGGAGTTATTCACTAAGAGTCGGGACAACTCTGGATCGGTTTGTCCGCTGGTCACACGCATCAGATCGCCGTGAAAATCGTCCTTGGTGTAGGGCTGAATGCCCGAATAGAAGTCCTCGTACTCATCTTCTACACCGGGCAAAAGTGGACCGATCTCTCGCGGGTCATCAAAAGCGAAGCGCAACACACCGCCACTCCAGTGCGTATTGCCACCGCGCATTTCCCGAGGGGCCTTTTCTAGAACAAGAACGCGCTGCGCCCCATTTTCTTTTGCTGATACTGCTGAGGCAAGCGCGGCATTACCTGCGCCAACTACGATGACGTCGTATTCACTCATTTTTTGTCTCCAAGCTTGTTGAGGGCTGACTTGAGTCCCGCCAGCGCCGAATGCACATGTTCATGTGCATACACTTGTATTTTATTGTATTAACTGATGGGAGTAAAGAACGTTCTTAAGGATGCCCTTAGGTACCAAGTCGGACATTGGGTGCATTAAAGTGCCGCACAATATTGACCAACACCGCGACTAAAGAGAAAAAGATTGCCACAATCAGGCCAAGCAATGGTCCAAAGCTCAAACCAAGGCTGAACACAACCGAAACAATTGCCGCGCCAAAAGTCTGGCTAAATACCCGTGTTGTCGCCTGCAAGCCTCCCAACGCCCCGGCGCGGTGACGCGGCGCCGAACCAATCAGCACTCGATTATTAGGGGTCTGAAAAAAGCCAAAGCCAACGCCGGAAATGAGCATCGTGGCAAATAGCCACCCATCAGAGACTGTGGGTGGCATCAGCACAACGCCAGCCAAACCCAGGGCCATCGTGCCCGCACCCAGTCCACTTAATAACGCGACAGAAAAACGATCGGACAAGCGACCCGCAATCAAGGCGATCACGGCAGCACCCGCCGGCCAGCCCGCCATCAAAAAACCAACTGAAAGTTGTGATCGCTCGAGGGTAATCTGCAGGTAAAAGGGCAGTGACACCAAGGTGGCCATCTGGCCTGCAAACGTACTGGCTGAAGCCGCCAGAGCGTAACGCATCGCAGGTATTCGAAACAAATCTACGGGAACCAGGGGTGCGGTTTGCTTGTTCGAACGCCTTACCAACGTCGTACCAATGAGTGCCGCAACAACAATCAGCGCAATGCCATGCCAGAGAGCATCAACCAGATAATCAATACCGATAATAAATAAACCAATAGTCGACATACTTAGCACTGCGGCTAACCAGTCGAACCGTGATTTAATCGGCGCAACATCAGGCAAAAAACGCACGCCAAGCAAGGTCAGCAGACCCATGGGTACGCTGAAGAAAAAGATCCAGTGCCACGTCGTGAGCGACAAGATAAATGAACCGATCGAAGGCCCCATCACTGACGACACCGCAACAGTCAGCGCATTAAGACCAATGCCTCGGCCGATCAAACTCGGGGGATAAATATGACGTACCAATGCGCCAAAAAGACACATAATCGCCGAACCACCTAACCCCTGAAAAATCCGACTGACCAATAGGGCAGGCAAATTAGGGGCCAGTGCACTGGCGAGTGCTGCCAGGATAAAAGTGATCAAGCCGTAACGAAACAAGCGCTTAAAGCCAATACGCTCACCAATCGCAGCCATCGGCAACAGTGACATCGCGACGGTCAGACTGTAGGCATTGACCACCCAAACGACCGAAGCCGCTGACTCATTCAGGCTCTCTGCGATTGACGGCAGCCCCACATTGATCATGGTGGCATCGAGCACCGCCAACATGAGGCCAAGCGCCAGTGCCAATGCCGCCATACCTCGACGTCCTGGCGGCAAACCCTCTATCGCCTCCGCCGTTCGCTCTGCTTTGACGTCACTCATGCTTTTACTTTTTTGACCGGCCGCTGCCATCCAGTGATCGTGATCTGCTTTGATCGAGTAATCGTCAATTGATGGGCAGGCGCATCTTGCGTCAGGGTCGTGCCTGCACCCAACGTCGCACCACGGCCAACCCGCACAGGCGCCACGAGCTGAGTGTCCGAACCAATAAAGGCATCATCTTCGATAATGGTGCGGTGTTTATTCGCGCCGTCATAGTTGCACGTGATGGTACCTGCACCGATGTTGACGCGCTCACCGATATCGGCATCGCCAATGTAGGCAAGATGATTCGCCTTACTTTCCTTGCCAAGCACAGCATTCTTGATTTCAACGAAATTACCGACATGCGTCTGATCAGACAACACCGCCCCCGGCCGCAATCGTGCATAAGGACCAATTTGAGCGTCGCATCCCACTTGAGCCTGCTCAAGATGACTAAAGGCTTCTATTTTCGTCCGCGCTCCGATTGTCACGTTGCGCAGCACACAGTGTGGGCCCACACGCGCGCCATCGGACAAGGTCACCTCGCCCTCAAACACACAGCCGACATCAATAAAAACATCCTGGCCGCATCTCAGCGTGCCGCGCACATCGAAGCGCGCAGGATCCGCAATCGTCACACCAGCCTCGAGTTGTCGACGCGCCAATTCCGTCTGCCATAGCCGCTCAAGCTGCGCCTGTTGTGCCCGACTGTTCACGCCAAGCGTTTCAAACGGAGCGGCTGGATGCGCAACACTTACCGGCACACCATCGGCCACTGCCATCCCAATAATGTCGGTCAAATAATATTCGCCCTGAGCATTATTATTTGTCAGCCTCGACAACCAGGTTTTTAGCAGCCTTGTCGGTGCAGCGATGATCCCGGTGTTGACTTCAGTAATCTCGCGCTGTGAGGCGTTCGCATCCTTATGCTCCACAATCGCACATACCTGTCCCTTCGCATCGCGCACAATGCGTCCATACCCAGTCGGATCCGTCAACACCTCGGTCAGTACCGCCAGACCATCGCCACGCGCGGCCAGTAATGCGCGCAGCGTTTCTGGCTGTACGAGTGGCACATCGCCATAAAGCACAATCGTCACATCGTGATCGCCGTCTTCTTGCAGCAAGGGAGCCGCTTGTAGGACGGCATGTCCCGTACCCAGCTGCGGTTGCTGAAGGGCGAACTGCAAGCCATCGTGCTCAGCATATGCCTGCTGAACCTGCACAGCGCCGTGTCCAACCACAACGACGATACCCTGCGCGCCCAAAGCCTGAGCGCCATCGAGTACATGCGACAACATGGGACGACCGGCAATGGGGTGAAGGACTTTAGGCAGATTGGACTGCATACGCTTGCCTTGACCGGCTGCGAGAATGACAATATTAAGCATTATTTTTTTTAGGTGTGACTTTTTAGAGAATGATGTGTCGTTTATTTCTTTGGGGTAGTAGAGCTTCTAGTACCCGTTTTCTTCACTGCAGATCCACCAGAAACTTTAGAAGCATCCGATTGGCGAGATGAAGACTTTTGGCTTCCTGAGTGACGCTTCGTGGCGCCCTTGCCATCAGCCGGAGTTGCCGCAGTTTGCGTGGCATTCATGCTCGCTGTCGTGGCTGCCGCGAGCTGCCCGAACTGCTGCGTCAACATATTCCACCAAGCTTGGGCGGCATCAGGTGAACTCGTCACCTCAGCCTGTGCTGCGCCTCCTGACGGAGTTGCTTTCCCTCCTGGAATATGGTCCTTGCCCGCTGTAGCGCTCGCTTCATTCCTGAAGGAATCTGGTGTGACCTTTTTGTCTTCAGACATTGCCGTCGCAGCTGCCGAAAAATTCTGTGCCGCCAAATTATTGGAAGCGACAAACTGACGCAAAGTGGTAATAGTCGCCAACTGAACTTCCATGCCCTGAATCGTACTGCTCAGCATCGATAAATTCAGTTTGAGCCAGCTTTCAACTGACTTCAATTCATTGATTTTTTTTTCGAGCTCAGCAGGGTCCAAAGTGGGCTGCAAGGAGGAGAGCCCGCTTGCCAACCCATTCGCTCCAGACAACGAGGCGAACGTTTGGCGCATCATCTCAAGGCTGGCAAATAATGGGTTAGAGGCCATGTCACCCGTCTGACCTAAACCAGGCAGCACAAAAGGATTGCTAGAAGGAGGCGTAGCCATACATGACCATTGATGGGGATAACCCTTTTATATTACTCGCATCCGGGCTATCCATGCGAAGTTGCCAACATCTGTCAAAAAGCAGTGTTTCTTTGAAAGCCAGGTCAATATTCTGGGACAATAGAAGGATGCAAAGCAACATCACACTCCCCGAGATCGAATCCGCCATCAACTTTTGGCGCCAACGCAGTCCCTCTGTCGGTGAGGAGCTGCGTCTCTGCCAAGAGGCCTCGAGCCTGGCCACCCCTTATGCGCTGATGATTATCGAGCGCCGCAGTCAGATTGCGCTCTCTGAACTCTCCGAAAAAGCGCAAGCCGCTTTCCTCGTCTGGCAAGCAGCCAACGCTACGCAACAAAAGTAGCTATTTCAACGCAATAGAGCCTCAATGTCATGCGCGACTGCTGCAGCGCCAATGGTGCTGTTCAGCATGACACGTGCATCTCCCTTTTTATCCAAAAGGTAAAAAGATGAGCTATGGTCCATCGTATAACTGCCTTTTGCGGCCGGTGCTTTCGCGTAATACGCTTTAAAGGCTCCCGCAGCGGCCTTGATCTGCTCAGCCGAGCCAGTCAACCCTAAAAACCGCGGATCAAATCCAGAGATATAGGCCCGCAACACTTCAGGTGTATCTCGTTCTGGATCGACAGAAATCATCACGACCTGCACCTGCTTGGCGCGATCGCCTAACAATGTCATCACTTGCGCTAATTCGGCCAGTGCCGTTGGGCAAACATCGGGGCATTGCGTAAACCCAAAAAATACTAGCGTGACCTTGCCTTGAAAACTTGACGGGGTATATGTCTTGCCATCCATCCCCACAAGCGTCCAGTCGCGACCGAGCTTTGTGCCAGTAATGTCACTGCCTTTAAATTTGATATCCGAGCTTTCACTGCACGCCGTCAGTACTAAAAGGCAAGTTAACAGCATAAAAAGCCAACCTAAACCCTTTCGGGCTGGACTTGCGACATGAGGCCGATATTCAGTCACGATTATTTACCTAGATCAGGAGCAGCTAGTTGTAATTACTTCCCCACCACAATCAGCCAATGGTCGGCCAGCAGTGCCGCGAAGAGCAAGGACAGATACAGGATAGAAAATCTGAATAATTTGCGGGAAAGCTCGTCACTGTAATGTCGATAGAGCTTCCACGCGTACCAGACGAACATGGCTCCTAACACCATCGCACAAAGCAGATACAACCAGCCACTCATTCCGATCACGTAAGGCAAGGCGGTCGTTGCCATTAAGGCAATGCTATAGAGCAAAATATGCAGGCGGGTGAACTGATTGCCATGCGTCACGGGCAACATTGGTAAGCCGGAGTTTTCGTAGTCTCGCGTACGGTACAAGGCCAACGCCCAGAAATGAGGTGGCGTCCAGATAAAAATAATCAATACCAACAACCATGCCTCTGCCGGCACTGCATCTGCGACAGCCGCCCATCCTAAAGCGGGAGGCATCGCACCAGACAGACCACCAATCACGATATTTTGAGGGGTCCGTGGCTTGAGTATGACGGTGTAGATCACCGCATAACCCACAAAGGTCGCGAACGTCAGCCACATCGTCAATGGGTTGACCCAGCGATAAAGCACCAGCATACCCAAACCGCCCAGCACCCCAGAAAACAACATCACTTGAGCTGGTGAAATCGAACCTGTGGCCGTGGCACGCCTGGCTGTGCGTAGCATCCGCGCATCGATGCGCTGTTCAATCAGACAATTGACTGCAAATGCCGCCGCCGCGAGCAACCAAATGCCAATCGTTCCGGCCACAACTTTTTGCATATCAGGCAGCGTTGGCGTGGCCAAAAACATGCCGATCACTGCGCAGAAAACGGCGAGCTGGGTCACCCGTGGCTTGGTCAACACGAGATACTGGCGCAACAGGCTGGGCGTTCTGGCGGTCAAACTAGACATAGTCACTATTCAATTAAAACTTACTGCATTGTAATAGCAAGCATGTCAGAGCATCAGGGATACCCCTCGCCTGTCGATCCTCAGCTAGGCTGCACACTTGCGCGTCCAGGCTGATGTCCGAGCCTGAACAGCAAGGTGACCGTTGCAAGGACCAAACCGGCTGCACCACCGTTATGCAATACGGCGATCAGCAATGGCCATTGAAAGAAAATAGTCGTCAGTCCGGTAAAAAGCTGCGCGACCAGTAAAAGCATCACTAACTGTGCGGGCCCTTTTAATCCAGGATCAGACATCAAACGCCAACTCAACACACCCATATAAGCAAACACAACAAATGCAAAGTTACGGTGCACCCAGTGAATACCCGTTAAGGCGGTTTGGGAAATCATCTCTCCCCCAGGCATTTCACCCAGCCCCCGTACTAAGGAAAAACCACTGGCCAAGTCCATAGGCGGCAACCAACTGCCATTGCATGTTGGAAAGTCCATACAGGCCAGCGCGGCGTAGTTTGTGCTGACCCAACCACCTAGGGCGATTTGCATAAATAACAAGGCCAAACCGACCGCCACCCAGGGCGTAAAACTTGTCGAACTTGTACGTACCGCTGGATACGCACGCTCGCGCGCGGCCAGCCATGTCATCAATGCGAGCAATGACATACCACCCAGTAAGTGTGCAGTCACTATCAGCGGCATCAGCTTCATAGTGACAGTCCAGGCACCAAAGGCTCCCTGCAAACAGACTGCGGCAAGGGTCACAAATGGCAGCGTCGGGCGATAACTAAAGCTATTGCGATAGCGCCACGCCATCCAGGAAATCATGATGATCAAGAACCCCAACAGAGCGCCCACATAGCGGTGAATCATTTCAATCCACGCCTTGGGAAGCGTCACTGGACCGTCCGGCATCACCTGAACCGCCTGCCTGATTGAGTCCAATGCACCAATTGGTGTCACACTCCCATAACAGCCTGGCCAATCAGGACATCCCAAACCTGAATCCGTCAACCGCACGAAGGCGCCAAACATGATCAGATCCAACGTCAGAAACCAAGTCAAAAACACAATCCGACGGTAACGCTTGCGAGCTTTTTCAATTTGGTTTGCGTCCGCTGGCGCTGGTGGCATCGCGGGCGTCGTAGCGGAATTCATTTAACCAATCCTTGAATTCTGGAGAAGTTTGCGCAGTTCCTTACGGAAAAGCTCTGGATCTGCGACTGGCGGATATTGCAAAATCAAATTGCCCAGAGGATCAATAATCCACATTGGGGGCGCAAGATCTGTACGCGCCTGCTCTGTCGTCGCGCCAGCCGGGGTCTTGCCGAGTAAAAATTTTTCCAAGATCAGCGGATTGACTCGCACCATGACCGCCCCCTTATAGGCCTCAAGGACTTTCTCAGGGACAGGTCCGTCATCAGTGATAAACCATACACGCGCTAAGCGCTCAACATGCTTACCCTGACTCGCATGAGAATTGCGCAATATAAAAAGCTTACGCGCGCAGGATTCAGGACACTCTGCTACATCGGCCGCCGCAATAATCCACTTTCCCTTCAAGGAATTGAGGTCAAAAGCCTGACCATCAAGTGTCGTCAAGGGCAAGTCTTTCGCCTCTGGAATTGGGCGCTGCGGTTCGATTAATGCTCCATAGTTTGCCCCACCCGTCGGCCGCCACTCTGGGTTGAAATACACCAGTAGTGCTGCAATCACGGGAGCCAAGCTCATCAACATAATGATGATGAGTGGCGTTTTGGACTTCAGTTTGTTTTGAGCCAAAGGCGTTTTTGTCCCTGGCATGGTTTGTACAGAGGGTTTGGTCACAGCATTTCCATCGCGTTAACTCATCTACGGGTTTCTATGTAGTACTTTACAGCGATTCCCCTCGTGTTTGAGAATATCAGTACAGTACTGCGGTCATTTGCGTCGACGTAATCGGCGCCAGACAACCACTACAAAAGCGATGATGACGATGCCTGCAAAACCGAACCACTGCACGGCATAACCGATATTTTTATCCGCATCGAGAGAGGGTTCAGGCCAAACTCGTAACAGTCCATCCGTTGCGTCTGGAGTGTTTTGCATCAGCACCGCTGGTATCAATCGCAAGCCCGTTCTGTGCGAAAACTCACTCAGATCTAGATTCTGCAGTCGGGGCAATAATCCAGTGTCAATTATTCCGCGTTCTTTCGGCTCAACACCCTTCCAGCCTTCAGGCAATGATCCCGTCGCTTGCGCCTGACTTGACCAAAGTTCAAATAAACGCGGCACGCGCAGGGCGAGTTCTCCCCCTATGCGTTCGATGCCTGTGGAAGTGGGTATTTTCTGTCCTGTTCGATTCCCTATTGGCCGTTCAACCCATCCCCGCAGGACAAGAACAGCATTCTTTTCGTCAAGCATGAGTGGTGTAGCCAGCCACAAGCCGGGTTTGCCGTCGAGGTTACGGTTGTCGAGCAAGACACTCCACTCTGGACGCCATTGACCTTGGGCCGTGGCAGGTCGCCAAGCCTGCAACGCGGCGGCCTCCACTGAAGGCGTCAAAATCAAGGCCGGCGCTCGTCGACCCGCCTCAAGTATTGCTGCGGTTTCCCTGCGTTGTTCAGCTCGGTCAAGTTGCCAACGTCCAAGCATCAAGCAGACAACGGCAACGGTCGCGAGAAGAATCAACGCAATTGAGGTGAGCCTATTTGGGGCCGCTGTTGTCATGTCTGCGATAATCCTTTTTTTAGCGGAGGCTTTGATGCGTACTTTGGTCATTATTGCGTTTGTCGGCATTCTAGGCAGCCTGGGCTCTGCCCTTTTTTACCTAATGCGCGACAAGGGCACCTCGAACAAGACCGTGAATGCGCTAACAGTGCGAATCGGTCTCTCGGTGGCACTATTTTTGTTTCTGCTTTTCTCGCATTGGATGGGATGGATTGAAACCACTGGTTTCAAGCGATAAAGCCCCGAAAAAACGGCAGACATCTGAAAAAAAGGCCAGCTTCGCGCTGGCCCTTTTTATATCATTGCAAAGGTTTTTTGCTGCTTAGAACCAATAAACGAACAAGTAAAGTCCAAGCCAGACCACGTCAACAAAGTGCCAATACCAAGCCGCACCCTCAAATCCAAAGTGGTTATCCGCACTGAAATGTCCCTTCATCATTCTGATCAGAATGACGGTCAACATCGTGGCACCAAGCAACACGT
>JAURZO010000077.1 GCA_030653405.1 Zwartia sp. | reverse complement strand
ATAATATACATTATGCGACAATTACGCATGGACAAAAGGAGTCCATGCGCTTTACTCCAAGTCGAACTGTTGACCTAATAATGGCACTACCGCATTCCAGCCAAGCGTGTGTTTAATATTCAAACGAAGCGCATCGGCAGCGTCAGGCTCACCATGATTTAAAAATACGGTTTTAGGTGGTTTCTTGGCCGTTTTTAGCCAATCCATCAGTTCAGCCGAGTCGGCGTGGGCAGACATACCGTCTAGCGAGACAACCTCGGCATTAACAGGTACATCCTTGCCATAAATACGAACCGTGCGTTCACCAGCAACAATCCGGGCACCACGCGTACCACCTGCCTGGAATCCTGCGAACACAATCGTATTGCGATGGTCTGGCGCAAAGGTTTTTAAGTGGTGCAACACACGGCCACCTGTTGCCATGCCACTGGCAGAAACAATCACTGAGGGATAGCGGATGGCATTGAGGGCTCGCGACTCGTCTTGTGTCCTAACCATCTTAGCCACATGTCCGAGGCCCGCGCATTCCTGAGCATCGAGCCGATGCTCTTTGCAATGCTTTTGGTAAATTTCGGTCATGCCGATCGCCATCGGACTATTCAAAAATATGGGTAAATTAGGGATTGCCTTGGAACGTTTCAGTCTGTAAATGGCAAGTAGTATTTCCTGAGCCCGCCCCACGGCAAAGGCCGGAATGACCACCACACCGCCCCGCTCTGCTGTGCGTTTGATCACGTCACCCAATTGCGCCTGTGCCTCCACAGAGCCATGAGTCCGATTGCCATAGGTCGACTCCATCACGACATAGTCCGCATGATCGATCGAGACTGGTGGGTGCATGATGGGATCGTTAGGGCGTCCAAGATCGCCAGAAAAGAGGATTGTTTTACCTGCGGACGTCACTTCAGCGGAACTCGCACCCAAAATATGTCCGGCTGGTTTAAAACGAAGAGAAATTTCATCGGTTATGTCCAGAGAGCGATTGAACTCGAGCGCTTTGAACTGGCGAAATGTTTTTCTCACATCCGCTACGGTATAGAGAGGAAGCGCGACTTTATGTTTCGTTGTGTGATGCTTGTTCGCAAAATCAGCCTCTTCTTGTTGTAGTTTGGCGCTATCCAGTAATAACAACTGACAGAGCTCGATCGTCGAAGGCGTGGCATAGATCGGACTTCTAAATCCTTGTTGGACTAAAAGAGGAAGTGCACCCGAGTGATCAAGGTGCGCATGCGTCAAGATCACCGCGTCAAGTTGCTTTGCGTCGAAGGGGAAGGCGGTCCAGTTCAACGCACGAAGGTTTTTAAAACCCTGAAAAAGACCGCAATCGATCAGGACGCTATGCTTGTCTGTGCTGAGCAAGGCCTTTGAGCCTGTGACAGTGCTCGCAGCACCTAGAAATGTCAGTTTCATCAGGGCACCTCGCGATGAGATAGATCTTCAATCATACAGAGTTCTGCATCGGGCACGTGCCCCCTCCTCTTATCGTCCTTCAAATTTTGGTTTTCGTTTCTCTGCAAAAGCTTGAACAGCTTCTTTGTGATCGTGTGTGGTTTGAACCAAGGCCTGGGAAGCGGCAGCCATATCAAGGGCAACAGGCAAACTCACATGGTGTGAATCGCGAATCAGACGTTTACTCATACGAATTGAATGCACTGGATGCGAGGCAATGCGACTGGCCATCGCGCGCGCTTCGTCCAGCAAAACAGCATCATCCACCACTTTGGATACCAGGCCAATGCGGGCAGCTTCCTGGGCATCGACAAAGTCACCCGTAAACGTCATTTCATAGGCTTTTGACAGTCCTACGACTTTTGGCAGAAACCAAGCGCCACCATCGCCTGAGACTAAACCCATGCGAGCGAAGCTTTCACCAAATTTAGCACTGCGGCCAGCAATCCGGATGTCGCACATCGAAGCCAAATCGCAGCCGGCACCGATGGCCGCGCCATTGACTGCCGCAATCGTAGGTGCGTCCAAGGTGCTGAGCGCTAAGGGTATCCGCTGAATCCCGTTGGTGTAATAGGCGCGAATATCAACGGGGGCTTTCTGAACCGGCGCTGAAGTTCTGTCCTGCATGCGTTTTACATTGCCACCGGAGGAAAATCCCTCACCGGCTCCGGTAATGATGACGCAGCCTACCGACAAGTCCGCATTGATACGCGCGACATAGCTGACTAAGGCATCGATAATCGCGGGGGATAATGCATTCCGTGTATCGGGCTCATTCAGGGTGAGTGTCACCACCCCGCCCTCTTGTTCATACTTGACTGCTTCGTGATTCATTGCTTCACTCATTCGACTCTCCACTGTTGCACTGAACTGTTAACGCGCCTCTCGCAAAATCTTTTTAGCGATTGACATACGATGCACCTCGGAGGGTCCCTCGTAGACGCGCATCACACGGACACGTTGTGCGAGAAGCTGCAGTGGCATTTCTTTGGTTACACCCATGGCGCCAAAGGCCTGCATGGCATGGTCGATTATTTCTCCTGCCATCTCAGTGGCATAGACTTTAATCATCGAAGCCTCAAATTTGACGTCTTGCCCCAAGTCTTGTTTGCGAGCGGCATCCATTACCATCAATCGACAGGCGTGGATTTTCATTGCGGCATCTGCGATCCACCATTGAATAGATTGGCGTTCCGAAAGTGGTTGACCAAAAGTCACACGCTGCTTCGCATGAGTGCACATCATGTCCAATGCACGACGAGCCATGCCGATGCACCAAGCCCCCATTTGCAGACGCCGAATCACCAAGCGCAATTGCATCGGTGCAAATCCTGCTCCGACCTCACCTAAAATATTGCCTTCTGGGATCCGGCAGTCTTCGAAGGCTAACTCGTAAGTGCGATGCCCAGCAAGCATTGGTATTTCACGCAGGATTTCGAAACCTGGCGTGCCTTTATCGACGATGAAAGCAGTGATGCCCTCGTGCCGCTTGCCTGCACCTACGCGAGCCATGACAACAATAAAATCGGCAGCTGGTACACGGCTCACCCAAATTTTGCGGCCATTGATCACCCAGCTGTTGCCGTCTTTGACGGCTCGCGTCAACATTCCCGAGGGGTCTGCGCCTGCATTAGGCTCAGAAATTGCGATGGCGGACTTAGCCTCGCCACGCGCATAGGGCTCAAGGTATTTCTTTCTTTGCTCATCGTTGACGGTGGCCATCAACATATGGAGATTCGGTGAATCAGGCGGAAAAGTAAAGGGCGTGATCGTGCGGCCAAGCTCTTCATTGATCATCATCAACGTCGTGGCAGGTAAATTGACGCCACCCATTTCCTCTGGAGCATCTAGCGCCCAGAGGCCGATCTCTTGACATTTGTCTCTGAGAACCGTTTCCTCTGCTTTGGTGAGTGCGAGATGCTCACCTTTGATTTCACGGTCTAAAACAGCAGGCTCAAGAGGCATGAGTTCCTGCTCAACAAACTTTGTGACTAAGTCCACAATCATTCTGGACTCTTCGTTCATTTCCAATGCGCCGGCTTGACCTTCCACTTAAATGCTCCTAGTTGATCTACGGTAGTAATGATACCCAATAGCCAGTTAAGATGCGTTTGAGTGTCTTTTTGAATAAAGGAATCCAAATGAATCGCTTCGATGACGCTGGCAAACTTGTGCTTCGACTCGCCGTTGGTATCTTGATGTTGATGCACGGTCTGCACAAACTGGCGGATGGCATTACCGGGATATCTGCGATGGTGCTCGCCAATGGGTGGCCAAGCTGGATTGCCTATGGCGTCTACCTTGGTGAGATTGTCGCACCCATGATGATCATCGTAGGCCTGCTGACGCGCGCAAGCGCAGTCATTGTGGTCTTGAATATGGTGGTTGCAGTGTATTTAGCGCATAGCCATCAGCTGTTCCACCTTACCAAGCACGGCGGTTGGTTTTTAGAACTGCAAGGTCTGTATCTGTTTGGGGCGTTGGCGATTGCTCTGCTGGGTGCTGGACGGTTTAGTATTGGCGGCGCTCAAGGCCGACTCAACTAACGCGTCATTCCAAAGCGGATTTTGATCTCTGCGAGTTCCTTTTCAAACTCTAAACGTGCTTGCGCGCTGCAGATTGCTTGGTCAGAAGTCGGCAGCGTTTTGCAATAGGTCTGAGCAATCTGGTGCGCAGCCAAGGATTCTTTTCTGGCGGTTTCGTATTTTTGCTCTGGAGTGATGTCTTCTTCGGTCCAGCGCGCCGGATCTGCGGGGCGCTCGTCAGGCCAGATAATCGGCGGCGGCGGTGGCAGCGGGACAGACCGCTGGGCATACGCATCTGTGGTGGGTAATGAGCCGGCTACAAGCAGCGCCAGGCAAAGGCATAAAAATGAAGGATTTCTGTAAGGTTTAGCCATTTCAAGCCCCGACCAAGATTTATATTGTGACTTTAGACATTCTTACTCTAATGTACGCTTTTTTAAGCGTAAAGCCCCAAGGACACGCCGATGACTTTCACGCCGCCTCGCTTCTTGTGCGCAATCATTTTATCTCTGTGGGTTTTACCTGCCATCGCGCAACTCAAAGTCGGTCAAGAGGCGCCTGTTTTTACGGCCAAGGCCGCATTGGCTGGCAAACCCTATACTTTTTCTCTGAGTCAAACGCTTGAGAAAGGTCCCGTCGTCGTCTATTTTTATCCGAAAGCCTTCACAAGCGGTTGCTCAATCGAGGCAAGTCTGTTTGCTCAAGCGGCTGAAGAGTTTGCTCAGTTCGGCGCGACAGTAGTTGGCGTGTCTGGGGATGATATTGCCACACTTGAACGTTTTTCTCTTGGTCCTTGCGGAGGCAAATTTGCTGTCGCGTCGGATGCCGATCGATCTATTATTCGCGCCTACGATGCCGCCCTTTTCTTCAAGTCAGATATGGCAGGCAGAATCTCTTATGTGGTGACGCCGGATCGAAAAATATACTTTGTTCACAGCAGCTTGAGTCCTGATCAGCACGTCAGCAGCACACTCGCAGCGGTCAAACGCTGGCATTTACGGTAGATTTATATGACAACGCTTTGTTGGTTTAGAACTGACTTGCGGTTAGCGGATCAACCCGCCCTAACCGCTGCAATGACCCAAGGAGACGCGATTGCGCTTTTTGTGATTTCACCCGCGCAATGGACGGAACATGGGGATTCAGCCAATAAGGTGGACTTTTGGTTACGTGCACTCAAAGAACTATCAAAAGCCCTTGATCGTTTAAATGTGCCCTTGAAAATTCTTCAAGTGCCGCATTGGAAAGACTTGCCTCAAGCATTATTGGACTTTTGTCTAGCTCATAGCGTCACCGAGGTGCATTGCAATCGAGAATTTGGCGTCAACGAAAGACGCCGAGATCGTGCGGCCTACGCCTTGTTAGCGCAGCAAAATATTTCGTTGATTGGTCATCAGGGTGGCACCTTACTCGTACCGGGCAGTGTCAAGACAGGGTCGGATAGTTACTACCGTGTTTTTACTCCTTTTGCCAAAGCTTGCCGTGAAAAGCTTCGGTCGGCGCCATACCGGGTGTTGCCCGTACCAACACCTCAGCCCAAACGTAATTTACCCGCCGCGGATAAGGTGCCTGAGACTTTAGCTGGCTGGGAGCGCCCTTCGGACGCTATTCAAAAGGGTTGGCCCGCAGACATGCAAGCTGCAGCTGCCAGATTGGAGGACTTCGCCGCGAACCGCATGGTTCACTACAAACGAGACAGAGACCTCCCTGCGATCTCAGGTACGAGTGCCTTGTCACCCTATCTCGCTGCAGGCTTGATTTCTGTCGGCCAATGCTGGCAACAAGCGTTGCTTCACAATCAGGGTGAATTGGATACTGGCCAACAAGGCATGATCACCTGGATGAATGAGTTGTTATGGCGTGAGTTTTACCAGCATTTGTTGCACGGCTATCCCACCCTTTCCATGCACCAACCCATGAGGCCAGAAACAAATGCCGTGCAGTGGCGCAATTCACCGAGTGATTTTCAAGCTTGGTGCGAGGCTAAAACAGGTGTACCGATTGTTGACGCGGCCATGCGTCAACTTGTGCAGACAGGTTGGATGCACAATCGGTTAAGAATGGTCGTTGCGATGTATTTGACCAAGAACTTGTTGCTTGATTGGCGGTTGGGTGAGGCATTTTTCATGCGTCATCTAATCGATGGAGAGCTCGCTGCCAATAATGGCGGTTGGCAGTGGAGTGCCTCGACGGGGGCAGACTCTGCACCTTATTTTCGAGTTTTCAATCCAATTAGTCAGTCTCAGAAATTTGATCCTGAAGGCGCATTTATTCGACACTGGCTGCCTGAGCTCGCCTCCTTGTCGAACAAGGATATTCACGATCCAACACCCATTTCCCGTCTGGCGCTACATTATCCTAATCAAATCGTCGATCTGCGCAGTAGTCGCGTGCGCGCCATCGAGGCTTTTTCTTCACTTCGTTAGAGGTCATACCGTGTCACTCCCCGCGCTTACACTCAAAACGATACAGGGCAAAGAGCAATCGCTCTCTGACTATGCTGGCAAAGTACTCCTCATTGTGAATGTCGCTTCTAAGTGCGGCTTCACCAACCAGTACAAGGGGCTTCAGCAGCTTCACCTTGATTATGCAGAGCAAGGGCTTGTCGTGATGGGTTTTCCTTGCAACCAGTTCGGGCACCAGGAACCTGCTCCAGAGCCTGAGATCATGAGTTTTTGCGAACTGCAGTTTGGGGTGAACTTTCCGATGTTCGCCAAGGTTGACGTCAACGGTGCGCAAGCCGACCCGGTATTTCAGTGGCTGAAAATGAGCCGTCCTGGTCTGCTTGGGACCGAAGGCATCAAATGGAACTTTACAAAATTTCTAGTCGGACGCGATGGTGAGGTTCTCAGTCGCTTCGCGCCCAACAGCACGCCAGAGTCAATACGCGGGGCAATTGAAGATGCACTTAAACAGCCAATTTAAATGCGTGACTCCATCATGCATGATTCCCATAGGGATTAACCGTGATTGACCCCCATGACTGGACGACACCAAACGGATACAAAATCACCCTATTTCTCGAAGAAACAGGCTTCAAGACACTTTTATTCATTTTTGTCTTTTCATTACTTTTAGGCTGCTCTGCTGATGAGCGACCACAAGACATTACGCTCGCCTCCTCAACGGTGACTTCTGAGTCCTCAGTGCCTGCCAATGCGGTGCAGGGATCGACTGCCCCTCAGCAGACCTTGAAACCTGCTTTACCGAAAGCGCCCTCGTCTCCATCAACGCCCAAAGTAGAAACCGCTGAGCCTCCCTCTGGTAAAGCGCCCCAGTACCGCATCGTAAATGTTGTACGCACCAAGCCCGACTGCAAAGGAAGTACGTGCCCGTCTATTACGCTAAAACGTCTCACATTCAAAGGCTATGACCGTTTTAACGCGTTTCTCGAAACGTCTTTGGTCAACATGGCGCAGGTCGATACCAACCAGTCCAAAGTTTTTCGCGACCTTGCAGACTTGTCCGCGCATTTTTGGCAAACCGCCGAGAGTCGCTACCAGATTGTGCTTGGTGCGAGTGTCAAACGCGCAACGCCAGAGATTGTCGTGATCGCACTGGAGAGCTATATTTTTTCGGGTGGTGCGCACGGCATGTCAACAATGCAGTACGTCAACTGGCTACCCAAGTTAGACAGAATTTTGACATTAGACGCAATGCTGTTGCCCGGTCAGCTCAGCGCGTTTGAAGCGGCCCTTAAGAGGCAGCATGCTAAATGGTTAGAGACAAATGAATTTGCTCGGACAGATCCGGCCGCATACGAAAAAATGTGGCCCTTTCAGTTCTCGGACAATGCTGCACTGTTAGAAAACGGGATTGCTGTGACGTTTGATCATTACACTCTTGGACCTTATGTGCTTGGCATGCCCACAATCGTTGTCCCTTTTGCAGAGCTTAACGGCATTGTGAATCCCAACCTCCTTGCCCGCCTCTCTTCTCCCTGATATTTGCCAGACTCAGTGCTCAAGGCTGAGGTTTTTTTGCAGCAACGACTTTTTCAAGGGCTGTTGCGAGAGAACGTCGGCCTTCAGCACGCGCTGTTTCAATCGCGTTTTGCGCTTTGAAATTAGACAATAAAGGATCTGCGCCAGCACTGACGAGTGCCTGTACAGCCTCGACGTCACCGGAACGCACCGCTAGTATCAGCGGCGTATCGCCATCCGGCGAGGGTTCATTGACCGCGGCCCCATTAGAAAGCAGCAGTTTAATGATCGCCGCATTTCCTTTGACTGCAGCATAGTGAAGAGGTGACCACCCAGGCTGATTCACACGCGCTCCCTTCGCCAATAACTGTCGGCTACGCGGCAGATCTCCCAGCAGTGCGGTGTACATCAACGGGGTTTCGTTATAGGCATTTGCTAGGTTGACATCGATATTTCTGCTTGCCAAAAGAACATCAAATGCACGCCATGAGTTTTCTCTTGCAGCCATTGTCAGTGGTGTTTGCTGATTTGGGCTCTTTCTGTTGGGATCCATGCCCCTGCGAAGTAATTCTTTAAGGTCTGAGTCATGATCGTTAATAATGTAAAACCAGAAATCCTTAGGATCCGCTGCATGTGCCCGATGAATAAGCCCACTGGAAAATGTGGCTGCAACAACCAAAAACAAAACTAGTTTGGAGATTGAACGCTGAAAACTTTTGAATTGAAGGGCAGCATGCATGATTTATCCGGATTAATTAAATAATATTATTCATAAAATCAAAGCGTTGACAGCAGAATATAAAAACATAGTTAAATGTAAAATATCTTATATTTAACTTGAGATAATTTACATTAAGTTAACTTTTTAACTTATTGAATAAATTAAAGAAATTATTTGTAGATGCTTCTTCAATTTCTTTGACATCCACGCCACGCAAGGTCGCAATCATCTCGGCCACATGGATCACTTTTGAAGGATCGTTCAGCTTGCCTCGATGCGGGACTGGTGCCAAATAAGGCGAGTCAGTTTCGATCAAAATACGATCAAGCGGCATTTTTTTTGCAACATCTTGCAACTCGGTTGCCTTTTTAAAGGTCACAATCCCTGAGAAAGAGATGTAAAAGCCCATATCCATCGAGGACTGCGCAACTTCCCAGGACTCTGTAAAGCAATGCATGACCCCTCTGGCATCGCGTGCCCCCTCTTCTTTCATGATACTGAGCGTGTCTGCTGAGGCTGACCGTGTATGAATGATCAGTGGCAAATTAACCTGCCGTGCTGCCTGAATATGCCGTCTGAACCGCTCTCGCTGCCAACTCAAATCCCCTGAGAGACGAAAGTAATCGAGCCCGGTCTCGCCAATCGCAATGACCTTGGGGTGTTGACTTCCCTCGACAAGGTCTTCAATGGTCGGCTCGACGGTGTCTTCGTAATCAGGATGCACACCTACAGAGGCAGATAACTCCTCATGTTGTTCGACCAGACTCAAAAGCCCCGGCCAGTCTGGCAGGTTGACACTGACACACAACGCCCGCCCAACACCATTGAGCTTCATACGCGCCAAAATATCAGGCATTTGAGCAGCAAGCTCAGGAAAATTGACGTGACAGTGTGAGTCGACAAACATGGGTAAATATCCGGATTATTTTGGTACGCAGGACTGCAACAGCCGCTGCAAGACTGCCTGCGCAAAAAGTTTGGCATTCAGTGGATGACCTGCGACTCGTTTTTGCTCGTTGAGCCAAGAGGATAGTTGCGCAAAATGGACTGGGTCGCCACGCTCACCAATCATAATCAGACTCTTTTGAAGTGCTGGGTAATAACGGCAAGGCAGTTGGTGACTGCAAAGATTCAGATCAATTGATAGTCGTTGTAGCGCATCCAGCCAACTTGTTGTGCTGGATTTGGCCAGCGTGTCAGCCAAGGCACCCAGATCGGGAAGCTGAGTATGTTCAAGCGTAGTCAGTAGCTCAGCGATCCAGCCCGGGCAAGGCGTACTCTGCGATTCGGATTGTTTTTTAGCAAGCAATGGCGCCCCACCCGCGGCTGCCAGCCAATCTTCCGCATTTTTAACCCCTGCGTTGACCAGCCACTCTCTTGCAATATCGGGCTTGGGCGTAGAGAGAGGTAGTCGTCGGCAGCGCGACAGCAAGGTCGGCAACAAACGATCAGGTGCATCAGCGACGAGTAAAAAGACTGTCGAAGGTGGCGGCTCTTCAAGAACTTTAAGTAGTGTGTTGCCTGAAATTGTGGTGAGCGCCTCGGCAGGATAAATCAGTGCCACGCGCCAACCGCCACGGTGTGTAGCATTATTGAACCAAGGCTCTAGTGCCCGAACCTGTTCAACCCGGATGTCTTTGGAAGGCGCCCGCTTTGATGAGCTACCTGCTTCTCGCGCGGCAGGCTCCTCCGTATTTGCGTCGTCTTCCTCGGCAGCATCCTGCCCTTCTTCAAGGGCCAAAGTTTCAGGGCGAATCCGCTTGAAATCAGGATGATTGCCTTTAGCAACCCAGCCACACGCCAGGCATTTTCCACACGCCAAGCCCTCGGCCGGAGACTCACATAACAGTGACGCCGCGGCAGCGAACGCAAACTCTCTTTTACCAATACCGGTCAGGCCGTGTATCAGCCAAGCATGTGCAAATCGCTCACGTGTCCCGAGCCAAGCTTTCGCGACGTCAACATGCCAGGGTAGAAAAAGAGGTTGCATCAGACAGCCTGACTTTTAGCAAAAAGCATGTTGAGTGCCTGGGAAAGCTTGATGCGAACGTCTTGGATGGAAGCAGTCGCATCAATAACCGTGAAACGATCAGCATACTGTTGAGCACGCTCAAGATAAACAGCACGTGTTCTTAAAAAAAACGCATCGCTCTCTTGTTCGAAGCGGTCTTTTTCACGGGTACGATCAAGGCGCTCGCGCGCGACCTCAAGTGGTACATCAAATAACCAAGTGCAGTCGGGTTGGAGGTCGGAGTGGACCCATTGCTCGAGTGCGGCGATGCGTGCGGTGCCCAGCTGTCGTCCTCCGCCCTGGTAAGCAAAGGTGGTATCAGTGAAGCGGTCACACACCACCCAAGAGCCAGCTTCAAGTGCAGGCTGGATCACCTCACGCAAATGTTGTGCTCGCGCCGCAAACATCAGCAACGTCTCGCACTCAAGCCCCATCGGCTCGTGCAAAAGTAAAGTACGCAGCTTTTCGCCAATGGCCGTGCCACCGGGCTCACGTGTTGAGACAACAGACAGCCCCCTGGAGCGCAAGGTCTCAACCGTCCACTCAATATGGGTACTCTTGCCTGCACCGTCAACACCTTCAAAGGTTAGGAAAAGACCTCGGGAAGGGGTTGTCATGGTTTGCGACCTAAGATGTACTGGGACACGTTTTTATTGTGTTCGGCGAGGGTCCGAGCAAAAGCACTCGTGCCATCCCCCCTCGATACAAAATATAAAAAATCATGCTTTTCTGGATTCAGTGCGGCGTCTAGAGAGGCCTGTCCGACACTCGAAATCGGACTGACAGGTAACCCCCCGCGCGTGTAAGTATTCCAAGGGTGATCAGTTTGTAAATCTTTTTTACGGATTTTTCCCTGATAGGCCTCGCCCATGCCATAAATCACGGTCGGATCAGTCTGCAGAGGCATATTCTGTCGGAGTCGATTGATAAAGACTCCAGCAATACGGGCTCGATCAGACGCGCGACCCGTTTCTTTTTCGACAATAGACGCAAGAATCAGTGCCTGATAAGGGTTGCGAAGCGGAAGGTCCTCTTGGCGAGATGCCCAAGCGCGATTCAGTATTTGCTCTTGAGCTCGAGCGGCACGCTGCAAAATCTCCAAATCCGTCGTGCCGATCGGAAAAATATAGGTATCAGGAAAAAAGAGTCCCTCGGCATGGGGTGCCTTTAAGCCGACCTGAGTCAGCAGGTCGGCATCAGACACATCTGTAATACTTTGTTTAATATCGTCATGTTGAGCCAACGCTGCCCTTATCTGACGCAAATTCCAGCCCTCGACGATCGTCAACTGTCGTGAGGTGACATCGCCCATCGCCATACGACGCAGCACCTTTAGAGGGCTGTCACCTTGAACAATCTGGTAGCCGCCCGCTTTGAGCTTTGTGTCCAACTCGGACAGACGAGCCATCAGTACAAAGGCTGGGGCGCTGATTTGAATGCCGGCCTGATTAAGCAGTGAGGCGATACTGGCAGGCGTCGCACCTTTGGGAACGAGAATGTCGACTTTAGGCGAGGGTAAGTCAAGAGGATGACTCACCCAATAGTAAGCAGCACCGATGGCACCGGCAATCGCCACAAGGATCGGTAAGACCACAAACAAGAATAGTTTATTGATGATGCTCATAAGAATGACAGTTTAATATGGGAGTGGTGGTTTCCAAACCGCGTTTACAAACTTCGTTGCCGGAATCGATCCCTCCACGCCTACCTTGTTTTTAAGAAGTCACTGCGTTTCGAGACATCATGCATCCATCGTTATCTTCTTCCATTCGTCAAAATACCTCGGTTACACCCAGTAAGGTGTCGGTATACCCCTTAGAAAACATTTCCGTTTTCGAAGCGCGGGGACTGGACACCTTGACCTTTTTGCAGGGACAGCTCACCAATGATATCGTGGCCCCGGGGTCAGAGCAGTCTCGCCTGGCCGGTTATTGCACCGCCCAAGGTCGGTTACTTGCAACGATGGTGCTGGGTGAGATGCCAAGCATCGATGGAGTGCCTGTTGTTCGTGGGCTGATACGGTCAGATATTCTCGCTCCTGTTTTAAAGCGGCTTAGTATGTTTGTCATGCGATCCAAAGTGGCGATTACTGCCACCGAGATCGGTGTCGTTGGCGTGTCCGCTCCCACAACGGAGGCGGCAGCCTTAGCTTCAGCATTGAAGCATGCATTACCGGACTCGCCTTGGCAGACGATTCATGCTGAGACTGGCACTTGGATTGCAGCGCCTAGCGCGGATCCACAGCTGTGCCGTTGGTGGTGGATCGCCGGTTCGTTAGCGCAAGCCGCGTGTGAGGCAGTCGGCGCAATTTGGGCATATGGTGATGCCTCTATTTGGGAAAGCATGGATATCCAGACTGGCCTGCCCTGGATAGAAGCACGCACTCAAGATCTTTTTATTCCCCAGACGCTCAATCTTGATTTGATTGGTGGAGTGAGCTTTACCAAAGGCTGCTATCCAGGACAGGAAATCGTTGCGCGAAGCCATTATCGCGGAACAGTCAAAAAACGGATGGCATTAGGTATGGTGCAAAGTACAATCCAAAACCCCTCTGATACGACCCCAAAACCAGGTGAGGACATTTTTGACGGCTCCCAGGCCGAGCAGCCTTGTGGGCGTTTGATTAATGTCTCCACGCTCCTCGCTGGTGACTCGGTCGAACATTGGATGCTTTTTGAAACAACTTTTGATGCCTACGATCATCAGCAACTGAGGGTTGTGAATGGCAGCGGTCCTGCAATAAACACAGTCCCGCTCCCCTACTCCACACGCCCTGAGACCAAGTAAGAGATTTTTTAGTTGCGCTTAATCATTGAGACGATGCTGGAAAAGTCTAGTTGACCATTACCCTGAGTGCTGTGCAGTGCAAACAGGTTGCGGGCGAGTTCGCCCAACGCGATCACCGAACCTGTGCTGATGGCAGCCTCGGAAGCTAGACCAAGATCTTTGAGCATCAGATCGACGCCGAAGCCACCGGCGTAACCTTTGGCAGCTGGCACGTTTTCCATCACCCCAGGCCAAGGGTTGTATTTTTCAACAGCCCAATTACAGCCTGAGCTTTTGGAAATGATTTCAGACAACACTTTGGGATCGAGGCCATTGGCGACACCCAAGGCCAATGCCTCAGCCGTCCCTGCCATGGCGATACCCAGCAACATGTTGTTGGCGATCTTGGCGACCTGTCCGGCACCGGCAGCGCCAGCATGAAAAATATTTTTACCCATTTTTTCGAGAACTGGGCGTGCGCGCTCAAGATCTTTGACTTGACCGCCGACGATAAAAGTTAAAGTGCCGGCAATTGCGCCGCCCGTTCCGCCTGAAACAGGTGCATCAATCATGCTAATGCCTAACGCCTCCGCCGCGCTGGCCACTCGCCGTGCACTTTCAGCTGCGATTGTGCTGCAATCGATCACCAATGCGGATTTTGGGCAGTGTTGTAACAAATGACCTTGCCCTAAATATAAAGCCTCGACATGTTTACTAGCCGGCAGCATGGTGATGATGATTTCCGCATCCACTACAGCATCCGCAGCGGACTTGGCACGCTGAGCTCCTTGCTCGACAAGGGCTTGAACGGGAGCAGGCATCAGATCAAAGACTTTTAGTGTGTGACCTGCTTTAACCAAATTCATAGCCATGGGCGCACCCATGTTGCCGAGACCGATAAATGCAATCTTGCTCATTGTGATTCTCCAAGACGGTACAAAGGGTGCTGATCAGCGGGGAACGGTAAGGTAAAAAACTTTTGAACCCATTTTTCATCTGCCTCAGACAGGGTCGATGGACTCCATTTAGGTTGCTTATCTTTATCGATCAATAAGGCACGGATCCCTTCAGCGAAATCTCCATGGGCAGCAGCCATTAATCCTGCAACCCATTCAACGCGGTAGACCTCTGCCAGAGACAGCAGTTTGTTGTGCTGCAGTAATGCATAAGTTAGACGGGCTGAGCCTGGAGAGCCTTGAGCCAAGGTTTTAGCAGCACGCTGCAACCAAGGATCTTGATGCTCACTTAAACTCAAAATATTATTGACGGTCTTGTCAAGTTCAGAACTACTGCAGAGTTTGCGAATCAGAGAGAGGTGCTTCTGTAGGGGGCCAACTGAGTCCATC
>JAURZO010000068.1 GCA_030653405.1 Zwartia sp. | reverse complement strand
GCGTTCTTTGTGGGATATCCCAACTGAGTAAGGGTCGCTGCAATGCGTTTATCGAGCTTGATATAAAGCTTAACTGCTCGAATTCGATCTTCGTATGAATACATGAACTACCTCCAAGTAGTCCAACTTTTCCGCCGCACCTCCTCTGGGTCAGTTTTAAGTGATTCTCAACAGTATTGATGACAAATTTGTCATCGCGTAGTCGAAGTCTCGTCACCTCTGCTTTCCTACAATAGTAGTGTATGCACTAGTTCACTAGCCAAAGGGCCTCATCGTGACTGGCTCTGTTACATCAACACAAACAAGACTTCGATTCTTTATCCTAGGGATCATGATTTTGGGGCTTTCAACTGTTTTCGCTGGCGACATTCTGAGTAATTCGACTATGAAAGTCTGGAAATATCCTAACTGTGGATGTTGTCAGACTGAATTGAGCACATGAAAAGTAATGGATTTGATATTCAGGTGAATAATAATGGTAACCAAACCGTCCATACTAAGCTTGGTGTAAAGCCTAAATACGGATACTGTTACACCGCAGTGGTGGCAGGGTACTTTATTGAAGGCCATGTACCAGCTAAAGATGTCATTCGTTTCTTAAAAAAAGCCTGTTGCCCTTGGGCTTGCAGTGCCTGGCATGCCGATTGGATCGCCCGGAATGGATGGGAAAGTCTATGGCGATAGGCGTGATCCTTATAACGTCCTGCTGATGCAAAAAAACGGTCATTCGAGCATCTTTTCGTCTTACTGACCCAGCCTCTTTACTCCACACGTAAAATCCGCGCATTATTTTTAATGATTTCAGTGGCGACTCAGACACAACGATCCTTACTCACATTCAAGGAAATCATCATGAAAGGCTTTAATTCACTCTTCATTGCCAGTGTCATTGCAGTGTCTCCACCGGCTGTGATGGCACAGGCTCAAGATCAGAACAAGGATCGACCAAGCTCAATAGAGCAACCAGCGACTGCTAGAGGAAACAACCCATCCAATCAAATGTCACACGACATGATGAAAAAAATGGATTCTCATATGATGGCGATGCAAGAGATTCATCAAAAAATGACTCGCGCAAAAACACCTGAAGAACGCAACGCAATCATGAAAGAGAACATGAAGGCAATGGAATCGGGAATGTCCATCATGCGCGAAGCCGGAATCATGGACATGCCAATGAAAGACGGAATGCCTATGATGGGCAACATGCCCATGCAAAATCAAATGATGCAAAAACGTATGGAAATGATGGCCAACATGATGCAGATGATGATGGACCGAATGAACAATTATCAGAGCAAATAAGGTCTCATCCTGCATTGAATATTCCAATCATCCGCGGGCAGGCCAGAGTCATGAATATCGATCACGCTAGCATGTCCAATTATGCATTTCATGCGCAGTCATGATGTGAATGATTGGCATTAAATTCTGGAGCAGGTGTCTATGATGGCAATTGTCAATAACGCCCACACCTTATACACATGTCCTATGCACCCGGAGATTCGGCAGAACCACCCTGGCAACTGTCCTAAATGTGGCATGACGCTTGATCTCTTGATCCCTGATCTCCACAACGATGAAAACCCCGAATTGCGTAATTTCCAGCACCGCTTCTGGTGGACACTACCGCTGACCGTCGCAGTCGCGGTCTTGGCGATGTTTGGACATCAGCTGCAGTGGTTTGAAGCCAAGACTCAGACTTGGATCGAATTGGTGCTGTCTATACCAATTGTTCTGTGGGCTGGCTGGCCATTTTTCTCGCGCGGCTGGATATCCGTGGTCAACCGAAGTCCGAACATGTGGACGTTAATTGGTCTTGGAACGGGTGCTGCGTTCATCTACAGCGTGGTCGCGACGGTCGCGCCACAGGTTTTCCCGGATACCTTCATCTCAATGGGCCGTGTGGCTGTGTACTTTGAGGCCGCCGCTGTGATCATCTCGCTCACCCTTCTGGGCCAAGTGCTTGAACTCAAGGCTCGGTCGCAGACCTCGGCAGCCATCAAATCGTTGTTGGGTCTGACACCCAAAACTGCTCGCCGTATCCGCGCTGATGGCCGCGAAGAGGATGTACCACTGGCGCATGTGCACGTAGGCGACCTGCTACGTGTACGCCCCGGCGAAAAAGTTCCGGTGGATGGTGAAGTGACAGAGGGCGACAGTTCAATCGATGAGTCCATGCTCACTGGTGAGCCCATGCCAGTCGCCAAACGCATGGGTGACAAGGTGATCGGCGCCACGCTCAACACCAGCGGCGCCCTGGTGATTCGAAGTGAGCGCGTGGGCGGCTCCACCATGCTGTCTCAGATCGTTCAAATGGTTGCCCAGGCACAACGATCTCGGGCACCCATGCAACGCATGGCCGATGTGGTGGCGGGCTATTTCGTCCTCGCTGTGATTGGGATTGCCTTCTTGACCTTCTTCGCCTGGGGACTGTACGGACCTGAGCCGAGTTGGGTGTTTGGCCTGATCAACGCCGTGGCTGTGCTGATCATTGCCTGCCCCTGTGCGCTGGGCCTGGCCACGCCCATGTCCATCATGGTGGCAACCGGTCGTGGAGCCACACAAGGCGTGTTGTTTAGGGACGCAGCATCCATCGAGAACATGCGCAAAATAGATACCCTCATCATTGACAAAACAGGGACGCTTACTCAAGGCCGACCGACCTATGAGCGCGCTATTCCCGCTCCTGGGTTTGACTCCGATGAGTTGCTGCGCCTGGCTGCCAGCCTGGACCAGGGTAGCGAGCATCCCCTGGCCGAAACCATAGTTCGTGCCGCACGCGAGCGTGGTATGTCGTTGGATAAACCTGATAACTTCGAGTCCAGCTCGGGCATCGGCGTGCGTGGGCAGGTGGCAGGACATCAATTGGCACTGGGAAACACCACGCTGATGGAGAAGCTCGGTGTCTCAGTAACTGCTCTGCTACCACAGGCCGAGGTCTTGCGTTCCGAAGGTGCAAGCGTGATGTACCTGGCCGCTGATGGACAGCTGATAGGTCTTTTGGCGGTGTCCGATCCAGTCAAGGACAGCACGCCCGAAGCTCTGTCCACACTTAAGGCCTCGGGGCTTCGCATCGTGATGGCCACTGGCGACGGACTGACCACGGCCAAATCCGTGGCAGCCCGCTTGGGCATCGATGAGGTGCACGGTGAGGTCAAACCAGCCGACAAGCTATCGCTAGTTGAAAGGCTTCAAAAGGAAGGCTGCGTGGTGGCCATGGCAGGTGACGGCATCAACGATGCGCCGGCGCTGGCCAAAGCCGATGTCGGGATTGCCATGGGAACCGGAACCGACGTAGCAATGAACAGTGCGCAGATCACGCTGATCAAAGGGGATCTGCGCGGGATTGCAGTTGCACGCGCACTGTCCGAGGCGACAGTGCGCAACATGAAACAAAATCTGGTGTTTGCATTTCTGTACAACGCATTGGGCATTCCGATTGCGGCTGGTGTGCTGTATCCACTGACGGGCTGGCTATTGTCGCCGTTGATTGCCGCGCTGGCCATGAGCTTGAGTTCCGTATCAGTGATCGGTAATGCGCTACGTTTGCGCAGCGGCAAAACATGACAACCAAGTACTGCAGATTTCAATTTATCAATTACACAGGATGACCCACCATGAAAAAAATAAACAACTGGCTCTCGAAAGCCCCGCTGATGGCCCTTCTAGTTTGGTCTGGCGCCACCTTGGCCACAGACAAGGTGTATGTAGCCAATGAGGGCGCGGACACGGTCAGCGTGATTGATGCCACATCGCTCAAAACGCTTGCGAGCGTGCGCGTGGGCAAAATGCCGCACAACGTGCAAGTATCGCCCGATGGAAAATTTGCATGGGTGACCAACAATGGTGAGCCCGGCCATACGACCGGCGACTCTGCGCACAAGGGGATGGGCAAAGGTTTACATCAGGCGATGGAACAGTCCGGTGCAGTCTGGGTCATCGACACAAGCACTAGCGCAGTCGTTGCGCAAGTGCCGGTTGGCATACACCCCGCTCATGTAGTGGTGTCGCCAGATGGCCGCTTTGCCTATGTCACCAACGGCGGTGACAACACAGTCAGCGTGATCGACACATCGCTGCGCAGCCTCGTCGCGACTATTCCCGTTGGCCAATTCCCCCACGGTCTTCGAGTCAGGCCTGACGGCAAAGAAGTGTACGTCGCCAATCTCAAAGGCGGTACGGTGTCGGTGATCGACACTGTCAACCAGAAGGAAGTGGCGCAGGTGCAGGTGGGTAAGGGGCCAGCCCAGACTGGCTTCACGCCAGACGGTCGTTTGGCCTTTGTTTCGCTGTCACAGGAAAAGGCTGTTGCCGTGATCGACCCAGCGACACGCAAGGTGGTTCGCAAGATTAGTGTCGGAGAAGCTCCTATACAGCTCTACATTACACCGGACTCACTTACGCTTCTGGTGGCCAATCAGGGCACACGCAAGAATCCTGACAATACTGTTAGTTTGATAGATCTTCAGACGTTTCAAGTGACCAAGACAGTCGTGACAGGTGCTGGCGCCCATGGCGTGGTTGTCGATCGGGACGGACGGTTTGCCTATGTGACGAACATCTACGCCAACTCTTTGTCCGTGCTTGATATCAAAGAACGACGTGTCACAAAGACCGTGCCCGTTGGCAAGTTACCCAACGGCATTAGCATGACACCTTGACGCATGGGGGAGTGTCCGGCCTTTTGTTTTCAAGGACTGCAAGAGCGCTCTCATCACTATCTTTCCGTAAATTGACTCATCAATGCTGATGATCAGGATTGGGGCATCTTCTGTCTGGACAGCTTGGTAACAGAGTGTGTCTACTTGGGTACGGGACAAAGTACGTCACACAATAGTGGCTCAAGCGTCAGAATTTTATAAAATTTTGCAAAACATTCTAATAATCACTAGAATGTTAGAATGAATAATCGTGACATCAAAAATCTGCTGTACGAGCAAGTCGCCCGTATCGGTAAAGCAGTCTCAAGTCCAAAGCGGCTTGAGCTACTTGAGCTGCTTGCCCAAAGCGAAAAGTCCGTAGAGCGACTGGCCGATGCGCTGTCCATCAATGTCAAACTCGCGAGCGCTCATCTGCGGGCTTTGCGAGAAGCCCGATTAGTCACCTCACGTAAAGAGGGCAAGTTTGTGATTTATCGCCTTACGGGCGATGACGTAGCGGGCTTATGGGTCACGCTTAGAGAGGTTGCGCAAGAGCATTTGGTCGATCTACAGGTGGCTTTGAATGGGATGGTGGCTGAGCCTTCGAAGCTACTCATGGTGGATCGAGCCACCCTACTCAATCGTGCCAAAAATGGAGATGTACTGGTGATTGATGTTCGCCCTAAAGAGGAGTACGAGCAAGCACATCTACCTTTTGCGCGCTCCATGCCTCTGCAGGAAATCACAAAGCGTTTGTCAGAACTCCCAAAGGACAAAGAAATTGTCGCCTATTGCCGAGGTCCGTTTTGCATGTTCTCTGAACAAGCATGTCAGTTGCTCAGCAGCAAGGGATACCGGATCCATAAATTATTAGATGGTGTGAGTGAGTGGCAGGCGGCAGGGATGCCATTGGCCCAACACTAGCCAACCCTTAGTCATTTACAAACCACACCGATGACACACGAACACGGCATCCGGATAAATCTGAGTCAGTTTTTGCACCAACTATTACAGGTGCTGTTGGTGGGTTTGACGCTCGGAATGATGCGTACTGTCGTCCCAGCACTCGCCGAATCCGAGTTCGGTGTACCCAAAACGTCCTTTCTATTACTTACGTCCTTTGTGATTGCCTTTGGTGTGGTGAAGGGCGTGATGAACTTTGTCGCAGGCCGCTTATCCGAGGGTATCGGTCGCAAACGTGTTCTGCTGGCGGGCTGGCTCATGGCCATTCCCATTCCATGGATGATCTGGTATGCACCTAATTGGTCCTGGATCGTTGCGGCGACGGTGCTTCTTGGCGTGAACCAAGGCTTAACATGGTCGATGACGCAAACCGCCAAACTGGACATCACGCGGATGCAAGAGCGCGGACTGACTATGGGGCTCAATGAGTTTGCCGGCTATGTTGGCGTGGCATTAGCAGGCATCATGACGGCATGGCTCGCGACAAAGCTTGGACCCAGACAAGCTTTGTTGATTTTTGGACTCATCGTGATCCTCAGCGCATTAGTGCTGACTCAACTTTGGGTGCGCGAAACACTTCCATGGGCTAAAGCTGAGGCCGCCAAGCATGCCACCGGCGGATACTCGCAAGCACTTAAGCCTCGGTACCCTC
>JAURZO010000067.1 GCA_030653405.1 Zwartia sp. | reverse complement strand
GGATCAAACTCGTTAAAGCTATATCTAAACATCAGCAGGATCGGGACCATGATGATGAGTAGCACGACGATCGAGGCGGGAAAGGCGAGTGATATACCTAGCCTGGAGGACCCAGAAGCAGCCACACTCTGGCTCATGCTCGATCCTTGTCAGTAAACACGACACAATCCGTGCCTCGAAAATTGGCATAGAGAATGCTTCCCGGCTTGATGGGTTCTCCCCGCTGATAAGCCTGAGTGTTGGGTAGATGACAAGAGATTTTCTGGCCATGCTTGTCCATCAAAGCCACGTCGATATTTGCGCCCAAATATGCGACAGACTGGACGGTGGCATGAAGGCTATTATCTAACTCCGGCACAGAAGATAACGTAATACGTTCGGGACGAACGCCGACACATTGAGCCTGATTGGTCAAACCAGCGACCTTGATTGTCGTACCAGCGTGCGTTTGAAAGGTGGAGTCGGCCGAAGGATGACCTTCAAAAAAACTCATTTTGCCCAAGAAATCGGCCACAAACAGATTCGCAGGTTTCTCATAGACGGCATCGGGTGTGCCAACCTGTTGCACTTTGCCATCATGCATGATGGCCATGCGATCAGACAATGCCAACGCCTCTTCCTGATCGTGCGTCACAAACACAGTGGTCAGACCCAAGCGCTGCTGCAAGGCGCGAATTTCTTCACGTACTTCTAATCGCAACTTCGCATCGAGATTGGACAGCGGCTCATCAAGTAGGAAAACTTTCGGCTCAATCGCCAAGGCTCTCGCAATCGCGACGCGCTGCTGTTGACCGCCCGATAACTGTCTCGGATATCGGTCACGGTATTCAGACATCCTGACCATATCCAGAGCCAAATTGATCCTGCGATCACGCTCTGCGACATCGATCTTCCTCATTTCAAGACCAAACGAAACGTTATGCGCAACAGTCATGTGGGGAAATAAAGCGTAACGCTGAAAAACCATCCCCGTATTGCGCTTGTGCACAGGGATCGTCGTGACATCCGTATCACCGATCAGGATGCGTCCCGCTGTCGGATCAATGAAGCCAGCAATCATTCGTAGCGTCGTGGTCTTACCACAACCGCTTGGCCCCAAAAAAGCCACCAACTCACCGTCATCGATGTCCAGGGAAAAGTCTGACACGGCGACTGCAGAGCCAAACTGTTTGCGTAAATTAAGAAGAGATACCTTGGCCATGATGCTTAAACGACTTGACTGAGTTTTACAAATCGATCTGTGATGAGCATGATGATGCCAAGCAAGACGATTTGAACGGTTGACACGGCCGCAATGGTCGGGTCAAGATTAAATTCTAGATATTGCAAGATCGCGATAGGCAAAGTTGTTTTGCCTGGTCCGACAAGAGAAAGCGATACCTCAAGGTTTTCAAAGGAAACGATAAAGCTGAACAAGGCAGCCGCGACGATGGCGGGGCGCAGCATCGGCAAAGTGACACGCAAGAAAGCTATGCGACCGTTTGCGCCCAGATTGCGAGCAGCTTCTTCAATCGACGGATCCAGTCCATGCATGCTGGCTGACACGAGCCTCACCGTCCAAGGGATTGTCAGACAAATGTGCGCCAGCACCAGTCCACCCAATGTTCCGACCAGATCACGATCAAAGAAATTTTCCGCGCGCAGGTAAAAGAGATAAATCGCAATACCCGTCACGATTCCGGGCATCAGCAGCGGGGACAGGAGCAGGGTATTCACGTATTTGCCGCCGTTGAATTTGTAGCGAATCATCCCTAAGGCTGCAATCACACCCAGGCTGACACCAAAAAACGCGGACACCAACGCAACCTGCAAACTGAAAATAAAACCATTCACAAAGGCTTGATTCTGCCAAGCATTTGCATACCAAGCCAAGGTGTAGCCGGAGGGAGGAAAATAAAGAATCGCGTCTTTGAAAAAACTTAGCCACACCACAAACACGAGCGGGCACAGCATGATTGCATACACTAAAAAAACCACGCCTCGCAATATCAGCGTACTGAATGCGATGCGATGGCGCGGGAGATTTGCAGTTGTCACGATTTGCTAAGGCTTTGTGTAGTGAACCGTGATCCTAGGCGAGTTACACCTTTTGGCGGTATTGGAGTTAACCCTGACCTCAAACATTAACAGGCAGCATTGTCTGTGAGTGCATCCCCATCCAATGCATGCCAACTGAAGACAACAAGAAATCCTTTAAGCCCCGCACCAGAATGCAACCATCTTTATTGCATACATCTGAACACAATGCTACGATCAAATAAACAATAAACATAGTTCATATATATGAACAAATGACCTTCTCAACAAAGGCATACAACTCACCATGAAACTAATCAACAAAATAGCTTTCATTACTGGCGCAGGTAGTGGCATCGGTGCCCAAGCCGCACTCTTGTTTGCCTCCGAGGGTGCATGCGTCATGATCGTTGAACGCAATGCTGAATCAGGACGAACGGTGGAGCAAGAAATCCTTCGCCGGGGTGGTCAGGCGAAATTCATCGAATGCGACGTCACTGATGAAGCCTCCGTAAAAAACGCCGTGGATGTTGTGATCGCCAACTACGGCGAGATTGATATTTTGTACAACAATGTTGGAGGTTCAACACCTCATGATGGGCCGCTCACAACTGTCTCCCTTGATGAGTTCTGGCGCGCGATCCAAATTGATCTCTTCGGCACTTTTCTGCCCTCGCGCTACGTTATCCCATCGCTCATTCGCAAAGGCGGCGGCTCAGTGATCAACACCTCTTCTTATGTCGCACTCGTCGGTACGGCTGGACGCGATTGCTACACGGCAGCCAAAGGTGCAATCCTCTCTTTAACCAGATCGATGGCAGTTGAGTTCGGTCCGCACAACATTCGTGTCAATGCCATCGCGCCAGGAGCAGTCAATACCGAACGCTTAAGAAATTTTTTAGCAAACGCCCCGGATCACCCTACCTTTTATCCGAGAAACCGACATCGGCGACCGGAGGTGGCCTCTCATTTGATGGGGCTGGTAGAACCAGAAGACGTCGCACAAACAGCTTTATTTTTAGCATCTGACGATTCAAAAAAAATCACGGGCCACATCATGAAAGTAGATAGTGGAGCAACGGCTTGGTGAAAGCGACACATCAATATTTCTAAAAATAGAAAATCAAGGAGACAAATCATGTCAAACCGCATACTGAACTACATAGCAGCTTGCACCCTCACACTCGCCAGCGCAGCGGCGAGTGCGCAATATCCTGACAAACCAATTCGCCTTGTCGTGCCAATGCCAGCAGGATCCATTACCGATACGCTCACACGGGTGATCGCCCCAAGACTCGGACAACGCCTGGGTCAAACCATTATTGTTGAAAATAAGCCAGGTGCGAATGGAGCGATCGCTGGCCAATACGTTGCGCGATCCGCACCAGACGGCTATACGCTCATGATGGGGACGAACAGCCCGCTCGCCGGTGTTCCCTCCCTGGTTAAGTCCCCACCCTATAACGTACTCACCGATTTCACATCGATTGGATTTGTCGGCAAGTTCACGCATTTCCTGTTGGTGAATAAAGATCTGCCCGTAAAAAACTTGGCCGAACTACTTGCTTACGCCCGTGCGAACCCTGGCAAATTGAACTATGGATCCGGGCACACGGCGGCACTCATTTACGGAACTCAACTGAAGTCTTTAGGGAATGTCGACATTGTGCAGGTCTCCTACAAAGGCGAACCTGAGCAAACAGCCGACTTACTGGCTGGTCGCATACAGCTAGCCTATACCTCCCCGACAACCTCGGCAGGCTTTATCAAAGAAAACAGATTACGCGCACTAGGAGTTGTCCTCGATAAACGCAGTCCGATTCTGCCAGACGTTCCCACGATGGCAGAAGCCGGCCTGCCAGGTTTCACAAATATTAGCTGGATGGCGCTTGTTGGCCCCGGGAAGCTACCCCGCGATATAGTGGATCGACTGAACCGTCAACTCAACGCTGTTTTGCAAATGCCGGAGGTCCGTCAGCAAATCGAACGTCAAGCGATGGAAATCAATGTCAGTACCCCAGAAGAGCTTGATGCTATTTTGAAAGATCAGTTGGTCACTTGGCGCACTGCCTTGAGTGGCGCGGGCATTAAGCCAGAATGAGCTCAGACATGCTATAACAAAATGGGAGTTCCTTACCGATTACTGTCTAGTTGTTTAATAACGGATTAAATGGTTAGCTCCTGCCAGATTACTTTTAGAGTTTATTTGGAGAAAATCATGGCTAAAGTCCTTGTACTATATTATTCGACATACGGTCACATCGAGACGATGGCGAATGCTGTGGCCGAAGGAGCTCGCTCTGCTGGTGCAACAGTCGATCTCAAGCGAGTGCCAGAGACGGTGCCCACAGAAATCGCCAAATCTGCTCACTTCAAACTTGAGCAATCAGCACCTATTGCTACGGTTGCAGAGTTGGAAAACTACGATGCCATCATCGTAGGAGCGCCAACCCGCTTTGGCCGAATGCCAGCTCAAATGGCAGCTTTCCTCGATGGCGCAGGTGGTCTTTGGGCACGCGGCGCACTCAATGGCAAGGTTGGTGGCGCGTTCACTTCTACAGCCACCCAGCACGGCGGCCAGGAAGTCACCCTATTTTCCATCATCACAAATCTGATGCACTTTGGCATGACGATCGTCGGACTGCCGTACAGCTTTCAAGGGCAGATGACACTTGATGAGATTGTAGGTGGCAGTCCCTACGGTGCTACAACGATTGCAGGCGGCCAAGGTCAACGTCAGCCTAGCACAATTGAGCTTGATGGCGCACGTTATCAGGGAAAATTGATCGCGGAAACCGCGAGCAAATTATGCGCTAAATAAGCACTAGACATTTTTTTCATCTGTCCGCTGATAACTTCCAGGCCTTCGACTAGAGGGGTCTGGAAGATTTACCTTAAGTGGTATTAACAAAAAATTGTGAATACTCTTGTATCTAAGCGCTCTTAGGTTTTGGTAGGATGATGCCAGCTTTCTATCCCAACCATTTGCCTAGAGCAAAATCCATCAGCTATGCAAAAAATCATATTAATAATTTTTGTGGCGCTGACGAACCTTTTAGGCTCTCATTTAGCGTACGCGGACAGCTATCTGCTAGGCAGATCCTATTTCGAAGACAAAAGTAACTTACTGACGATTGATCAGGTGGAGAAACAACAATTTACGCCCTATAAAGATGTTCTCACAGGGGGATATAAATCTGGAACGTATTGGATCAAGTTAAAAATTGCCGCCACGACACAGTCTCTTGTGGTGAAAATCAGGCCCGTCTTTACTGAAGAAATCCAACTCTATGATTCCACTACCCCTGATGCCCAGCCTTTAGTCGGCAACAAACACCCAGGGAGTGCCTCTTCAATTGAGGGCATTAGCTACAACTTTTTACTCGCTCCGAGCCCTTCCGACCGAGAAATTTACCTAAGGATTAAGTCCTTACGCAGTTATCTGGTGAATACGGAAGTGATGGATCTCGCCCAATATCAAAAGAGTGATCGCCTAGAGCTACTTGTATACGCGGGTTACTCAACCTTCACCTTTCTTTTAGCGTTGTGGCTACTCGTCACTTGGCTGATGCACCGAGAGTTAGTTTTAGGTGCATTTGCACTTCAGCAATTCATCGCCTTTCTGCACACTCTGCTACATAGCGGATTAGCTAAATTTTATCTTGATACACATTTTGACCCTGTTAAGGTGAATGATTTTTTTAGTACCTTAGTCGTCCTGTACCCCTTCGTCGGAATATTAGCGAACAAATTTCTTTTGCAAGAATATGGACTAAAAAAATACTACAACATCGGATTTAATATCTTACTCATACTGTCGGGAGCGGTAATCGCTATGCACGTATCGACAGATCTTTCTTTGACCTTTAATTTAAATAGTATTTTGGTTTTTATCGGTATTTTATTTTTTTGGGTTTCAGCAACACTTGGCGTCAATTTAAAAAAATCAACCTTAAGTGCAGATGCGTTACCGATTAATACCTTACGAGTGTTCTACACCTTTAACATTGCTTTATGGGCACTGGCTATCCTGCCACTACAAGGCTTGCTCCCTGGTGGGGAATTGGCACTGCATTCGCTCCACATCTACAGCATGCTGAGCGGACTCATCTTTTTCTTTTTATTACAGTATCGCGCAAGAGCTCTACTGAAAATACAAACAGGTTTAGCCACTGAATTAAAGGCTGAGGCAGAGCATGAGCGACAGCAGCGTGAAGAACAGGCGATGTTAATGACAATGCTGTCCCATGAAATCAAGACACCACTTTCTGTTTTAAAGCTCGTGATGGATGAAAAAGTGACTGGATCTGACTTGGAAGGGCATGCCAATCGTGCAGTCAGTAATATCAACTTTATCGTAGAGCGTTGTCTGCACCTTGGGAGACTTGATGCGAAAGCGATGCAAGCAAATAGAAAAACAATACTGCTGCATCACTTTTTAGAAAGCTTGATGGTTGAGTTTAAAGCAGAGGGTAGGATTCAGATCGAATGCGCGCAAAGTCTCACTCTTCATACTGATCCTGAGATACTGCGAGTCCTGATCTCTAACCTATTGGAGAATGCGCTTAAGTATTCACCTCTCAACTCAATGATAAATATCGAAGTAAAACCATCTCAGCATGACGGTAATGATGGCCTTCAGATACTATTTGCCAATGATATCGGTATGATGGGCGAGCCAGACCCTCAACAAGTGTTCAAGAAATATTATAGAAATACCTCTGCCACCAAAATCAGTGGCTCGGGACTGGGTCTCTACCTCGTACATGAGTTGGTCACAGTACTGGGAGGGATAATTGACTATCAACCTCAAAATACGCGTGTTGTTTTCGTCCTATGGATTCCCAACTGAAAATCGCTTTGATTGAAGACAATGATGATTTAAGGGACCTTCTGGTCAGAGATCTCTCAAAAGCGGGTTATATCATTCACACGGCAGAGTCTGCAGAAGACCTAGATGAGCTTGTTGCACTAACAGTGATGGATATCCTCATCCTCGATCTCAATCTGCCGGGGGAGGATGGCTTAAGTATTGCCAGACGCTATAAACGCGCAAATCCAGATCTTTACATCATCATGCTTACCGCACGCAGCCAAGAGCATGATCGCATCGCGGGCTATGAGTCCGGTGCAGACGTCTACTTGATCAAACCAGTCTCTAGCGCCGAACTCACGGCAGCGATCGGAAGTGTCTCAAGACGCTTACTCAAACAAAACGATCAACAGGAAATCGTGCTGCACGTCAGAACGATGACACTCACTGGAATTAAAACAGTTGAATTGAACCGTCAGGAAATGGTGATCTTAAAAGCGCTTAATGAATCACCTAACGGCAATCTACCCTACTACCGTTTGCTGGAGCTTTGCGGTGAAACAGAAATAAACGAGAACGCAAAGGCAACGCTCGAAGTTCGTGTGGTGAGACTGCGAAAAAAAATAGCTGATGCAGGGATTGAAGGTAGAACGATACGTGCCATCAGAAGCGAAGGCTATCAATTATTTCCGCGGATAAAAATCGTATAAAGTTTTTTTGATCCGTAGGTTTTGGTAGGTAAAAAAAAGCAAGCTCCTCTATCGTTTCAGGCGTGACCATCAATCATTGCACTTTCTGCTGATTGATCTTGCCAGACAATCCGTTGAGTTGCTAAGACAGAACATTCTGGCTCGCAAGGTCAACTCAATCGACCTCTCACCTGAATAATTCAAACATGAATATTAAAATGACATCAGAAAAATTGAAGTTGTCATTTTTTCTTGTTACTGGCTTAGCATGTAGTTTATTGACTGGAAAGGCGTTGGCTCAATCCAACAACACTGATGCTAGTGATTTAGCTAAAAAGCTCACCAACCCAGTTGCCTCTTTAATATCGGTGCCGTTTCAGTACAACTATGATGCCAACATAGGCATTGATAAAAAAGGGACTAGCAATAGTCTAGTCGTCCAGCCTGTAATCCCGCTCAAGCTCAACCGCGATTGGAACTATATTCTCAGACCTGTCATGACATTTGAGTCACTCAACAATGTCAACGGATACAGTGGCACGGGAGCGGGTCCGATCGTGATTGAAAGCTTCTTCTCACCCAAGTCCTCAGGTGGCTTGATCTGGGGTGTTGGACCTGTTGTAAGTACACCGTCCCTTTCTGGTGCAAATTTTGGTACCTCTCAAACAGGTGTAGGTGTCAGTGCAGTGGGTTTATTAATGAAATCGCCCTGGACCCTTGGCGTATTGACTTACAACACATGGAGTGCGGGTGGCAGTGCTGAAAATGGCACCGCAAATAATCTGTTCTATCAGCCGTTTGTATCCTATGTGACTCCCAGCGCATGGACTTATTCATTAAATACTCAATCAACATTCAATTGGGATGTCCGTCGCGCACAAAACCCAATGAACTTCACCGTTTCGAAACTTGTCAAGTTTGGAGAGACGCCAGTGTCATTTTCTGTGGGGGCACGCTACTACTTGAGCAGTGTCCCTGGTGGGGCTTCTGGATGGGGTGCACGTGCCAGCATGACCTTTATTTTTCCCGAATAAGCCCTTAAACAGGCAAATGTCGTAGGCTTTGGTAGGCAAAACATTCAGTGTTTTGAGATGATCACTTGTGCTCATTTGCGCCTTGTTTCAACCTCACCTGGGAATTTCCATGAAACGCAGCCTGCTGAAATTAATATGTACTTTCCAAATTGGTGTCATGGCACTCGCGCCCGCAATCAGTCATGCGTGCTCAAGCTTTACGCTTAAAGAAAAAGATGGCAACTACGTATATGCAAGAACGATGGAGTTTGGTAAGTCTTTGGAGGAAAAACTCGTTCTCTTCCCCAGAAATTACCAGTACAAAGGTGTTGGTCCTGACGGCGTTGTCGGCTCAGGTCTGAACTGGACCGGTAAGTATGCGGTCGTTGGCGTCAACGCCTTTGGACTTGAAGTCCTTGTCGATGGAATGAATGAAAAAGGCTTGAGCGGGGGCATGCTCAATCAGCCTAATTTTGCCCAGTACCAGAACCCAACAGGAGAAGATGCAAAAAATAGCATCGCCTCCTATCAAATGCTGAATTGGGTTTTAACTAACTTTGCCACGACGGATGAAGTCAAAACAGCACTGCCCAAAATCTTTGTCAATAACGCATCCCTTGGGCAATGGAAAGGTATCGTCAAAGTTCATTTAACGCTGCACGATACGAATGGAAAAAGCATCACGGTTGAATATTTAGGTGGCAAGCTCACGATCTCAGACAATCCGTCAGGTGTGATGACAAACGACCCACCGATGTCTTGGCAGTTTGCCAATCTTGGCAATTACGTCAATCTCTCCCCTGTTGAAAAGCCACCGATCAAACTAGATGGTCAGACCTTTCTACCACCCAGTTCAGGCAGTGGCTTACATGGGCTACCAGGTGATTTTCTAAGTCCCAGCCGTTTCTTGCGGGCGTTCATTTTCTCTCAGGCCGCACAGAAATATGCCGCAGATCAACCCAAAGTTGAAACAGCCTGGCACATTCTCAACATGTTTGATATGCCACCGGGCTCCGTCATGATTCCTGCAGGCGATGCTTATGCGGGTGGTGAAGCCGGATGGGAAAAAACTCAAGAAAGTATCGTCGTTGACTCCAAGAATCTGGCCTATTACGTCAGACCATTTGGTGGCTTGAACATCAAAAAATTCAATCTTAAAGATCACGATCTAAATGGCAAAACGATGAAGTCATGGGATCTTAAGGGCACAACCACTTACGAAACCATTAAATAATTTAAAAGTACTCATCTGCGGGCATCTTCATGAATGAGATGCCCGCCTTTTTTCGCAGGTTTTGATAGGGACTCCAATCATGACACTCCGCTTCGCTCTGATGTTGACAGGACTATTCACAGCCCAGGCTGTGTGTGCACAACCCATACCAAGCGCCTCACAGCGTCCTAATCTGGAGACAGATCAGTGGCGTTACAGCATCACTCCCTATCTTTGGGCACTCGGTATTCGTGGATCGATCTCCCACAATGACCTGTCGTCTGGCCAGCTCAAACTGACACCTGGGGATGTTTTGTCTGATCTTAAAATGGCGGGCATGGTCGTTGCAGAAGCGCACAAAAACAGATTTGGTCTGTATCTGGACGCAATGTACGGAGACATGGGTAAGTCAGCTTCCGAAGTTATCGGTCGGGCTGACTTGAACGCAAGTACGACTGTCAAGATGTCGATGGTCACACTCGCACCTAGTTTCACCTTGCACAATTCAAAATCTTTGTATTTAGACGGTTTAATTGGAGCCAGATACCTTTGGCTAAATGCCAACACCACGATCTCAGACCCCGCCTTCGGGATCACACTCAAGCAAAGCAGTACGCAGAATATTACCGCCGCTGTTGCTGGTCTAAAAGGTCGCTGGAACCTCGGAGACTCTGACTATTTCGTACCTTTTTATGTCGATGTAGGTGCCGGGCAAAGCTCCAGCTTTACAAGCCAAGCTTACCTGGGGATTGGTCGCAGCTTTGAGTGGGGTGATGTATCGCTCGTCGCCAAGAACGTCTACTACCAGTTCAAACCTAACAGCACCAACGTTGATATGAACCTTTTTGGTGCTGCTGTCGCCGTCACCTTTAGATTCTGAGCTTTGGACAGGAACACCAGAGGTTTAGGTTAATCCACTTTATATCAATTATGCGCAAACTTCTCACTCTCATTGTTTTTCAAACGCTATTGCTACCGTCCGTGTTTGCAAACGTTTTTTCTGAATCAAGACCCGTTGTCGCAATCACTTATGGCAAATTGCAAGGCGTTAAAGAGCACGGGATGGCTGCCTTTAAAAACATTCCTTACGCTGCTGCCCCTGTTGGAGATTTAAGATGGCGGCCACCTACCCCACCCCATCATTGGTCGGATACGCGTGATGCGAGCAAGTTTGGGCAAGCATGCGTTCAGCCTGCCATCAAAGGAATGAATGAGGAATTAGTACCAGGTAGCGAAGACTGTCTGAAGTTAAATGTTTTCACACCCGACCCCTCAAGTAAAGATTTACCCGTCATGGTCTGGATTCATGGCGGGGGATTATTTGTCGGTTCGGCAACAGAGCCTTACTACCAACCAATAGGCTTAGTCAAAGAAGGCGTTGTCGTCGTGACGCTGGATTACCGTCTAGGCAAGCTTGGCTTTTTCGCTCCAAAAGAATTAGGTGAGGAAGCCAAGCGCAATAATGAACCCGTCGGCAACTACGGTACGATGGATCAAATCGCCGCCCTAAAATGGGTCCAGCAAAATATCCAACATTTTGGCGGCAACCCTAATAACGTCACCATTTTTGGTGAGTCAGCCGGTGGCCGCAGCGTGACATGGCTAATGAGTTCGCCTGCCGCTCAAGGCCTATTTCATAAAGCCATTGCAGAGAGCGCCCAACAATCACCGATTCGAGGCCAGAGTGTCAGACGTCATTGGCTGGCGACAGCTGAGGAACTCGATGCAAAGTACCTGAACATCGTTGGTGCTAAAACGCTTGCAGAACTCAGAGCAATGCCCGCCGATAAATTAGTACTGACGCCTCAGGATTTTCTAGAGGGAGTATTTGGAGGGCCGATGATTGACGGGAAAATTTTGGTGGACGACCCGCTTTCTGTTTTTGCGCAAGGCAAACAACATAAAGTCCCCTTCATTATCGGTGTGAACTCCTGGGATCAAGGTTTCTTGGTGCCGCAGGCGCCTCCCGTCGCAACCTTTACCAAGCTCATGAATCAAAATCTGGAAGAGGTCACCGCACTCTACAAAGATTTTAAGAATACTTGCATCCTGTCCGCTGAGGTCATGGGAGATGCGTGGTATCGAGGCAGCACCAAAATGCTTGCGGATTTTGCCTCAAAACACGCCCCGAGCTATGCGTACTATTTCAACTACTTAACCCCTGCGATTAGAAATACGCATCAAGGGACACCTCATACTTTTGAAATTCCCTACGTATTTGGAAGCATGCAGTTTGTGCTCAAGCCACCATCAAAGGTTCAAGATCCTGTCGATCAATGCACTTACATTGAAAAAGCAAAAGCAGATGCACGCGCGGGGATGTGGTCTTCTTATTGGTGGCCCACAGCGGATGCTAATGACAAGCAGGATCAAGCCATTTCATTGCTGATGTCGAAAAGCTGGGCGACATTCGCTAAAACAGGTAATCCTAATGTCTCTGGTTTGCCCGCTTGGCCAAGCTACACCTTGAAAGAAGATGTCATGCGCGAGTTTAGCCATGACGATAGAACACTCATGACAGGCTTACAAAAGAAACGCGTTGATTATCAAATCCAATCGCTTCGAAAACTCTACAAGCTTAATTAACTTATACGAGACTGTCTCACAAATAGTGCAAGAAGTGAGTGTTTCTTCTCTGGAATGGATGCATCCCACTCCAGAGAATGCAAACTCTACCAATTACTTTCCCCTGCTCGTTTGAGGACAGAGCTCCTTGCTCGTAGAATCCTTTTGCCATTCTTTAAAACAAGCACTATTCATATCAAGTGCCAAAGGGGCGGCAAGATCCCACCGACGGCTCGCAATCAAACGCTCTTGATCAATAAAAACCGTATTGTTCGCGTGTGTTGTGAAGTTGGCAGCATGGGCGATTTCTTTATCGGGTGCAATATTCGGGGGATAGTAATCCACCTCGGGCGTCAAAGAATACAACGCACTGCCACCGATGTCGCGACGCTCACCATGAATGTAATTGGCCACTAGGGTATAGGCCTGCGCATATTTAGCGATGTTGTACCACATCGCCATCCCGCGATTGCTCGCGTCCGACACGATACCCTTTGGAATATCAACAGAACTGCCATAGTCCTTTTGGTTGTACATCACGGGCACTAAAATCAAGTCTGTCCGATAGATGCCATACATTTGAGTGATCTCGGGTATGCGCACCTCGTCATTGAGCATGATGGCCACATTACCAAAATCAGCAGTCTTAAAGACAGGCAACTCATTGCCTGCCGTCGCCCATGTTTTCTCTGAGTCATTCAAATGTGACTTACGGTAGAGACCCACTTGCTTGCCGTTGAAGTCAAGCAACACGGCAGTTTCAAAAAATTGATCACCCTTTTTTTCGGGCATGGAAAACAGAACATAGGTTTTATATTTCTGCGCTAAACCAGCTGCCAGTTTATAGCTTTTGCCGTTGAGCTCTTCTGCATACTGCTTAATATTATCTTTAGATAATTTGACCGGGCCCAAGAATGAATTAAAAGGCAATACCGTCAGATTGAACACACCGGCATGCTGTTCAATCAGGCTCTCAATTTTCTGATGATTCTGATCTATATTTCCGGTTTTAGGATCGTACTGGATTAATAAAGCAGATACTTGACGGGGTGTTTTGTCAGCAGCTGAGTCATCTGGATAGCGATAGTTATTGATATTTTGATACAGCTCTGGACGGCGATGCTTTAACCAAAAGGACTTTTGCTGACTCTGTTGATCGAGGTTAATCGTTGCATACACAGTTTGGGGTGCTTTGCGATCACTCCATGTCGACACTGGTGCCGAAATCAGTCGCTTGCCTTGGTTATCCCAAATCGATGAGCCGCCATCAAACATGATAAATCCTGACCCAGGTCCCTGCACCCCCGTGGAATTAGATGAAATCACGTTCGTACCAAGCCAAGTCACAGCGGTTGACATGTTCGCCATCGTTGAGTGATTGGTATCGCTGATCTTCACGTACGCGGGAAGCTTGTTTGAACCGATAGGCTGAGCAATGATGTCTGCCCCCCGCAATGCGGGCAACAGCAGATTTTGAATATTTGTGTCATCAAAACAAATAACCAAACCTATTTTCCCAATCTCTGTTTCAAAAACAGGAAAGCCTAATTTTCCTGGAACGGTTGTATACCCTTCCCCCGTTGCCAAAGTATTTTTGTGATATTTGCCAATGTAGCCTTTAGGCCCGACTAGAACAGCGCTATTGAAAATGTTGCCTGTGATCGGTTCCTTTTCATAGATACCAACCACAACATACGCATTAAATTTTTCAGTGACTTTTGAAATTGCGTCAGTGGTCTTGCCCGGTACAGTATCCGCGTATGGCATCAGTGACTTAGCATCCGCATACATAAATCCTGAAGTCACTGCCTCAGGCAACACCATGAGCTTTGCGCCATTTTTCGCCGCGACCGTCAATGCGTCCACAATTCCAGGGAGATTTTCTTCAAAGCCTGGTGACTTGGAGATGAATTCAACAGCTGCCACCTTAATTTCCACTGCATAAACAAAAGCTGGAAGAGGTGCCAAAATGCATAGCAACAATGATGCAATTTTTTTACTGACAAGTGATTTCATGTGCTTAGTCTCGAAGCCATAAGAGGTTGTAGCCTCTTATACCGATTGGAGCACCTGGAATACCTACAAATACCTACTCACTCTAAGGTTAGCCCCTCAGACACTAAAATATGGCTAACCCTGTCCGCACTAAAGTGCAGCGCTAGGCTGAAAACTTCGCCAACATCAAAACTGAATCCACACACCTGCATTCACAACCCCTACCGTCTGTCCACTTCGCGCCTCACCAGACAGTCCCGCAAAGGCGTATGCCTGCCTCGCAAATTTCATGGTCCCATACAAGCCCGCCTGAACAGACAGCGCGCCAGCGGCAGGCGTCGAGATGTTTGTTCCATAGCCCACCAGCGAAGCATTCAAACTTGGATTCAGCAGACCTGATGAATCAGCACCCAGTCCTAAAAAAGCACGAAAAGTGTGTCGATCTGTCATCGGATTATTTGCTTTTGAACTCAATGCTGCACCCACGACTCCACGAATCGCATTACCGTTGAATCTATTGACGTTTAGTGCTGCGAATGCATCACCCTCATTGACACCAGACTGAGTCACCCACTGCCAGGTCAATCGGGTAAATGGCGTCAACTGAAGATTTGTATTCAAATCGATCGGCCGACTCAAACCCAAGCTGACCAGCGCATCGTTACCCGAAATATTCTTGTTTCTGAAACCACTTCCCCCAGTCACATCGCTACGCGACAAGTCGCTGTAGCTCAACCCGATGCTGGCCATAGCATCCAGGAAATAACCTTGCACCGGATACTTGCCGTAGACAAAAAGGGAACCTTGCTGAATCGTCCCGGAGCCGTATATTGGATTAAGTGTGGTGTTGGATAACGCGAAGCCAACCCCCAGTTTAAAGTCTTGCTCAGTGTGACGATCTAATCCGAACACCAGCTGATACAAGTTGCTATTCCACCCTCCTGAAATACTGTCACTGCTGCGATTGGTTTTTTGATAAGAAAGGTCGCCCCAAAATCCACGATTTGATAACGATCCCTGACTATCAACAGGTGATATCGGCTGCGTCAAACTCAAACGCATCGTATCACTCAGGCGATTCAGCACCGCCTGCTGAACACGCAAAGTCGTTTGTGGAATGCTGGCAACCGCTGCTGCATAGACCTCACCTGACAACCCTTGCGCGTAGGATGAAATACCTGCGGCAGAGGTTTGACCTGAAGTCGTATACAACAACTGGTCTTGCTGTACCGTCGAGGAACCCGTCACATTCCCATTTACAACCTGATCCAACACCGAACCTACCGACAGCGCATTCGTGTTACCCGAAGCGGCCGTGATCGTGGTTGTGTAGGAGGACGGCACAATCGCCATATCAAGACTATTGCTTGCATCCATGTTGTAAAAAACGACAAACTGAGTGCCATTGCTCAGATCCATAGTAGGCTGAACAATGGAGGAAAACCTTCCGACCAAACCAAGCCTCGCAGTTGCAATCCTGAATTGGTCACCCAGAGCAGGCAAGTAGGGACTTGAGCCATAGCCGGGCTGGTTTACATCAAAGACATCTCGCAATGTCGGCGCCAGCGTCGCGCCTGGATGAATAATAATTTCAGAATCAGCTTGGAGAAATGAATAGAAGCCAAAGTTTCCAGGCGGGGTATCTGGTCTTGCTTGTGTAACACCGGAGATATCCTGTTGATACGTTCCCGAGCTGCCTATCGTCAGATTCAAACCGACATGTGAAAATCCAGGGGAATTGCCGGGAATGAATCTGCCGTTGACTGTCAGTGCTCCCGCAATGTAGCCTCCACTTTTTAACGTGGCAGCGGGGTCGATGCTGGCAGAACCAAGAATTTGAGCCTGATGCGCCAACGTCAGCTGACCCTCCTTAACCGAAGTCATGCCTGAGTATGTGTTCTTGCCCGACAAAATCAAAACACCTTGCCCTGCTTTGATCAATCCGTATTCACCAGAGATGTTGTTACTAAATGTCGATGTGTACGCGTCCGTCAGATTCGCACTAAAGTCGGCCTCAAAGATGCCCGGCCCCTTGATTGCCTTGCCAACATCTAGCATGCCTCGTCCAAAGATCTCACTCGGATTCTCGGCAGAGGTACCCGTCGTCAAGATGGTCGTGCTTAGGTTATCACCCGCCATCCAGGGGAATTGCTGTGCCACTAGTGCAATCGCGCCTGTCACGACAGGCGCTGCTTGCGAGGTGCCTTCACTAATACCAATGATGTTGTTATTGCTGTATTGATTTGGATAGGCTTGGGCTAACTTGGCGCCTGTCTGCAAAGTCTTGACTGTCGCTGGCTGAGCAATACCGCCTGGTGCTGATATGCAGTAGTAGCGTGTTGCACCACATTTGTTTGTGTAGGTGTCCGCCATCTCGACGGAACCATCCGCTTTAAAACCTCGATTAGTTGTTGATGCCACGGCAATCCAGGCCAAGGGCATGGTTGCATCCGGATTATTGACATTGATGGTTTGCTGGTTAACCGATAGATCCCCGTAATTGTTTGCTGCGACCATGGATGCGGGGGTCCCAGGAAACGCATGATTGTCATTTCCTGCCGCCCAGACTTGAACAATGCCAGCCTGCTGGGCTCGAATGATTGCCAGTCGAGTTAACTTATTGGAGGTGTCGATATACTCATTGGCATTTTGATTGATGTCTTTACCAGTTGTAGGCGTGACTCCCCAGCTATTGTTAATTGCGACAACTCTCTGACCTTTAAGACCATTTTGATTAACAATATAGTTCAATGACGCAGCAGTTTGAGCGTCAGTTGTTCCAGCGGTCACAACCTTTTTTATTTCGTTTTTCTCTTCAAACACCTGCTGCCCAATCACCAACCTTGCGTTGTAAGCGATACCAGACATTGATGTGTCGCTGATGAGCACTGAACGATCATAGATATTTGAGACTGTGCCGCGGATAGACGATCCTGCAATGATGCTTGCCACACCTGTTCCGTGGCCATTCACATCACCAAGTGCATTGAAATCATTAATGGACGCTGTCCTACAGACACCACTACTACACCTGTAGCCAAATGAACCGAGAATTTTATTATTTGAAAATGCTGGCTGATTGGGATCGATGCCACTGTCAAACACACCCAAGACAATGCGATTTCCTGTCAGATTGGCTTGATAGGCCGGACGAATATTGATGGGATCAGGGTTTTCTGAGTTGGCGAAGCTCAGTTGGTTCAAGGGAGATTCTTGAGCCAACACACAGGATGTCGCTGCAATATGAATAAAAGTAGCAAGCAAGCCCTTTCTAAACTGGATAATGCGCATTGATTGAGCGATCATTAAATTCACCTGCAATCAAAATATAATTTAACCAAGCAAAATAGATAGTTACTCAACCAATTTTTAATTTTAGTGCTCGTAATCATGACGCAATGGCGCTAAATTGTACAAAATTAATTTTTATCAAATGCAATTAATTCAACCTAATTCACTATCAGCCACTTCAGTCTGAAAATAAAAATGGGGTATTTATACGATGCCTAACCTTACTACGCTGAATCAGATTCTTGATACGATCAAAAATGCAGCAGTCGCGCTTGTTGGTCTTTTCGCTCTTGTTTTAGTATCTGTTGTACTTATTCGATCCTTTAGTACATCAGATATCAGTGTTGAATCGATAAAAATACCCGAATCGTTTGCCGAAGCAGGCTATACATCTGAAATAACGACACTTCAAATTCTTGATGAAATATCAAAAATTCACGAGCTTTCCAGCAATAGCTTCAACATAAGTAAAAAAAATATTGGTGGCAATCCGTCTGGGGACAACCTAACAAGATTAGCTTCATTACCCGGTGCTGGCGGCATCGATTTCAAAACAATTCAAGCGTTGATTCAAGAAACCTTTGGCATCAGAAAAGAGAAAATTACGGGTGAAATAACGGGGAAAAATAAGGATGGCACTGTCACCTATCACGTCAGAGTCAGAACAATGCCAGACAACACTCTTCTAGTTGATTTCAACGAACAATCTGACATCCCTGCCTTGATTAAATCGACTGCTCTTAGGCTGGTTGAGCGACTCGAGCCAGCAGTTGCTGCAACCTACTATCGTCGAAATAAAGACCCTGTCAATGCATTAAGATTGCTTGATGAGGCACTCAGAAATGAAGACACATCTGATGATTTAAGTGCCTTAATACAACGTGCCTCTTTGTTTATGCAAGAAGGAAAAATCTCTCTGGCACAGTCCGATTTGAATGCCGCATTTGCTCTTGAGCCCAAGTCTCCGCAAGCTTTAAACGTTCAAAGTGTCTTATTTAATCAGCAAAAAAAATATAAGCAAGCCCTGGAAATTGCGCAACAACAACTCGAAGCATGGCCTGACCGCTGGAATACCTATGCCAATATAGCTGCGGCCCATGTTGGATTGGGAAATGATGTCGAAGCGGAAAAAAACTATGTGAAATCCATCACACTCGCACCTCGCGGCATCACTCCCTATCTAGAGGCGGCAAACTATTTCTCACAGAAAGAAAAGTATTCACTTGCGGAACAAGCACTAGATCAGGGATTAAAAAAATATCCTGACGATACCTTTTTGTTAATCGATTACTCGAGTGTGATGCTCAAACTTAATAAGCCTGAGCTAGCAGCGTTAGCTCTGAACAAAGCATTTAAAAGAAACCCCGAAGACCAATCGATTTGGTCAGCTGTTTTACGCTTACCGAAAGATGTTGATCAAAAACTCACAGACCAAGTGATTGAAATAGCGTCAAAATTTTCACAAATAAAACCAGATAGTGAAATTTCCCGTCAACTTGACGGCAATAAATGATCCCACAATCTAATTTTAGAGTTTTTTAGATAATAAAATCAATCACCAAATGAATTGTAATAGACAGGTAGAGTGACTCAGTGACACTGACATTGATGGACTGGCTACCAGGAATGTTGACTACTGGCACGACAGTTGAGTGGCCTTTGAAACTTAGTTCACAAAGAAAAATTGCATTGTGTGTGCTGTCGAACATTTAATTAAAAAAATACAGATTAAAGTTCCTACATACAACTGTTCAAGCAGACACTAGAGGATGCAAGATGTAATTGCGAACCAAAAGGACTTATATGAATATCAAAGATCAGAAACTTGCAGTCGATCGCGTGCGTTGCTCGATATGCATGAAAGAAATACCGATATCTGAGGCCATCGTTCCAGAAGCAACGGACTATTTAGTCAACTTCTGTGGCCTCACTTGCTACGACAAGTGGAAAAGTCAACCCGATAACCCTGCAGCATTTAACAATACACTTTTTCCCTCAAAGCCTAAATGAATAACATTCATTTAGGCTTGACGTCCACGAAATTGCAGCGACACAGGGGGATGATCCGATACTCTTAGAAGTTCGTTAAGAAGCGGCGGTACCTGATCCAATCCAACCAAGCAAAATCACGATATATGGCCTGGCAAATCAACCAGATGGCAAAAAGACTCACAGAAAGATTTCCGAAAGTTCAACCGTAAAATCAAATGTCTAATAATAAGTGCTGCAAAATTCAAGCCTTAGAGTAAGATCAATAGCAGATATGCGCCGGTAAGGCGCTTCATAAGCAAAATAGCTTGTTAAACACCAACGCGAGGTTCACGTATCAAGCAGCCTCCACATCAGCCCGATTTAAGCACGCTACCCGAGCCACACCAGACGCACTTCCCAATCGTAGGAATTGGTGCCTCAGCCGGGGGGCTCGAAGCGTTTCAGGAATTTATTCGACAGGTTCCGGAAAACTGTGGTTTGGCCTTTGTCTTGATACAGCATCTGGATCCCGAACATACAAGCTTGCTCACTGAAATCCTTCAACGCGTTTCTGCATTACCGGTCATTGAAGTCCAAGATCAGATGCAAGTTCTTCCCAATTGTGTCTATGTCATTCCGCCAAATCGAGACATGACCATACAAAATGGTATTTTGCAGTTGTCGCCACCGGAACAACCGCGTGGTCAACGC
>JAURZO010000055.1 GCA_030653405.1 Zwartia sp. | reverse complement strand
GGTGGGCGCGAATAATCTGGAAGCGTCAAGAAAATTCTACGATTCAGTCTTGGGTGCCCTGGGTATCGGAGCTGGCGTGATCAATCGCGACATTAGATATTTTTATAGAACGCCGACGGGTATTTTTTCTTTTACGTTGCCGATCGATAACAAAGATGCCACTCCTGCGAATGGCGGCACGATCGGGTTTGCTGCCCAGTCGGTTGAACAGGTCAATGCTTTTCATGCAGCCGGCGTTGCAAATGGCGGCACGACCTGTGAAGATCCTCCCGGCTATCGTGAAGGACCTGGTGGAAAGATGTATCTCGCCTATCTACGTGATCCCGTCGGCAATAAAATCTGTGCTTTGTTTAGAGAGCCAAAATAAGCATGATTGAGTCTTCGTTTAATCATGGAGGCTGAAGGCGCTATATGGAGTGAGCGCTCAGCATTATTTTTGAGATTCTGAATCACGCGTCGACAATGGCGTGTGATCTTCTTGAGAATCGTTGAGGATTGTTAAGTTACGAACGACCAGTTGATCGATCTCAAGTCTGCGTATCGAGGCTTTGCCGATTGCGAGTCTGCCAATCGCCAAGGCGCCGATGGCTAACGCACCAAGCGCGACTGCACCAATTGCAAGAGCTGGGATAGAAACACCACTTTTCTTGCTCAATGTTCTTGCATCGTCAGATTCATTCTTGTGGTGACGCGTCATTGTTTTAATCCCAATAGTGTTTATTTATTCTAACCAAGTTCCTCATCTACGCTAAGCTGTGCGTGTTCAATGGAGATAAATAATGAAAATTAACACTACATTTATACAAAAGGGTCTCGCCTTTTTCTGCGCACTCACTGTGACTTCGGTCGTTTGGGCGTTGGAGCCTACGGTCAAAACTCCCCAAGTGGATACGCCCAAGCGTTTGCTGATGATCGGAAATAGTTATTTGTATTATGGCGACAGCCTACATAACGTTTTACGAAATATTGTTATCGCTGACAATCCTGATGTTTCTAAATCATTGCAATATAAGTCGGCGACGATTGGTGGCTCAAGCCTGGACCATCACAACATTGACTGGTTGACAAAGCCCGGTCAAATCGGTGTGAAAGAGCCTTTTGAATTGGTGATTTTGCAAGGACATAGTGCGGCTGCGATCAATGAAAAGCAGGGTGAAACTCATGCTAAGGCAGCTCAGCAAGCCGCAACGCTGATTGCCGAACGAGGTGGGAAAGTCGCTCTTTATATGCCCCATTCGTACGTTGCGCCCCACAAGCAGGCTGCACCTGAAAATGTGCAGAAAAATCGCGACTATTACGTCAAGCTGGGAAATGAGCTGAATGCGTTGGTGATCCCTGTTGGGCTTGCATTTGCGGAGGCGTACAAGCGCGATCCTGCACTGAAGCTTCATAAATCCTACGATGGTAGTCACCCATCTCGCGATGGCACATACTTGGCCGCAGCCACGGTCTATGCAGCGCTATATGGCCGCTCCCCTGTCGGTAATACTTTCGATGCATTTGGAGAAGTCGATCCAAAAACAAGACTACTGTTGCAACAGGTCGCGTGGGATACGGTCAAGCAATTTTACGGTCGGTAGACGCGCGGAAATCGCACTAAGAGAGTAGGTATTTTTCTTAGTGCGTTGCTGCGTATTCAGCGCGCAGCATCTCAGCAGCTCTGACCATCGCGACTAGTTTTGCATCAGCAACTTCGCGCGGGAGATACTTCATGCCGCAGTCTGGTGCCAAAATAACTTGCTCAGGTGCAATGAACTGCAATGCCTTTTTAATTCGAGACACAATTACATCGGGGGTCTCAATTTTTAAGTCGCTCAAATCCAGGCAACCGACCATAATTTGTTTGTTACCAAGCGAAGCGAGGACTGAACAGTCGAGGTTTGACTGTGCTGTTTCGATTGAGATTTGACCGCAACCGCATTGGGATAGTTCGGGTAAAAAGTTATAGCCCGTTGGTCTCTCGTGAATGATCGCTGCATAGCCAAAGCAGATATGCACTGCGGTCGTGCCAGTCACGCCTTCGAGAGCGCGATTCAAGGCTTGCACGCCGTATTGCCGCGCTTTTTCTGGACGCGCTTGCATGTAGGGTTCATCGATCTGAACAACATCAGCGCCGTTGGCAAATAACTCCTTGATTTCCTCGTTTAGCGCAATGGCGTAGTCCATCGCAGCTTCTTGTTCCGAGGCATAGAAATCATTTTGTGCTTGTTGAAGCATGGTGAAAGGGCCTGGCACAGTGATCTTGACTTTACGATCTGTGTTTTTCTTTAAAAACAATAGATCCTCAAGCTCAATGGGTTGAGTCCTGCGAATCTTGCCAACAATTCTGGGAACTGGATTGGGATGTCCGGATCTGTCTAACGCAACACCCGGATTATCAATATCAACCCCTTCAAGTGCCGTTGCGATCCTATTTGAATAGCTCTCGCGTCGGATTTCGCCGTCAGTGATGATGTCAAGCCCCGCACGCTCTTGTGCGCGAATGGCGACTAATGTTGCATCCTCCATCGCTTCCTTGAGATATGCCTCGGGAATTCGCCATAATTCCTTGGCCCGCACTCTTGGCGGGAAGCGGGAAGAGAGTTTTTCTCTGTCGATAAGCCAATCAGGTTGTGGATAACTGCCAACGATGGTTGTTGGAAATAGCATTTGTCTCGCCTTCACCTTGTTTGTAGGTTTTATTTTCAATTTGTTGATGATTTTTAACACGGAAGGTAAAGATTGAATAGGGTGCACACTTGAATTAGTGACTATCCCCTTTGTGAGAAGTGGCGTTCGACCTTAGCTTGTGCAAAACGGTGACATCAGCCGAATGTTCGGTCTCTAAATTTGTAAGGTGTTTCATCGTAAAAGTTGGCTTCAATTATTAAATAGGTCGTTTGTTCATATTTGAGGGATATGAACGTAAAATCGCAATGATTATTTTCCTCGGGCGGCGCTCGAGGAATTACAAATTTCTCAGCTGACTGTACATTAGATTTTTTAAAGGAAATGAAGGCCATGGCAATCAAGCAGTCAACGAATCCTAATCATAAATTTTCCTGTCTTTTAATTGCAGGCCTTACCACCAGCCTATGTGCTGTGACAGCGTTCGCGCAACCCGCGAAAAGTGACACATCGGAATTAGCTTCAAAGCTGACGAACCCGGTCGCTGATTTGATCTCGGTGCCTTTTCAATATAACTACGATGCCAATATTGGCATCGATAAAAAAGGAACTTCCAACACGCTCGTTGTACAACCGGTTATCCCAATCAAGCTCAACCGAGACTGGAACTATATCGTTCGTCCCATTGTGACACTCCAGTCCGCAACCGATATCAATGGATTCAGCGGAACGGGAGCAGGTCCGGTTTTGTTGGAGACCTTTCTCTCGCCGAACAATACAGGTAACTTCATTTGGGGTGTCGGTCCTATCATCAGTACGCCGTCTCTTTCTGGTAACAATTTTGGTACAGCTCAAACAGGCGTTGGTTTGAGTGCTGTCGGTTTGTTAATGAAAGCGCCTTGGACGGTCGGGGTGCTGACATACAACACTTGGAGTGCTGGTGGTGATGCGACATATGGCACTGCCAACAATCTCTTTTATCAGCCCTTTATTTCATACGTCACAAAGAATGCCTGGACATACTCTCTCAATACGCAATCAACATTCAACTGGGATGCCAGGCGTGCTCAGAACCCGATGAATGCGACGGTGTCTAAACTTGTGAAATTTGGGGAGACGCCAGTATCCCTTTCCGTGGGTGCTCGCTATTACTTGAGCAGTGTCCCCGGAGGTGCGTCAGGCTGGGGTGCACGTGCGAGTATTACTTTCTTGTTTCCTAAATAAATGAAATCGTTGAGAGTTTTGAATTTTCGTGATCAAAACTCTTAACGATCGATTAGTGGTAATTAGGGAGCTTGTCAGTTACTCTAATTGCAACCCTTGTTGCTTAACGAGTTTGCTCCATTTTTCAACATCACTGTTGATAAAAGCTTGAGCCTGTTCTGGTTTGTCTGCAATGATGATGATCCCATTCGAGTCGATGAAAGGCTTGAGTGCATCGCTCTTAATGGCTTGCGTCGCAGCGGCATTAATTTTGTCCAACACGTCTTTGGGGGTGCCGGCTGGAGCAGCTAGGACAAACCAGTTCAGAGCTTCGAATCCTTTGAGTGTTTCTGAAACAGTTTCTGTCGATTTCAGAGCAGGCATACGCTCCAGACTTGTTGTAGCTAAAAGATCGAGGCGTCCGCCAGTCACGTTCGGCAAAGAGGAACCTGGATTGTCGAACATGATGTCGACCGTGCCACCGATCAAGTCGGGCAGGGCAGCGCCGGCGCCTTTATAAGGAATTTTTGTAAACTTGATTCCTGCCTGTGATTCAAGCAGAGCTGCGGCTAGCGCTTGCATGCCAGAAACACCAGTTAAGGCGAAATTCACCTGTTTACCGCTTTTGGCCATTTCGATTAATTCTTTGACTGATTTGGCAGGAAATTTTTTACTTGTCACTAATATCTGTGGGCTTGCTGCAAGCACAGACACAATGCTGAAGTCTTTGGTGGGGCTGTAAGGTACAGATGGGTAAAAGATCGGGGTTGTGCCGAAAGCAGCAGAACTGATCAGCAATGTATAGCCATCGGGTTTAGCTTTTGCAACTTCGATTGCACCCGTTTGACCCGTCGCACTCGCCTTGTTTTCAATGTAGACAGCTTGTTTCAGAATGTCAGACATCTCCTTGGCGAGCGGTCTGGCTAACGCGTCGACGCCTCCGCCTGGTGCAAATGGAACGACGAGTCGGATGCGCCTGTCAGGGTATTCGGCGCTTGCTGCCGCGGAGTAAAGACCCATCAGTGAAACCATCGAGGAAACGAGTAGGGTCTTTTTAATAGAAAGTAATTTGCGCATATTGGCTCCTTTGTTTCTTTATTAGTATTAAATGATGATCGGTTTTGAATGCTAGCTGAACTGTCTTGGCAGCCACAATACGATATCTGGCATGAGATATAGCAAGATAATAAAAATAATCATTACAGCAACGAACGGAAGAATTCCAATCACAATATCGGTGAAGCTGACCCGCTCATCCATACTGTGCAAAACAAATAGCACCATCCCGAGCGGTGGAGTGATGAGACCAATTTCGATGACGAGGACTAGAAAAATTCCAAACCATATGGGATCAAGCCCCATCGCGATTGCGATAGGAAATGTCACTGGGATTGTCATTAACATCATGGCAATTGACTCGACAAACATGCCTAAAATCAGATATGCCAAAATCATGGAGCCCATGATGACCCAAGGCTCCATATTTGCGCCGTTGATCAGTGCGACAAGCTCTCTTGGGATACGTAAAATATCGAAAATCCAGCTGAAAATCGCAGCCCCAACGACAATGAAAAGCAGCATCGCAGTGACACGACTGGTCTCAAGGGTGATTTGAACGATGCTTTGTAGATCGATCTGTTTTCGAACGACACACATCAGCAGAGCAATCAGGGCACCAATTGCAGCGGCTTCAGTGGGGGTTGCGATTCCCGCATACATTGAACCGAGTACGCAGGTAATCGTGACGATAAAGGGGATCATACCTACTGAACCGCGGAACTTCTCGGACATGGAGTAGGCGCGCGCTTTGGGTGCGGCGTTGGGATAAATCAGCGCCCAAACGAGCGCAGTCAGCATAAAGAGCAGCATCAGCAATATGCCGGGAATCATTCCAGCAAGGAATAAGTGGGTGACAGAAGCACCTACTGTAGTGCCATATATGATCAACGGAATGCTTGGGGGGATCAAGATGCCGAGCGTTGCGCCTGCGCCGGTCACTCCGTAAGTCAGATGAGTGCTGTAGCCACGCTGCGTCATTTCTGGGCAGGCAACTTTACCGAGTGTTGCGGCTGTAGCGAGGCTCGAGCCTGATACTGCAGCAAATATCGCTGAGGCTCCTGCACTTGCATGCGCGAGTCCTCCGGGTGTGCGTCCAAACCATCTAACCAAAGAGTCAAACATGCCAGAGACGATCCCGCTGCGCAGCATGAGTCCACCCATCAAGATGAACATTGGCACGGCAGTCAGCGTAAAAGTATTGGTGCTGCTCCAAGAGCGTTCGGCGAGAAGTGAAAGTTGTGTGCGTGAGAGCAGGAAGTAAACACCCATTAAACCAATTACGCCTAGCGCATTGGCGATACGGGTACCAATGAGTAGCATCCCTAGAAGTGACACGACTAACAAACTACCGACTAGAGCCAGCGATTGACCTCGGGTTAACCAAAATACTGCTGAGAGGGAAATGACGGCTACGCTCACGATTAGCATGATTCGTACGCCACTCCAGCATAGAGCTGCGAACAGAATGAAACTCAGAATCAGTAGGGTGCCCCAATCGAAGCGACTGCCTAAAAATGAGACATTTTGGGGGCCGAGATTACAAAGCGTTCCGATCAATATGATCAGCAGTAGCGGGACTCCCCACTGTCGCCAAGCACGTTGAGGTGGTTTCAACCTGTATAAATCAACAAGCACGGATGCGACAAAAATGCTCAAACCAAGTGATACAGGTAGCTCAGGTATCCATTGAGGTGTGGATAAAAGTCCCCAGTCTCGGGTGCCATTGACATATTCTCGGAAGTTAAAGCTCGCCATTTGCCATGCTGTCACCGAAATGAATAGAAGGCCGATCCACTGAGAGACAAGTTCCGCTGTGATTCGGCCATTTTTTGAGAGTCTATCAATCCAGATTTCTACTTGAACATGGCTATTATTTTGTTGTGCGGCAGCAAGGCCAAAAAATACAACAGCAACCAAAAGATAGGCGGAAATTTCAGTTGCCCAGGCAGTTGGCGCGTTAAAGAGATATCTTGCCCCGATCTCATAAGACATGATCAGAGCCATGGACAATAGGCATACACCAGACAACATCCCAGATATTTTGCCCAGCCAATCAAGGACTGTGATTGGAAGAATGTCGCTGTCTTTGCTTAATGGATAAGGTGAGTTGCGTTGATGCGGCAAGCCAACCACCATCGCGGCCTCTCCCGCGCTGCCAGGCGATACCATGTTTGTTCCTCTCACACTCTATTTATTGTCGTTCGATAAAGTATATTGTATTATCAAAATATGCAATGACTGTCTAACAAAGTTGTGTCGTATAGGCAAGCGATGCTGGTGTTTTGCGCTATGGAATGGGTTTACAAAGTAATCAAAAATTAAAAAAGGATTGAGACATGAATAAAAAATTGCAAGCGTTCAGATTAAAGGTCGATACGGGTTATGCAAAGAAGTTGTTTGCTTCTACTGTGTTCTGTATAGGTGGAATGTTGACGGCTGTAGGGGCGCAGGCGCAGCAATATGATCTGACGCTTTCCGTGATTACGGCGCCGGGAGATGGTTATTCCGTGTTGACCGCTTCGGTGCCAGAGCGCATTTCTAAAGCAACGAATGGCAGGGTCAAAGTGACGGTGAGCGACTCTGTCGTACCGCCGGCGCAGATTGCAACAGCCATTCGTGAGGGGCGCGTTGACTTGAGCGCCGCACTCCATACCTACTTGGCTGCGGATGAGCCGCGCATGGGTATTTTTAATTTGCCTGGACTGATCAATAATGCTGCAGACTACAAAAAGGTTGGCGATGCATTCTGGTTCGATGACACTAAAAAAATCTGGCGCGACAAGTGGGATGCCATTGTTTTGGCTAACGGAATGTGGTGTACCCAGCAACTATTTTCTAAAACACCAATTCGTACGATTGAAGACTTCAAGGGAAAGCGACTACGTGTCCATAACCCTCAGACCGCGGGTATCGTCAATGCGCTGGGTGGAAAGCCAGTGCCTCTGACTGTGCCGGAAATCTATCCTGCACTTGAGCGCGGTGTGATTGATGGGCTCTTTACGTCGACCTGTGTCGGCAACGCTCTTGAGTATTGGCGCTTGGCAAAGTATGTGCAGAACTGGGGTCTGGGTCCTGTAAACGGTTGGGCAATTTTGGTGGGGCCAGATGTTTGGAAGAAGTTGCCTGCTGATGTTCAAAAGCAAGTTGAAGGCGCAATGAACGAGCTTCAAAAAGAAGCCTTCGACAAGTATGATGCTTTCGTGGGTGCAGCTGTCAAGGATATGGAGTCCAAAGGCGTGACATTCTGGGTCGCTCCAGAGTCCGAGCGTGTCAAGCTGATGCAGCCCAAATACATTGATCCTGCTTTTGATGCTTGGTATAAGCGAGCAGAACAAGTCGGTTTCGATGGTAAAGCTTATGTCAAACGCATTCGCGATACCTTGGGTCAGAAATAAATCTTGTTGTTACTTTGTATTTGGTTGTTAAGATCAAGTTGTCTGCCGCACACATAAATTCGTACAACGAACGCATGTGTGCGGTTCTTGTATTTTGCTGTTTCCATTTTTTTATCGATTGAACACTACCGCATGAAATTTGCACCACTAGGAACGACTGACTTTAAGGTCCCGCGGGCGGCCGCTGTGTTGCGTCATAGCGTGACTGAGAGCATTCGTAACGCCATTTTGTTAGGTCATTTTCAGCCCGGTGAGCGTTTGCCCGAGCGTGAGTTGTGCGAAATGACAGGCGTGAGTCGCACCCTGGTGCGCGAGGCTCTCAGGCAACTGGAGTCGGAGCGGTTGATTTGTGTGATTCCTCATCGCGGCCCAATCGTCGAGACGGTATCTGTCGAGCAAGCAGATGGGATTTATCGCGTTCGTGAAGAGCTTGAGGGATTAGCGAGTCAATTGTTCGCTGAACGAGCTTCTGATGAGCAGCTTAAGGCATTACAGGCAGCCTACGATAATATTAAAAACTCAATGTCTGTAAAAGATCCGTTGGTGCAACTAAGCGCGAAGAATGATTTTTACAGTTGTTTGTTAGCAGGGGCCGGAAATGAGGCACTTTTAAACACGTTAAAGTTGCTCAACTCTCAAGTCATGCTTCTCAGATCGGTCTCAATGCAAGTGCCGGGTCGTTCAGTTCAAAGCCTTGAGGAACTGGGTGTACTGATGAATGCCCTGATTGCCAGAGACGGTAAGGCCGCTCGCAAAGCCGGCAGCCGACATGTCCGACATGCTGCTGCCGCTGCTTTAAAGCTCATGCGCGAGTCTAAGTTAGCGGTTACTTAACCGCCTTGCCTTCATTCGTCATCTCGGCGATCACTTCTTTGGCGGCTTTCATTGCATCAAGAGAAGCAGGCACTCCGCAGTAGATTGCAGCCTGTAAGATGACCTCCTGTATCTCTGACTGCGTCACGCCATTATTGATTGCGCCACGCATATGCAAGCGAAGTTCATTAGGTCGATTTAGTGCAATCAGCCAAGCCAGATTCAGAAAGCTGCGTGTCTTGAGGTCGAGACCCGGGCGCGCCCATACATCTCCCCAGCAATATTCAGTCACAAGTTTCTGTAACGGTGCCGTCAAATCGTCAGCGCTGGCAAGAGATTTATCAACATACGCATCACCCACAACAGCGCGTCTGATCTCTAAGCCTTTTTTGAACTGTGGTGTGTCGAATTCGGGACGATTGCTCATAATTAATTTTGCTTTTAAAGGTTGGGGAAATGAGTTCCTATCATACAATTATATTGTATTGAAAAAATCAAAATGTATATTCAGCGATTGTTGGTACAGGCCCTTTCTGACTTTAAAACATTTACATATCGATAACCAAGGAGCAATCAAGGTGAGCAACAATATCAACATTAAGCGCGTAGGCATGGTCGGTGTGGGGCGGATGGGTGGGCCCATGGCGCGTCGGTTGTTGGCTGCGGGCTATGAGTTAGTCATTTCAGATACGAATCAGGCTGCAATCGAACCTTTGGTTGCGATGGGTGCAAAAAGTGTTCCGTCCCCTAAGGCTGTGGCAGATGAAGTGGAAATTGTGTTGATGTCGTTGCCAATGCCTGATGTGGTCAGCTTAGTCTCTACGGGGGAAAATGGTCTTATTCATGGGTCGACAGTCAAGGTTGTCGTTGACTTGTCGACGACTGGGCCAAGAACAGTTGCGAAAGTTGCCGCGGCATTGAAGGCCAAGTCCATTACGATGATCGACTCGCCTGTCAGCGGCGGTGTTGCTGGTGCGACTAAGGGTACGCTTGCCGTCATGGTTTCCGGTGACGCTGGTGTGTATGAGCAGATCAAACCGATTTTGGAAAATATCGGCAAACTTTTCTATGTGGGTGCTGAGCCTGGCATGGGGCAAACCATGAAAATTATCAATAACCTGATCTCGGTGACCGGTTTGGCTATTACTTCCGAGGCGATGGTGATGGGTGCAAAGGCAGGGTTGGATGCGGATGCAATGATTGATGTGATAAATGCTGGATCTGGTCGGACTAGCGCCTCCTCTGATAAGTTTCCTAATTTTGTGTTGCCCAGAACATTTGACTTTGGTTTTGCGATTGGGTTGTCCGCTAAGGACGTTAAGCTTTGTTTGGATGAGGGGATCGCGATGGGTATCCCGATGCCAATAGGCAAGTCGGTAGTCGACTTTGTGACAAGAGTGCGTGATACTTACGGTGAAGGCGCAGACATGACAGAGATGGTTAAGGCGATCGAGGATGTTGTCGGTGTACAGGTTCGCGGCAAGGCTGCGAAGACTTGATACCTGCTTGTCATGGTTTTAGTTTGTAATATTTACACACATTTCAAAATGATCTCCATGACCTCTCACCTCACCAAATGCGACGCGTCGATGAAGTCGCTACGTGCTAGCTTGACTATGTTCGCTTTGGTGGGGGGCGCCTTTTCATTTAATGCATGGGCGGTGCTGCCAGTCGGGGAAAGTCCTGCGACTTTCACGATTTCAGATGGAAAGGACCAGTCGCTCAAGCTCGAGCAACTGCGCGGTAAGTCGGTGGTTTTCTTTTATGAAACACGCGACGAAGCGGTCATTGAGCGCAACCGGGCGCTGAAAAAGCGTCTGCTTGCCTATTTGTCTGAGCAAAGTAACTGGGCCAGTAAGGTGGCCGTGGTGCCCGTGATCGATTGCTCGGGGGCGATTGGTCTATTCAAGGGGTTCTGGAAAGACCAGATCCTGGAAAACTCGAAAAAGGAAAACCTGACTATTTATTGTGACTGGTCAGGGAGTTTTGGGCAGATCTTCCAGGCAGATCCAAGCCAAAGCAATGTCATTGTTTTGGATGCCGCCGGTAAAGTTGTGTTCTCACAGGCAGGTCTGGTGCCTGCCGATCAGTTTCCTTTTAGTCGCCTGATTAAATAGCGAATCAGTTATTGAGTGGATCGACACGCACCGGGTGATTCGGGTTCGATGATCGCCCACTTTATTTCGATAGGACGCGTCTTTTTATAACGGTTCCAATACATATGGATTGATCCCGTTTTGCTGGATTGCTCCAGGAAGCCTTTCATCCCGTCAGTCAATGGACGGTGAGATTCTGCCATGTCGAGGACAATCAATGCGCCGCACTTTTTGATTAATTCAGGTGTCACGGCGGGGGCTTGTTTTGCAATGCCGTAGGGCACCACTAACGGTTGATCGCGTGACATGACCGAAGTGACACCAGCCACCCAAGTTTCGCCGATGACAACCTTTAAGGGCCCTCGAGTTTTGGCATCCCAGACCTCATCGAGCAATTGTCCCTGGAGTTTTGCGGGATAGTTTGCCCGAGCGACCTTGCCGAACATATCGACGAGTACGCCGTAATACAAGCCAACTGAGCAGGCGATCAATATGTTTAAAACAAGACCTACGCCCACGACACGTTGCAGGGCCAAAGAAGTATCAAATTTGGGTATGTAGCGAATGGCATACAAACCCAGCACAACAAAATAGGCTGTTGCCCAATTGGCATTCAAATCAATCCAAATGGCACCCAGTGCACACGTCACCAGCATCGGGCCATAGGCGGTAAAAGAAACATAGCGCTCTTCGTTGGTGGCGTTTGCCCCGCCTTTTAGAGGAAGATGTGGCGCACCATCGCGTTTGAACTGCAAATTGATAATGATCAGTGCGATGAGTAAAGGTGAAAGCTTACCCAGCTGACTCATTAGAAACTTGCCAACCTCCGCAAGGTGATTAACCTCGACGCCAAACTGACGCTCCATGTAGCGCAGAGGAGGCGCATCTGCGCGGATCAACCATTCAATATGCGGGATCATGGCAATCGCACCCGCTATGATGGCAATACCAACACCGAGCATTGCACGACGATTATGTGTCCGAGTATCAAGAAGCAACCAAATGCCCATCACGGCAAACCAAATGCCCGCAGCATATTTCGTGAGTAAACATATCGCGCCGGCAACACCTAACAGCACCCACCGCCACCAATCTTGGTGACGAACAGCAAGTAAGACTGCCCATAAAAATAGTGCAGTGGGCAGTAACTGCATCAGGTTGGAACTCACTTGCAAGCCGTTCACGTTGTGATAAATGACTAAGCTCGTCAGCACAACTGTCATGAGTGCGCGTGCAGGTGTCGTGATCAGCAACGCAATGCGCCAAACTACAAGCAGCATGAGTGCGACGTTCACAACGCCCGCCAGGTAAGTCACCCAAACGGCACGTCCAAAAATCACAACAAAGAGGTGAACCCACCATGTTCCGATCGGGCCGAATTTTGGATAACCCCAGTCGAAGTATTGAAGCCAGTTCAGCTCTTCAATGCTGTCCTTGTGGGGTGCTGTGTGGCTAAGTATCGCAATGACAAACCAGAGTATTGCGTGAAAAGCGATGTAGGCGAGCGTTACGTTGCGTAACTGTCTCGAGTTGTCAGCATCAAGATTTTTTAAACTAAAGTTTTTGAACATATCATTGCCCTGGGCGCTTTTGCTTCTTAAGCGTTAGTGTACGTCACGCACTCCTTATCATTTCGACATTTGTCTCGGAGTTTTCTGTCTGGATCGATTGACTGTTGTGAGCGTTTTATATTCTTTGAGCCGGCTGTGAAAGGGCAAAGGTCATGTCATCGGTGATGATTGTGTCGACGCCCATCTTGATGAGGGATTGTGCAGTTTCTGCGTCATTGACTGTAAAAGCCAGACAATGTAAGCCCAGACGATGGATTTCATCGACGAAGTATGGGCTGTAGAGTGGAAAATGACAGGCCAATGCGTCGCATTGCAATGATTGGGTTGCCTCTCTCCAGTCGTGAGCTAACTCATCCATCAGCAGACCGCGGGGGCACTCTGGCGCGGCAGCAAGCGCGCTGCGAAGCGCTTCGCGTTTAAATGAGGTCAGGAGTGGCGGTATGGGTTGTCCCTGCCACAATCGCTTCGCAACGAGTGCGACGCGTTCTCCCGTTAATGCTTCAAAACCAGGGGAAGGTTTGATTTCAATATTGAGTTGGCATCCTGTATCAATGCAGAACTCTGCGAGTTGCTCAAGTGAGGGGATGGCAGCACCGGCGAATTGGTGGCTGTGCCAACTGCCAGCGTCTAAAGCCGTGAGCGCATCCCAGGCGTGAGTGTGCGCCATACCTTGAGCATTCGTGGTGCGGTCGAGCGTCGCGTCATGTAATAAAAAGACGACACCGTCCGCGCTAAGCTTGGCGTCACATTCGAACATCCTAAAGCCCGACTCAAAGCCAAGTTTAAATGCGGGCATTGTATTTTCTGGAGCCGAAATGCCAGCGCCTCGATGTGCGATCCAACGGGGGTAAGGCCAAGTTTTCAGCAGCATATATCGCTCCAGACAGTTCTTCGTTTGAGCATTAAATGGGTGGATTCTACTATTGCAGTTTGGCTAGACATTGCTCGGTTTTCGGGTAAACCCTTATGTCTTCGAGCTATAGATCAGAAAGAAATAGAAATCTGCTGCGCAGCATGCGCAATAAGATCAAATCTTTAGAGGAGCAAAGACATCATGTTAGGAGCCGTGTTTCCAGGTAATAAAACTGTAGAGCTGATGGAATTTCCGGATCCAACCCCCGGGCCGAACGAGGTGGTGCTTGAAATGAAGGCATCTGGTGTCTGCGGAAGCGATCTAAAAAACTACCGAGGGACCTTCGTGGGAAAGCTGCCGCCGGGTCCAATCATTGCGGGGCATGAGCCGTGCGGAATTGTCATGGCCAAGGGAAGTGCGGTCGAGTCGTCTGTTGCGCGTGTTGGCTCACGCGTGATGGTGCATCATTACAAAGGGTGCGGGTGTTGCTCGGACTGCATGACCGGCTGGACACATATGTGTCCGGATAAGGAAGCGAGCTATGGGTTGACGGCACACGGAGGACATGCGCAGTATCTAAAGGTACCTGCCGACACACTGGTGGAGCTACCGGATGATTTGTCCTTCGAGGTGGGAGCTGCCATCTCGTGTGGGAGTGGCACTGCTTGGGGAGCCTTAAAGAAAATTGGCTATGCTAACTGTGAAAGGATTGTTGTCGTCGGTCAAGGTCCTGTCGGTCAGGCCGTCACGCAGTTTGCCGTTGCAATGGGAGGAGAAGTGATCGCGATCGATATCAATCGCGATAGGCTTGTTGATGCTAAGAAACTAGGCGCTGCCTTCACTATTCATTCTGGTGAAGTTGATGCTTGGGAGGCTGTCCGGGAGCTGACGCATGGAAAAGGTGTGCCGTATGTGGTCGAAACATCGGGTTCAGATCAGGGGGGCTTGGATGCACTCCGGTGCGCGGGCGCTTGGGGCAAGGTGGCTTTTGTAGGAATGGGCGGAAAGGTTGCATTGAACGTCACGGATCATCTGATTAGAAAACAGCTACAGGTTTTCGGTTCGTGGACTTTTTCAAAATCATGGCAGCAAGAGTGCGCGGCGTTCGTCTCCAAGCATCAGGTCAACGTCGAAAAGCTATTCACCAATCGCTGGGAGCTCGGTCAGGCAGACGAGGCGTATCGATTGTTTGATCAACAAATGACTGGTAAGTCAGTCATCGTGTTTCCTTGATCGTATTTCCATCCGTAGTGTCCATGAGTTAGGAAAATTGAATGACAGCGCAGAGACCGTTACTTTTTACACCTCTTGAGATTCGTGACGTCAAAATACGAAACAGAATCGTGATTTCGCCGATGGCGATGTATTGTGCAGAGGATGGATTTTTAAGCGATTTTCAAGCACACCACTATGCCAAGTTTGCAATGTGTGGTGCGGGTATTGTCTTTGTCGAGCAAGCGTCGGTCATTCGTGATGGCAGAATCACAAATGGCTGCCTTGGGATCTGGTCTGATGCGCATGCCGAGGCCATGCGATCAATGGTCGCCTTTATAAAGTCTCAAGGCTCCACGCCAGCACTGCAGATCGCGCATGGGGGGCGCAAGTCCAGCACACAGAGGGCTTGGGAGGGGAACGGACCGTTGACGCAAAAGAACATTGACAACGGAGATGAGGCTTGGACACCCGTAGGACCGTCGAGTGTGCCATTTGCCGAGGGATGGCTCACGCCCCACGCATTAGAAGCTCAAGAGATTCAGACGTTGACGCATGCGTTTAAGGACGCGGCAAAACGCGCGGTCGAGGTCGGCTTTGAAATCATAGAGATTCACATGGCACATGGCTACCTCTTACAAAGCTTTCTTTCTCCACTGGCCAATAAGCGTACTGACGAATACGGTGGCAGTCTCAAGAATCGGATGCGATTTCCTCTGGAGGTTGCCCGCGCCGTGCGGGACGTGATTCCCCAGGGGACCCCACTGTTTGTGCGTATTTCAGCAGTCGATTGGATTGAAGGTGGCTGGGAGATAGAGGACAGCATCGAACTTTCCAGCAAGTTAAAAGAGATCGGCGTAGATGTGATCGACTGCTCATCGGGCGGTAATCTGGTCGCAGGCGCGACCAATTCAAACTTGAAGCGCGAGCCGGGCTATCAAGCAGAATTTGCTCGTCGGATTAAAGCCGAGGTGGGTATCCGGACAGAAGCGGTAGGGCTCATTCGGACACCCGAACTCGCAGAAGACCTACTTCAAAAAAATTATGCAGACCTGATCGCCATTGGTCGTCAGGCACTTTTCAATCCATTCTGGCCGCATCAGGCGGCTGAACAAATGGGTGTAAACGTGGGCTTTGCTGATTGGCCACACCAGTACACATGGTGGCTGAGTAAATGGAAGTCAGGTTTAAATGCAAATGGTGAGACTCTCAACAATTGGCGTGCTTGATTGCCTCAGCTTTGCTCGGTCAAGTGTGTCTGTAGATGTGCGATGAAGCCCAGGGCAGTAGGCGATAGGCTAATGGCTTTGGGTGTCAGCAAATAAATGTGTGTGTTGATGGGGTGCTCTAGCTCGACGGAGCAAACGTTTCTCCATTGCTCAGGGTCGAAGGCGTGACGATTCACAATTGAAACGCCTCGGCCAGCATTGATAATTGAGCAAATGACATCGCCACGATCGACTTCAAGGTAACGTTTGCACGTAATATTTTTCTCTTGAAATTTGCGATCAATGTATTCACCGATGGGCATGTTGCGATTGGTAAATATAAAGTCTTGATCCGCGAGGTCCTCGAACTGAATGGTTCGATTTTTTCTGAGGGGATTTGTCTTGTGACAGAGAAAGACAAAGTCGCTTTTTGAAAGGGCGTTGCATTCGAGTCTGTTAGAAATGATCGGCCACACTGAAAAGCCAAATTCGAAAGTTCCGGATTCGATGTCCGAGCCCAAATCTTTTAGCATAGACGACTCGAACGAAATAATGACGTCTTTGTTATAGGACGCAATGACCTTGGGTAAAAACGAGCTACATAAAGCAGGCGCGGCACAGAACTTTAGTCTGTCAGTATGCTGGACTTGCAATGATTTGATCACGGCATCCAGACGGTGTGTTTTTTCGAAGATGTCGTCACAATAGCGATTAAGAACGAAGGCATTCTGCGTGGGTACAAGGTGCGAGGCTTTGCGTTCAAAAAGCTTGAGTTCGATCGTGCGCTCGAGTTGTGCAATCACACGACTGACAACGGGCTGGCTCACACAGAGATGGGTAGAGGCTCTGTTGATAGAGCCATACAACATGACGGCTCTGAAGTACTCAAGTTGTTTCAAGTTTGCCATGGTGATGAGCTATTTTTTTGGATGTCTCATATGATATTGATGAGTACTAATCAGCAACATGTGTGGCACGGTCAATGCCGCGAGCCCGATAAATATCAGTCTGAGTGCCAGCGAATCCAACGGTAAATCCGACCAAAACCACCAAAGGATTCCTGCCAAGAAACATGTTGCAACTGTGTAGATCAGCATCATTCGAAAAAGACGCGGGTATTGTGATCGATCTGAATCTAGAAATAAACCCATTAGATGGCGTGGGCTGTGGAGTAAGCAAAAGTACAAGGCGAAATAGATGAGGGGGGGCGTGAAATACGCCAAAGTAACAAGCGTCACTAACTCGAGTGCTGTTGACAAGGATCGTTGCCATAACGCCCAGCCCGTGACGGCTGCGCTTGCGCTCATGAGGAGCCAGTCAGGCAAGGCGAGAGAGCGGGCGAGGTTGTCGCCTCCTGCTCCAGACAGCTGTGAAAAGATTAGGGCGACATTATCGGTATGAAATCCAATAGGCAAGAGTAATAGCAAACTGCCTGCACACAACCGCACCAGTTTGTTTAGGTCCTTTGCCCAATCTCCTGAAAAGTGTAGGGCACTAATGATTAAAAAGATGAAGAGGCTCAGTACAGGCGCCCGCTGCCATACGACGATGACCAGTGCACTGATAAAAAGGTACCCCAGTGTGAAAATCACTAAATGACGGGGCTGACGCTTTAGGCCGAGTTTCTCGGCTATCCAGGGGTCTAAGGCGCCGTGGGGGACACCCAAAGCGATGACCATGAGGCAGAGGCCGGCGAGTTGTACTTTGGGTGATATCAAGTCCGGCGCAACGTTTAACACCAGAATTGTGACTAAGGCCACAAGGGGAAATGCCAGACACTCAAAGTACGAACTCGAGATCGGGGCTCGCGTCTTCGAAGCGTGATTCATCTTCCTCACCAAAATTTGGATAGGAGCGCCTTTATAAAAGGCGCTTTAGGGAGTTGGTGAATGACATGCAAGCAATCAAAAAAACTCGCACGGTCGTCCATAAAACGTAAGAAGCGTTCTGTTTGCTCGATACTGAGGAGTCGGTCAAAGAGTATTGGAGCCAGGGCGGGGTCATTTTTAATGACTGCTAGAAATAGCTGATCCATCTGCTGCAGCCAGAATCCTGAACCAGTTCCAGTGTAGAGCGTTCCCTGCTCGGCGTATTGTCTGGCGCATTGCTCGGCCCAACGTTGAATCCGAAGAAAGGCATAGCCAGAGGAGGGTCGCAGCGCTCCGCCACGCGTACCTGCGTGAACGAGCTGATTGGGTCCGGCGACTGTCGGTGTGTGCATCAACGCAAGCCCCATCGGCAGGTTTCCATATTCAGTACGTAAGATTTTAGCGTGACCCCAGCCGCGACGTGAGAGCAGCTGGGTGAGTTCATCGTGCAGATCATCTTGGGTCAGTATGTGTCTGGCAAAGAAAGTCACCTCGACGAGTAAGCGGTCAGACGCAAAGGGCAATATATATGAAAAACAGAATTCTTCATTGACCAAGCGCATGTCTGTCATCAGTTCAAGCTGCTTGATATCAATTTTTTCGAGAGGATCTAACTGAATCTCCACACCTAAAAAGCACTGAAATAAGGTAGCCTTTTCAATAAGCTCGCTTGGCGGTGGGCGTGTATCAATGACCTGTGCGGCGATATATGTTTCTTGAGGTGTGACAACCCTCCAGCCATCCGGATTCCGTTCGACTGCAGTGACAGTCAATCCGGTTCGAACTTTAATTGACGGGCTTTGAGCGATGATATTGAGGCTGTCCTGATAGAAGTCTGCTGACCGCACATACTGGTATGGGTAACCTGGACAACTCCGAGTCTTTACAGTGAAAGAATGACGGCCAAACAGCCAGTCAGGCCAGACATGGCTGACTAGCCTGGACAGAGTGTGTTGTTTGGCAGCCCAAAAGCACCAGCTGCGGTCGTCCTGATAGCTCTCCCGCGGTTCGATGACGACAACTGATTTCTGTATGGCTTGGGTCGAAAGTTCCCGCGCAATCGATAGGCCCGCACATCCGCCACCCAAGATTGCAAGGTCAACGTGATTGACCGTACTCATGTCGCCGAGGGGTTGTGCGCACCAAAACAGCTCTGCAAGTGGCGATGGAGGTGATAGTCATGTCTTGGATCTGATAAACGGTTGCGTGATTGCAAAGCGTAATGGAGGAGTGCGTTGCCAGCACAATATAGTTTGCGCGGTTGAGCCACAACCGCTCGACGATCCCATGAGCGAAAGTTGGATTTGGCAACGACTTGACCAATTTCGCTATATACCGCTGCAGCCACGATGATGCCATATCGAGCCGCTGGTGGCAGAAATGTGACTCCGGCTAAGCCACTTTGATAATAGACCTTCGCAAGGCTTAAGATCCGTTTTGTGGAATCTTGCAGAGCATGCGCTTGTGAAGTGTTTGGACGAGAGATTTCTGCCGTCGTGATGTTCCCCAGCCATGTCGTGGGTAGATAGATTCGACCCATGGCGGCGTCTTGTCCTACATCTCTTGCAATGTTAGTCAGTTGCATCGCAATGCCAAGATCCATGGCAAATGGCAGAGCTTCTTTGTTACGGACGTCGAGAAGCACACACATCATCAAGCCGACTGTGCCCGCGACACGATAGGCATAATGAAGCAACTCTGCTTCATCTTTGATGCGCTGCATCCAAAGGTCTGACTGAACACCCTGCACCAGAGAGAGGACAGGCTCTTTGGGCATCGAGACCTCTATCATCAGCGCGATCATATCGGCAACATAGGGTTGCTTGGAATGACCTTGAAGCAAATCAACTTTAATCTGATTCAGTTGCTCATTCGCTAAAGTCGAATCGTTGGACTCATCAGCCAAATCGTCAATGTAACGACAAAACGCATACAGTCGCGCGGCACGAGCACGATACTTAGGCGCTAATAGTTTGCTCGCAAAGTAAAAGCTTCTACCATGTGTTCTTAATACAGAGACGGCCTGACCTTTCGCTAATGTCATAGGCGGGCGTGTCCATATGCGTCGGGTAACAAACGATCTACCACTTTGGCGGAAGATACTACTCCTGGTAGTCCAGCGCCGGGGTGCGTACCTGCGCCCACAAGGAATAAATTGGAAGGCCCTTCGCCTCGATTATGAAATCTGAACCAAGCTGATTGACTGAATAAGGGCGAAATTGAAAAGCCTGCGCCATCTGGTGAAAGGTAGCGTTCCTCAAAATCAACTGGCGTCATAAAAAACTGATCAACAATGCTCGTTTCAAGATCAGGCAGGATTGTTTCACCAAGGGCTTTAATGACACGTTTTGCCAAGTCAGGACCTTTGATCTCCCAATCAATATCGGCTTGTAAATTAGGCACTGGGACCAGGGCATAGAAGCTGTCCCCACCGCTCGGAGCGAAGCTCGGATCTGTCGCCGTTGGACGATGCAGATAAATCGAAAAGTCCTCTGCCAGGATTTTCCGATTAAAGATATCGTTCAACAGCTCCCGATAACGCGGACCCATCCAGATGGTGTGATGCGCAACCTCTGGATATTGACGGTTTGTACCAAAGAAAAGTACGAATAACCCCATGGATTTACGCCACCGATCGGCTTTGACACGGGCTGACAAGTTCACGCTTTTTTTAGGTAAAAGGTCTTTGTAAAGGTGGACTGGGTCTGCATTAGAGATCACCCAGTCGGCTTGCAGCTGATTTTGTTTTCCATCATCACCAATGTACGCAACACCTTTAATTTTGCCATCTTGTGTCTCGAGCGCGGTCACAGTGGTGTTGAGTCTGATTTCGATACCTTGCTGGATCATGAGTGATTCCAAAGCATCCACCAACGCTCCCGTACCTCCCATTGCAAAGTGCACGCCGTGCGCTTGCTCGAGGAAATGAATCAAGCTGTAAATGCACGTGGTGTCGAAAGGATTACCACCGACCAAAAGAGGTTGTATGGAAAATGCCTGTCTTAAATGATCGCTTTTGAGATAGCGGCAAGTCATTTGCCAGACGGTACGCCACGCGCCTAAGCGAGCCAGATGAGGAAGTTGGGCGAACATGAAGCCCATGCGATGAAATGGGCGATCTGATAGGTCGGTGAAGCCGACTTCGTAAATTTTGCGCGACTGTTCGAGTAATCGTTGATAACCCTCGACATCGACTGGGCTGATACGTCGTATCTCAGCTAATGTATCTTCTAGCGTGCCACCATAGTCAAAGTGAGTGCCGTCAGAAAAGACAAACCGGTACCAAGGCTTGAGTGGGACTAACTTAACGTGATCATGGAGTGATTGACCGAACAGCTCAAACAACTCTTCAAAGAGAAAGGGTGCCGTCAAAACCGTGGGACCCGCATCATGTTTAAAACCGGCTCTTTCAAACACTTGCGCGCGTCCCCCCAGTCGTGGGCAGCGATCGATCAACGTGACCGCATGTCCTTTGGCGCGAGCGCGTAATGCTGCCGCGATGCCACCGAATCCACCACCAATGACGATGACCTGGCTCATACTTGTGAGTACCTTAAGTTGTCCTCTGCACTGATTGTGTTTTCAAGTTGGTGACACAAATAGTTTAAAAAGTCACCGCTCCCGTTTGGCAACTGATCAGCATGTCTTTTGGCCCATTGCAGATGCAAATGGGCCAGCGCGATTGCTTCCGTCGTAGCTTGTTCAGTGCATAAGCCTGCTGATTGCAGGACTCCAACGATGTTGCAGCGATCGCGAGCGATATCTTCTTCGATGTCTTTCAGATCGTCAGCGATTTGATAGGCAAGTGCAAATGATTCTCCCGCGGCTTTTGCAACAGGAATTGCATCCACTTGCTGAGCAGCAATCATTACAAGCTCCAGAGGTAAGGCGAGCAAGCTACCGGACTTCCATTCTGCGATCTTGACATACGCTTGAACATCAACAACATGCTCAGTGGCGGCGAGATCAAGAGTCTGACCACCAATTAAGTCGGCTGTACGGTGGTGCAGATGTGAAAGCAGCTTTGGCACATCTACTTTGAGTTGCGACAGCGTCTCAAAGGCGGTCGATAGCATCAGTGTGCCCGCGCACATGGCTGTATTGGAATCGAAACGAGACCAAGCTGCCTCGCAGCCACGTCGATGCGTGTCTCCATCTTGAATATCATCGTGCAATAAAGAGGCATTGTGTATCAGCTCACAGGATGTTGCGAGTGCGATACAAATCTCATGATCCAGCTCAAGCGCAATACCTGCCCTGAGGGCGAGCTGAGCGCGTGTACGACTGCCTCCACTCGCTAAGTGATAGCGTATGAGAGCATTTAACCGATCCTGATTAGGACGGCACAGCTTGCTCAGCATCAATGATTCGCTGGCTTGAAGTAACAAGTCGATCTGTACTTTTGTCTCGCGATGCGATGACCACATATGCACGATCTCCAAATAATAATCCCCAGTCGGCGCCAGGCTGACCAGGGATTAGACAGTGACAGCGTCACCGTAAGGTGGCGCGAGAACCGTTTAGGCGGTCGTGCCCTGCGATTTGCGTACGGCGATCATGAAAATCATCACGCCAAAGACAGCTTTTGCGACCACGTCGGCAATGGTGTAACCCACTTCAATGATTGCAACTGCTGTACCACCGCTGACTGACATCACGAATGGCGCGAAATACACGATGGGGTAAAAAGACCAGGAGAGCACAACGACCCAGCGAGCAGCGCTGACTAAACCACGAACATCTTGTGGCTGCTTGGCGATCGACTCGGATAAGCCAGAGAACAGATTGATCACAATGTATAAGAAAGGAATCATAGACAGAGCGCCCCACAGCATACGGGTGCTGTCGATGCCGCCTGAAACTTCGCCTGGGTAACCTAGGATAATCATCAACGCTGCAGCAGTACCAAGTTTGACGCTCTTGCTGACAGTCTCCGCGCGGCTCAGACCCATCACCAGAATCAATTCAACAAGCAACAACGGCACAGTCAAGAGCCAATCAACATAACGATATGCGACGTTAAACGGAACACCAGTCGCTTTGACAACTCCATCAATCGCCGTGTAGGCGTCGCCCCAACTCGCAAAAATACGGAGGTAGTGGTATCCGGCTATAAAGGTAACCAAGCCGGTGATGATGACAGCGGTTTTGTATTTCTGGGAAACTTGTGAAAGTCCAAGCCAGAAAAAGATGGTGGCTGCTAAAAATGCTGCAGTGCCGAAAGAAAACGCGTTATAGATAAGCTCGTACTGCCCAAAGGTCAGTTGCATTTGTATGATCTCCAAGAGAATGCTTCAGTGAAAACTGCTAGCGTTCCGAGGCCCGATCATATGTAGCATCTGAATCTACTGTTTCGGGGGGCAGGTCAAGTAATTGAAATTGACCAGAACGATCGTACATTACGCCTAAATTATTGTAGTAGCAAGATATATTTCCTTAAGTGCAACAGGGTCAGTTGAACTAAAAGTACAAATGTGAAAATTGTTTTGAATATCTAACAAGATGTTTTTGGTCTTGGTTTTGGGTTAGTTCAAGTGGAATGAATTGGCGTTCTTAAAATCGATACAACTGAGAAAAAATAAAGATCACGATTATGCACACTGCATTAAGCCAGGCGCCGCTGCGCATCATTGTTGTTTGTGTGACGTGACCTGTCGCGAACACGATTGCATTGGGCGGGGTGGCAACAGGCAACATAAACGCGCATGATGCCGCGATTGCGATGATGGCTGCGATGGCTTGAGTCGAGAGCTCAAGCTGTGGCGATAGCACTGTGAATATCGGAATCAGCAACGCGGCACTCGCTGTATTGCTGACGAGTTCCGTCAATAATACGACGAACGTGATGATCAACAGAAGGATCACCAGAGCAGGAATACCTTGCGTCATGGTGATGATGCTGTCCGCGAGGAATTGGCTTGCGGCACTTTTTTTCATGATTTCACTTAGGGTGATGCCTCCGCCAAAAAGAAGCAGTACACCCCAGTTGCCTTGGGACTCGATTTGCCCCCAGGAAACGGATTTTGAGATGACAAGCAATAAGATCGCACATATTGCGATCATGGCATCCATATCACTCTTTACACCAAGCAGAGTCGCTAAGGGTGCACTAAAAATCCATAAAATAACGGTAAAACTAAAAATTGAGAGAGTGGTGATTTTTTCCTTGTTCCAATCAATTTTGATGTGTTTGACTTCGACTCTTCCCTTCAGATTCGGCCTGAGAATCACGTAAAGAGTCGCCATCATGACCGGGAGCAATACGAGCGTGAGTGGAAGACCAAAAACCAACCAGTCAACAAACGTCATGCCTGTTTCAGCTGCTGCAATGGCATTGGGGGGGCTGCCGATAATAGTGGCAATGCCGCCGATGCTTGCACTGTAAGCAAGTCCCAGGAGAATAAATGCATGTGTGCGAACAAGCTCAGATTGGGACGTTTCCTGAGCGGAATCAATCGAGGTCGTGCGCATTAGACCTAAAGCGACTGGCAGCATCATGGCTGCGGTTGCAGTGTTACTAATCCACATCGACATGAAGGCTGTAGTGCCGCAAATCATCAAAACTGCATTCAGTTTTTTACCCCCGGAAAGTCTGATCGCTGAGTCAGCCAGGATGCGATCAAGACCTTGTTGCCCGAGCGCGGCCGCTAAGGCGAAGCCACCCATGAATAGAAATATGATGGGATTGGCAAAAGAACTCAGTGCGTCTTTGGGTGAGAGTAGGCCTAGAATGACGGCCATCAAAGGGACAAGTAACGCAGTCGCGACGATCGAAATAGCCTGAGTGACCCACAAGGAACCGATCAGCACAAAGATCGATAACCCATTTCTTAAAGTCCTATCCCCTGGTGTGATCATCCAGATGACGGCCGCGAGCAAGCAAGATAATACTAATTTGGTGATGTCTGATCTGTTCATAAAAGAGTGGGGCGGCAGATGGCTTGTCCTACAGGATGCGCCCATTGCGACGGATGGATAAAACACCCGCAAAGAATATCAGCATTATACCAAGTGCAAGGAAAAGCGCTGACACTTCAGTCGTCTGATGTTTCTCTAAACGAATCGTCGTCGAGAGTGATTGATAGATTTGCTTTAAATCGGTATCGCTTGTGGCACGGTAATAGTGACCCAGAGTGGTTTCAGCGATTTTTTTAAGCGTTGGCTCATCAAGTTTCACGCGCATCGACATGCCTTGTGCTTTGAGGACGGCCCCTTCGGGTGTGCCGATCCCAACCGTGTAGATGCGAACGCCGTGATCGGCAGCAATCTGAGCCATTTTTAGTGGGTCGGGGCCGAAGTTACTTTGACCGTCACTCATCAAGACGATTGCGGCTGCTTTATTGGCCCCAGGCTCAAGTCGCGTTGCGGCATCCGGTCGGCGAATCATATCCAGCGGCCTGCCTGTGTCGGTAGGCGGGGAAGGGCGATCGGCTTCTGTCAATATTTTTTGTACATCGATGCCTGTGCCGGGTATGAGTTCAGTCAGGGCAATTAAGATGCCACTCCCAAGTGCAGAGCCGGCCTGTAAGGGGAAATTTTCAACAATCCTATAGAGATCGTCGCGGTTGGTGGTGGGGGCTTGAGCCAGTGCAGCCGTGCTCGCGATGGTGACGACACCAAGTTTGACTTGAGAGGGTTGGGCATCAATAAATTTTTTAATGGCAGATTGCGCGGCTGCGATACGGTTGGGTGCAATGTCTGTTGCGGCCATGCTGCCGGAGGTGTCTATCGCCAGCATGACACTATCCATTCTTGTCGGGAGCAGCAACATCGCTCTGGGACGCGCCAAACTCGCGATCATTGCCGCTAAGCCAAGAAGTAACAAGAATGCCGGTAGATGCTTACGCCAAGCAGTCATTGTCGCCAGCTGAGAAGGTATTTTCAAGCTCTGTAACTGCCTGCGCTGATTACCCATCAAAATCAGAACGTAGGTGCCGATGAGCAATGGCAATAGTAAAAATAGCCACAACATCGGTGGCCATACAAAACTAATCGAGTTCAGTGATGGCATGTTCTTTTACGCAAACGAAGAAAGCGTATCAAGGATTGATCAATGGGTTCGGAGGTTTCAAGTTCAATGCAGTCGACCCCCGAATTGCTGAAGGCTTCTTGTAGCAGCTGTTCGTGAATGACTGCCTGGTTGGCAAATCTCTGGCGAAATCCTGAGTCGTTAGAGTCGACATAGATTTGTTCACCGGTTTCGATGTCCTCAACCAGAAAAATGCCAGCCTCAGGTAGTTGTTCTTCTGAGGGATCAAAGAGCCTTGCCGCAACGACGTCATGACGTGTAGCTAAGGGCTTGAGGGTCTTTTCCCAACCAGGCAAACTAATAAAGTCAGAGACCACAAAGACTGTTGATCTTCTCTTAATGACTGCACGCGCCAGGTTAAATAAATCATTGAGATTGGTCTCGCCTTGTTGCCGAGTGGTGGATGTCTCTTGCATACGATTCATCAAGTGCAAGACTTGTTTTCTGCCTGCGCGGGGAGGGATGATGCCGTGTTTGAGTGATGCGGGTCCGTCGTAGAGAATCGCCCCGACTCGATTGCCGTGGCGTGTCAACAGCCGCGCCAATGTTGCAACGTAGGTGAGGGCAAGTGAACGTTTTGAAATCACGCCAGAGCCAAAATCAATGGAACCTGTTAAATCGACAAGAAACCAAGCGGAGATTTCGCGATCTTCCTGGTGTTCACGGACGTAGGGCGTGCGCATTCTCGCCGTGACGTTCCAGTCAATGTGACGAACATCGTCGTGTGCCTGGTATTCCCTTAGATCTGCAAGCATGAGTCCCGAACCACGAAACAGTGTTCGAAAGTCACCCTGCAGTTGACCGTCGAGTCTACGGACGGTTGTCCACTCCAAATGTCTCAACAACAGATCTGGATCGGCCGGTTTGGTGACGACGGTTTGCGCAACGGGTTTTGCCAGTCGTTTAAGAAATTCGAACATGATTTTCCAGAGGTTTGTCTGGTGCTGGAATGGCTTTTAAGATCTCGATAATAATTTCATCAGGAGTCATGCCCTCGGAGAGCGCCTCATAAGACAGGACTAAGCGATGTCGTAGGACGTCCGGGGCCAAGTCGATCACGTCTTGCGGTAAGGCGTAGCTACGTCCTCTCAGAAATCCAAGCGCACGTGCCCCTTCTATAAGTCCAATTGTGGCGCGCGGACTGGCTCCAAACGTCAGAAAGCGCGAAAGATGCGACAGACCAACTCGACTAGGATCTCTGGTTGCGGTCACGATTTTTACGGCGTATTGAATCAGACCGGGATCAACATAGCCTGATCGCGATTGCTTTTGCAGCGACTGAATCTGCTCAGTCGTGGCGACGGCACTGACCTCAATCGCGGCACCAATGACTCTTTGCACAATCACAAACTCTTCTTCGTCTTTTGGGTAGTCGATTAAGACTTTCATCATGAATCGATCGACTTGCGCCTCTGGTAGTGGATATGTACCCTCTGTCTCGATGGGGTTTTGAGTGGCCATGACTAAAAACGGAGAGGGGACTTTGTGCGTTTGTCCCGCGATGGTGACTTGGCGCTCTTGCATGACTTCCAGCAGGGCACTTTGAACTTTGGCTGGGGCACGATTGATCTCGTCCGCCAATAGAAGATTTGTAAAGACAGGGCCTAAAACTGTGCTGAACTCGCTTGTTTTCTGGTTGTAGATTTGTGTGCCGATCAAGTCTGCGGGTAATAAATCGGGCGTGAATTGAATACGTTTAAACGAGCCTTGAATGGCTCGGGCGAGTGTGTTGACAGTCAGTGTTTTCGCCAGGCCAGGTACTCCTTCGATGAGCAAGTGACCTTGGGCCAAAATAGCAATTAACATGCGTTCCAGAAAGACATCCTGGCCAACCACGACGCGCTTGACTTCATACAGCACGCGCTCCATCAGGGCGGCGGAATCCTCCATTGATGGAGCGTGTCGGCCACCATTCCATGCTTGTGTTTCTTGCATCGCGAGACTCTCTGTGCTGAGGTTAAAAGGGTGGGATACCTAAAGCGTCACCGGCACTTTCAATCGTGACCGCAAAGCCGATGCCGGCAAAAGTCTTTGCGTCAGTGGGATTTAAAATCGCGGTGACAATACCGAGTACTTCACCTGCCATGTTCACCAGTGGGCCGCCTGAGTTGCCGGGGTTCGCGGCCGCATCAAATTGAATCAACCCCTTGAGCGTGGTGGACTCTGTCGGCTTGTACTCTCGATTGAAGCCTGAGATCACTCCTGAGGATACCGACGGGCCATAGCCGTACGGAAAGCCGATGACGACAACCTCATCGCCAACATATGACCCTTTGCTTGAGCCAAGCGTGGCGGGCTTGAGGTCATCTGGAATATTGAGAGGTTTTAAGGTGGCCAGATCTTTATCTTTTTGCGCGGAGACAATCACAGCCGGGGAATGCATGCCGTCCGCAAAGGTCACTACGAGTCGGGGTGCGTTGGCCACGACATGCAAATTTGTCAGGATGGTGCCATCCTCTTTGATGACGATTCCGGTTCCGACACCCAAGTCGTTGTCTGAGATCTGAGTGCCACCTAACGAAGAAAGGATATCCGTACGGATTCTGACGACGGAGGGCGCAATGACTGCTGCGGCACGGGCAGCACGAGAGGGGAGTTCTTTGGTCGCCAGAGTATGTAGAACCGCTGAATCGATGTGCTCCTGCGTGAGCTCTCGGGGCGATTGTCTGAAATGATCGCCTAGCAAAAGGGTTACTACACCAATGAGGACACCCACCACTAAAAAACCAAGACGATCGCGAAACTGTCGTTTTTTTGCAGAAAATCGCTTTTTGGCTGTGTCAGGCTGCTTTTCAGGGGGCTGCACTAAGTCAGCTTCAGTCCGCTTTAGCGTTGAATTTAAACGACGACTATAGAGCGTAGCGCGTTTCATCATGGACTCAATACCCCCAAGCGGTGATAAAGTGTGATTAATCATAACGCTGAGAATAGATTCATGCGCCTTATTTGGCCGGAATTTTTGTGGTGTTTTGCACTTGTGCTGCTGTTGCCCTTGTTTTACATGTGGCTACTGCGACGCAGGCGGCCTGTGGCATTGCCTTTTTCCAGCGTCACAATGATCCGCAAAGCCGTAGGCCCTTGGGGCGTCTGGCGTCGACATGTGCCACCTGCTTTGCTTTGGATCGGACTCTTGTTCGCGACATTTGGCCTTTCGCGTCCTGCAGCACAGGTCACTTTGCCAGCGGACTACATGACCCTGATTCTGGCGGTGGATGTGTCGCGCAGTATGCTAGCGGAGGATGTCGAGCCCAATCGTATCCAAGCCGCGCAAGCCTCTGTTAAAGAGTTTCTGAAAGAGTTGCCTGGCAACATTCGTGTAGGCATCGTGACGTTTGCCGGTACGGCACAAGTTGTGCAGCAGGTGACAGATAGTCGAGAACAATTGCTTGAGGCGGTAGATCGCTTTCAGTTACAGCGGGGTACTGCAACGGGGAGTGGTTTATTGCTGGCCCTGTCGACGCTCTTGCCTGATTCGGGTGTGAATTTGCAGGCAGCCATTTACGGTGACGATTTCGGTGATTGGGGCGGTCGTGGTCCGATTGCTCCGATCGATGCACCCAGGCCGAATCGCCCGCCCCCGGCGGCGGTGCCTCCTGGTTCATATACGAATGGGGCGATTATCTTGTTATCAGATGGTCGTCGCACACACGGTCCCGATCCTTTTGCCGCTGCCAAGCAGGCCGCTGATCGCGGTGTTCGTGTCTACACCGTCGCGTTCGGTACACCAAATGGTTTTATACCAGGGTGGGGTGGTACTAATTTCTACACGCGCGTGGATGAGCGGTCTTTGCAAGCGATCGCAAAAATTTCGGATGCTGAGTTTTTCAAGGCGGAAAATTCCAAGGACCTGAGTCAGGTTTACAGCCATTTGTCTAGCAAGTTTTCTCTGGAGCGTCGGGATACAGAAATCACTGCTCTTTTCGGTTTGGCCAGTTTGTTGTTCGTGTTGCTTTCGATCGGGCTGTCTTTGTACTGGTTTCGTCGGAGCGCATGAAAAGTAGGATTTGTAGAGGTCTTGCTGCG
>JAURZO010000054.1 GCA_030653405.1 Zwartia sp. | reverse complement strand
TGCACACTTTGTTTGGCCCCGATTTCTTGCGTCTTGCTGGACAGCATATTTTCCTGGTGTTGAGCGCACTTGTGTTGGCGACACTCGTTGGGATACCACTCGGTATTTTGTGTTTTTACGCGCCCCGTGCGGGTCAGGTCGTATTGGCTGTCACGAGTGTGGCGCAGACGATCCCTTCGCTCGCAGTGCTCGCCTTTCTGATTACCCTGCTGGGTACCATCGGGACTGTGCCTGCGATTGTGGCCTTATTTCTGTATGCGCTTTTACCGATCGTACAGAGCGCACATGCCGGCTTCGTCGAAATCCCTTCTTCAATGCGCCAGGCTGCGACCGCGTTGGGGATCACAACGGGTCAACGCCTCTGGTTGATCGAGTTGCCGCTAGCACGCACAGCCATGTTGTCCGGTATCAAAATCTCTGCAGTCTTGTGCGTGGGGACGGCAACGATTGCCGCGTTTATTGGTGCGGGTGGATTTGGTGAACGTATCGTGCAGGGTTTGGCACTGAACAATACGCAGTTGTTACTCGCTGGAGCGATTCCGGCGGCTACTTTGGCTCTGCTGATGCAGTTTGGTTTTTTCCTGCTTGAAAAATACTGGGGTCGCACGTATCACCAGTGACTGTTGATAGATGACTGGTCACGCCTGGGTGGTGAGCTGTGACTGGTGCGCTGTGAACTGGTGCACTGTAAGACTGATTACGACCAACTTGGTGGATGCCGCTTTAAAGGGCCCGCGCCGAGTGTCCAGTCCATTTCAACGCCCGCGACCGTGAGAGGCCAGGCGATCCTTCGCGCAGGACCCCAGACTGTCGTTTCGATCTTTGTTTCACAGTCGGCCGAGCACTCAGGCGCCAACAGGGGCTTATTAATGGCATCCGCGTCCATCGTTGTCATCAGTAAAGCCCCAGTGCGCGCCAGCGAAGCGCGTGCAATCGAGCCTTGCCCTGTTTTGATACGCTGTTCTAAGCCTCTCAGCACCGCTGTCGCCAGCAGATATCCCGTTGCGTGATCCAGTGCTTGCACGGGGAGGGGCATTGGTCGGGCACTTTGCGCAAACTGCTGTCCCGCGTGTGCGATCCCAATGCTCATCTGTACAAGACTGTCAAAGCCGCGACGATTGTGCCAAGGACCACTAAAACCATAGGCATCCAGCGAGACGTCAATTAGTCCTGGTTTGATCGCCTGACGTGCCTGGGCATCCAGTCCCAGGCTTGCCAGTGCGTCGCTGCGGTAGCCGTGCACCAACACATCTGCTTTACTCAGTAACTGGATCCATTGAGCACGCTGCCCGTTATCGCGCAAATCGAGTTCTGCGCATTTTTTACCGAGTGTCATTTCCGGAGCGTTGGATTCGTCCCACATAGGTGGATCCAGCCTTAGAACCTGAGCACCAAGACCCGCCAGCATTCGGGTGGCAGCAGGACCTGCCAGAACCCGAGTCATGTCCAAAATTTTTAGACCCTTAAGCGGTTGCGCACGTTCGAAAGACCAACATGGTTTCTGGGATCGGCTACCGAGCGTCCAGTGGATGAGCGGTTCTTGGAGTACCGCTTGTCCTTGAGGGTGAAGCAGCCACTGCTCTGGTGAAAGCATGGTGGCGGCACAGCCTCCCTCGGCTATGACTCGATCAACCAAATTGTCACGCGACCAAGTGGAAACCGCAGCGGCCATCGCTTCAGAGGTAGCCGCGCAGTTGAGCACGCGAATCGCTGCATCTCTATGATGAGATGCATTGGTGTGAAGACGCAGCCAACCGTCCTTTGCGAGATAGTCTGCGCTCGCGACTTCGGCGTGCTGCGGCAGCTTCCAGCCTTCGGGTCGTAGCGTTGAGGCAAACCAGAAAGAGGCTAAACGCCGATCCACCTCTACCGCCATCGGCGCTTGGGTGTGACTGCCCGTTGCCTGCTCCAGTGACTGGACGAGTGACGCAAGCGCCAGACCCGCAGCCCCCATTGAGGCTGCCGCTAAGTCGGTCACAGCAAAAAAAGAGGGGAGTTGGCCTTCGCTCATAAAGGCGACGGATTGAGTGTCCTCAGGCGTCCCTAGGGCGGCCGCCCAGATCGTGTCTAGGAGAGTACGGCAAAGATCGGTGTCGGCGGCTGAGTGTTGGGTGTGTTGCATCACGATTTTTCGTCTGGTGTCTGTTTCTGCATTTTTTTGATTATAGGTTTGCGAAAGTTTTCAGTGATCCGCAGGGTTTCTGATCAAGAGATGCAAGGCATTCAGACGTTGTGTCCATGGTCATACTCAGCTCGCCCCACGATTTCTAAAAGCTGATATAATTTCTGTCTTTGCAGCGCCCGTAGCTCAGTTGGATAGAGTACTTGGCTACGAACCAAGGGGTCGTGGGTTCGAATCCTGCCGGGCGCACCATAAAATCAGGGGCTTATAGATTAATTTCTGTAAGCCCCTGTCCATTTGTGTCGGCAATTAATCGCTAAGTGATTGTTCCTCGCTAGATTTTCCAAAACCCGTTTTGTCGTAAACGTATTATTTTTGCCAAAAATTAGTATGTTTAAACTTGCTAATTCAGTACTAATAACTGACAAAACAGACTAAAACTAAATTTATTTTAGTTTTTTTGTAAAAAATAAGCTATTTAGTCTAGAAAATACTTCCCGATTCAACATTAGGCGTTATTATGTCACTTATGGTTACTGAATCTAAACACTCTCTCACGTATCTGCGGTTCTTGAACTTGGTTCATGCGATCAAGCAGATCCCTACATTTCCAGCGATGGATCCCGTCGAGGAACGCCTTTTAGCAATGTTAGGCGTCAATTGGCATAACGGTAAAAAAGTCAGTGTCCTCGAAGCCATGGGCTTATCGACTGAAATCTCTGCCACTACAGCGCATCGTCGTCTAAAGACCCTGCGTAAAAAAGGCATGATTGAGCTGGACACAGACAAGATTGATAGCCGTGTGAAATACGTTGTGCCAACCCCGTTGGCGGAACAGTATTTCGTGACGCTAGGCCAGGCGATCGATAAGGCACACATACCAGGTTGATCCAATGTCTTTGACACCGCCAGGTGACAGTAGTCCAACATTACATAATCATCGCCTCAGTTTAGGGGCGATGTTTTCGTTTGTGGTGGGTGTTGCGCTCATTTGGGTGCTGCTCTTCCAGATCAATCTTTGGATTTTTTCTGAAGTGCACATCACCGGATTTATCAGTTGGATTTTTTTGCCTGCAGCAATTCGTATGCTTGCAGTCATGGTCGGGGGCTGGACCGGAGCGTTTGGTTTGTTTTTAGGCGCTTTGGTGACGAACGCTGTTTTTGCTGATATTGACTTGATCAACAGCGTGATACTGGCCACCTTGTCTGCGCTGGGTCCTTTGGCTGCAGTGTATTTGTGTACGCGTTGGCTGAATCTACCGACCGATTTGTCTGGCCTTCAACGCTCGCAGCTTCTTGTGTTCGCGGTGGCCGGAGCCGTTTTTAATGTGTTTCCGCACAATTTGTTTTTTTACCTGACCGACTTAAGGACTGATGCTTGGTCTGGTGTGATTCCGATGTTTGTCGGCGATCTTGTTGGGACTCTTGCTGTTCTTTATGTCGTAAGTTTTTCGATTCGGTTGGTACTCAACCGAGTCCGTACCTAATTTACACCCAGCCTTGGCGCCATTGGCTTGTGTCTTTTAACGTGCGCCAGGCTAGGCGAATGATCCGGCCTGTCATTGCGGCTTCTAGCTCAATCTCAATCACAGGTTGACCGATCAGTTCGGGTTCGATCACCTTATTCACCCAAAAGTGCTTTTCCTTGTGCGTGGGCTTGACAGCAGTCCACTTGCTCAGCAAAAGCTTTTTGGGGTGCACGCGATTTTGCTTGAGGGCAGCATCGCGTTGCACATCGTTTTCCGATTTGATATTCAAATCACTTTTCAATGGTGATGTTTCCGTCGGTAATGACTTTTTGCCATATTGCACTCTCTTCGGCCATTTTCTTGGCGAAGTCAGCGGAGCTACCACCACCAGGATCAAAGCCGAGCTTGGCGAGCTGAGCCAGGACCTTGGGGTCTTTGAGCGACTGATTCAGGGCAGTATTCAATTTGCTTAAGACAGGATCTTTCATGCCAGCCGGGCCAAAGACGCCAAACCAGGTCAGAGACTCGTAACCGGGCACAAACGTTGACAGCGCCGGTATGTTCGGCGCGACAGAGGAAGGCGTAGGTGAGGTGACTGCCAACGCGCGCACTTTACCGTCACGGATATGTGGGAGCGAAACCGAGATGGAGTCAAACATCATGTCCAGGCGTCCTGCCATCAGATCAGGCATGGCCAAGGCGGTGCCTTTGTAGGGCACATGCGTCATTTTGGTGTTGGTCATGGCCAGGAAACGTTCGGCCGACAAGTGCGGAATACCACCCGTACCCGCGGAGCCAAAGTTCAGCTTGCCTGGATTCTTTTTGATGTAATCGATCAGCTCAGGCATCGTATTGGCGGGGGAGGACAGCGGCACCACGACGACTTGTGGTGACGAGGCCAGATACATAATAGGTGTGAAATCCTTGGTGGGCGAATACGGCATTTTAGGATTGAGCAATGGCCCGATCGTGTGAGTGCTCGAGGTCGCAATCAGGATGGTGTAGCCATCAGGAGCCGCGCGTGCGACCATTTCTGAGCCAATCACTCCTGCGGCGCCCGCACGGTTCTCGACTACAACGGTTTGACCAAGCTCGGTGCCGAGTTGTTGCGCGACTACGCGTGAGACGAGATCCGTGGCACCGCCCGCAGGGAAGGGGACAACTAATTTGATGGGCTTAGTTGGATAGGCTTGTGCAAAGGCTGAAGGTGCTGTCATGCAAGCAAGTGCTGACAGGCCGGCGATCAGAGCGAGACGTCTGGTTTTCATTTTCTGACTCCTGAAAAATGATATCGGTAATAGCTATAAAAATAAGAAAAGTGTGAAAAATGAGAAAAATGTTTAGATAGCTTGACTGTATTCCTTGATACCCAATCTTTCGGCAAGTGTTTTCGGCACCTCAATGGGCATGTCCATCATCCAAAAAGACAAGCCTTTGCCGTGGGTATCGAGGTTGAGCGCATCATTGACGCCTCCATCCAAAATACCTTCGAGGACAAAGTTCATCGCTTGTAGTTTGGGTAGTACATAGCGCGTGACTTGGGTCGGGTGACGATAGCCAAACCATTGCGCCACCCGGCTCTCGGTGGCTTGCGCGACGAGCAACTCAAAGCAAGCTTCATCCCAGGCGATCACGCTGATATTGGAGGTATTGCCCTTGTCGCCGGCGCGCCCATGGGCTAGCTGGTAGAGGGGGAGTTGAACGGTAGGTTGAGCGTTGAGCTGAGACGTTGTTGCGTTCATGCGCGTTGCTCCTCGACAAAGTGGTAGCCGCAGGGGACGGATTCGCGTGGAATGGTGCAAGACAAGGTATCCAAGCGGGGTCTGAGGGATGTTCTGACGCCGCCGCCTCCAGCAGGGCCACAGCAATATAGAGAGGTCACTTCACGCAGAATTTTTTCTGCGATGGTTCGGTCCTTGTGCACGCCTGCGACGCGTAAGCGCACGTCTCTGGACTCAGGCAGGCCTTTACCCATTAACTCACCCGCATCATCAGCAAAAATACTGATCGCGCCAATCAAGTCCACGCGCAAGGGCAGCAAGTGTCCGATACGCTTGCGCACAGTTTCTCCCGCTAGCGCAGCACGTTCGCGGGCCCGGAAACCTGCATAGGATATTTCAGCCTCGGCCAGAAAACCGTTGTCGTAGCAGACGTTGACCTTGAGTTCAGCGGGGCGGGGATGAC
>JAURZO010000045.1 GCA_030653405.1 Zwartia sp. | reverse complement strand
AGCAGCATGCCCAACATACCTACAAGCACCGCCGCGTATTGTTTCCATCCCACGCGTTCGCCTAAGACAACCGGTGCGAGAATCACGACCATTAACGGTGCGACGAAATACAAAGCCGTACCCTCGGCCAACGGAAGATATTGAAGCGCCGGCATAAAACAGATGCCAACGACGCCAAGCATTGCCCCGCGCAGCACCAAAAGAAATCGAGTATCTTTTGGCGCATGGATGGACACGCCTTTCACACGCATCACGGCAAAAGCCAACACCACAATCACCGAGTAACGTGCCATATTGACCAGCGGGGCCGAATAACGATGGACCAAGTCTTTGGCAAGCGCGTCTAAGAGGGAGAAGCAGGTGAGGGCGCACAAAAAAATACCACAACCCACCAACCATTGCCGCTGTTGATTCAGCGCAGCAATTTCAGGCAAACTCTTCGTTGAGACGGTCATGGCAATATGCCGATTTTTAAAAAGATCGTTTATTCAAGGGTATGTGAACTGCTTCACAAGCGTCACACATCACATCGACTAGGCAACTAGCTCCTAGCCGCAGTTGGGTGACGATAAAGCGGAATCAGTAACATCAAAATCAAAACAGCCAAAATCGCCAGAATACCGTAGCTCAATCCATAGCTACCCAAAAGGCCGGCCAGCACACCAAACAGCGGCGGCCCCATGACAACACCCATAAATGTGATGCAAAGCGTACCGCCAGTCGCCACACTCGCCTGACCCTTGGGTGCTTGCCTGGCGATTTCAGCCAAAAAGACCCCATTCCAGCCAATCGCTGATGCGCCAAAAATAATCAGAATCGGAAAAAGAAACCACGGTGATGACTCGGGGCTTAACATTGCCGTGCCTAAGGCACCAATGGCTAACATTACCGCAATCACAATCAACATCATCGTCGCGCCCAACCAACGATCAGCGACATAGCCCCAGAGCATACGACCTGATACACCAGCAGCTTGGGCGACCGTGAGCGCCCCCCCGGCGGCCACCAGACTCCAGTTCAAGTCTTCATACAAAAAGGTGACCAAATAACCCATGAGCGCCATCTGGCTGATGGAAAACATAAAGGACATGTAGGACAGTTTACGCAAGCTACGGTGACTAAAAATGAGCTTAAGTGGCAAAACAAAACTCGTTGCCAAAGAAGGTAAGACTGTCGGATCTCGATCATTGTCCAAACCCGCACGCAAGGACTGCACGGCCCACGCACAGCCAATGCACACAACCCCAGCAAGAATGAAAGACCATTGCCAGCCGATCAATAAATCAAGCGATGGCATCGTCGCACCGGCAATCATGCCGCCGAGCGGAACGCCAGTTTGTTTAATCGAAAAAACAAAGGAAAGTTTCTCTGCCGGCGTTGATTTAATCAGAAGATGCGAGCTCGCAGGCGTGATGGGGCCATAACCTGTCCCGATCAGTAGCGCGCCCAGCGCAATGAATCCAGGGTGTGGGATCGCACACAAAAACAACCCCAAGGCCGCGGAAATAAGCCCCGCCTGACTGAGGCGAATGGCACCCCAACGCTTGACTGCCGCACCACCCAGCAGCGTCGCCACCATGGCGCCAAAATACACCAGCGCAACGTAAGCGCCCAGGTAGTTTGTTGAAATCCCGATATCTTTGGCCACCGCCGGTGCAACCACCGGCAAGTTCAACAAGGCCATCGCAACAAGAGCTTGTACTGTGAGGGTCGCAAGCAACACGACCCAAGGTTTAGCTGGCGTCAAAGCGCACCATAAGAATGTAGACCTGAAAGGAACATGTTAACGCCCAAAAAGGCAAAACACGTCACTAACAAGCCAACAAGTGCCCAATATGCGGCCATCGTGCCGCGCAAACCTTTCATGAGTCGTAAATGCAACCAAGCCGCGTAATTCAACCAGACAATCAGCGCCCAAGTTTCCTTTGGATCCCACTGCCAATATGCACCCCAGGCATCAGCCGCCCACAGTGCTCCGAGAATCGTCGCCACCGTAAAAAATGCAAAGCCAATTGCGATCGCTCGGTACATGATGTCATCAAGCACCTCAAAAGACGGGAGGCGGGCGGCAATTGGCGCACGGAACAACAAAATCGTCCCAACGATCAAGGCTCCAATTCCGAAATAAATCATCCAAGTTGCCGACAGCCCCTCGGTACGAAACACCATGGGCTCTGCCGCGAGCAAAACACCCAGAATGAACAGCGGAGCGAGCTTAAGCCAAGACTTTGTCTGACCGTGCTGCTTGACCAAGTAGGCAAATCCCACCATCGCAGCAAGAGAAAATGTCCCGTACCCAATGAAATTAGCCGGAACATGGATCTTCATCCACCAGCTTTTTAGGGCTGGAACTAAAGGCTGTATTTGATAGGCTTCGCGTGTGAACGAATACCAAAGCAGAAATACAACTGAAGACGTCACAACCAACAACACAAAGCCGCCAAGTGCCCGAGTTCCATAGCGACGTTCATAATATAAATAAAACAATGACGTCACTATGGCAAACAACACAAAAACTTCGTAAAGATTACTGACAGGAATATGACCTAAGTCAGGTCCCATCAAGTGGCCTTCGCGCCAACGCACGAGCATCCCAGTGGATCCCGCAAAAACAGCTCCCCACGTCAGGACAGTCCCCAACCAAGCAGCTGTCGTACTCGCAAAACCTATCCAGTAACATACGGTCGCCACCAGAAATAGCACCGACATCCACAGAATGGCCGATTGCGAAGAGAATAAATATTTCAGAAAAAAGGCTTCGTCGGCACGCGCCAAGTCTCCTTGATACAACCAGATTGCAAAGCCAGCTGCTGCTGCCATCGCAAGCATCAGCGTGCGCAAGGGCCGCCACAACCAACCCAACCATGTCAATGAAGGTACCGTTAGAACAAGAATGACTTTTTCGTAGATATCCATCGACTGGCTATAGCGAGTCAGTGCAAATCCCGCACCGATTGCCAGTAACAGAAAAAACAACGCGTCCGTCCAGTCGGGTCGTCCACGCTCAATGCGCGAATCACCTGACTCGGACAAATCATCCCAATCGTTTGCAACGGCGGTAACTGGATCACTCATAGCGATATCTCAATGATCAATGTTTGAGCGAACCTCGTGGGCTAGCCCTGATTCAGGCGGTTCAATGCCTGTTTAAAACGATCGAACTCCCGATTGAAATCGAGTGTACGCTTTTGAGAAGTCATGGCTGCTAATACTCGGGTACCTGTTGAGGTCTCCGACGGACGCAACCAAACCCAAATTCTGCGATCACGGACATAAAACATCGTAAACACACCAATCACCAAGAGCAGGCAACCAATGTAGACCGTGACCTTGCCAGGCGTGCGGCTGACTTGAAAAACACTCGCCTGCACATGATCAAACGTTTTGAGCGTCATCATGATCGGAGAAGGATATAAGGCCAAATCCGAAAGAGCCGCTACAGCCAGCCTAGACCAGTTCGCCACCTCTTCCATCTTGTCGGGTGCGCCCAAGAGAGGCTTGAGTCCCGCACGTTCTCGCGACACATCGCGCAACTCAGCAATCGAAGAACCTAATAGTCGAATAATGATGTCAGCCGCACGTCTTTGTTCGGCGACAGGTACATTTTTTTCCAGAAAATCAGAAATCGACACTAAGCCGCCAGAAGCAAACGTATCAAGAGCTCTTTCAGCTGAAATTTGTAACGCTCTTTGCTCCTCAGGGCTACCGCCATAGTTCATCACCAAACGTTCGGCGGCTAACTTCCTGGCAGCAGGATCCGTCAATGCAGCCCGCAGACGCATAAAGTCACCAATCGAACTTTCGTCATCTATTGGGATTCTCAAGTATCGAAAACCCGTCGAACCGGTTGTTTGCACGCCTGCGAGCATGACCATCGCACCATCGAGTTCTACAGGCACCATGTAGTTATGGAATAGCGTTGCCTGACCACTTGAATCAATCACGCTGTATTCAACACTTGGGCCAATATTGCGTAAATTTTTATTTGTCTTACCTG
>JAURZO010000037.1 GCA_030653405.1 Zwartia sp. | reverse complement strand
CGCAGCCCCCAAGCTTGCGGTTTTTGCGATCACTGTACGTATGCTGGTAGTCGGGTTTGGTGAGCTGGCGGTGCATTGGCAGCCGATGCTGCTGATTCTGGCGGTGTTGTCACTCGCGATCGGCAACCTGACTGCGATTATGCAGACAAACTTCAAGCGAATGTTGGCATACTCGACGATTGCGCATACTGGTTTCGTGATGCTGGGTTTAGCCTCAGGGTCCCTGGACGGTGATATTCAAGCGGATACCTCTGCCTATGGTTCAGCGCTCTTCTACATGCTGACCTATGTGCTTACCACGCTTGCCACGCTTGGTTTAGTGATGTTTTTGTCACGCGATGGTTTTGAGTCTGAAAGCATCGATGATCTAAAGGGTCTAAATCGCCGTAGTCCCTGGCTTGCTGCAATGTTGCTGATTTTGATGTGTTCGCTGGCCGGCCTGCCACCCCTTGTCGGCTTTGACGCCAAGCTGTTGATCTTGCAATCTCTGTTGCAATCAGATCGTCTCTGGCTGGCCGTGGTCGCAGTGTTGTTTTCTTTGATTGGCGCCTTCTATTATTTGCGTGTCATTAAGGTGGTTTACTTTGATGAGCCTGTCGAGCCTGTCGCGCCCATCCCGGCGAGAGGTTTTGCTCCGAAGGCTTTGTTGTTGATCAACGGTTTATTGGTCTTGGGTCTGGGTCTGATGCCTGGTGGTTTGATTGCCTTGTGTCTGCAGGTCATGCAGATCACCTTGGCGTATTAACCTAAGAGTCTTAAAGGGGATGGCAAATGAATCAAAATGCCGCAGTCTGGTTGCTGATTGTGTTGGCTTTTGTTGCCGCTAACCTACCCTTTATTAATGAGCGTTTATTTGCTTTGTTTCCTATCCGCAGTTTCGTGGGAGGGATCAAGCCGTTTTGGGTACGCTTAGTCGAATTTTTTGTTTGGTTTAGCGTGATTGGACTGATCGGTATGCTCTTTGAACGCATGATCGGCAACATGTTTACCCAGCGCTGGGAGTTCTACGTGACCGGGTTGACGCTGTTCGTTGTTCTGGCGTTTCCCGGTTTTGTTTTGCGTTATTTATTAAAACGTTAAATGCTATTTATCGCTCGAACCAATTGAGCACGCCATCGAGGGCAGAGTAATTTAGGGCGTACTTTGCCTGGGCCTGCACCACTGGCTTGGCGCGATACGCGACAGAATAGCCTGCAAGCCCGAGCATTTTTAGATCATTGGCGCCGTCACCAATTGCAATGATTTGTTCGGTTTTCGCATTGAGCTCCTGGGCGAGTGTCGAGAGTGTGTCTGCTTTGCCTTGCGCATCTAAAATCCGGCCATTGACGCGTCCGGTCAGCAGACCTTCTGAGGATTCTAGTACGTTGGCGTGTGCGGCATCCAAACCAAGCAAAGCTTTGAGTTTTTCCGTAAAAAACGTAAAACCACCCGACACAAGTAGAACTTTGAGACCCGCCTGTTGAGCCGTTTTGACCAATTGCTCTGCACCAGGATTTAAGCGCAATTTCTGTTCATACACAGACTGCAGTACCTCGGTCGACAAGCCTTTTAAAAAAGCGACACGCCGGATCAAACTTTCGGAAAAGTCTTTAATTTCGCCACGCATTGCGGCTTCAGTGATGCTGGCGACTTGTTCTTTGACCCCTCCAAACGCTGCGATTTCATCGATGCATTCGATGTTTATCAGCGTGGAATCCATATCCATGGCCAAAAGTTTGCAGTCCGACAGGCGTGCGCCTGGTGTGACGTATGCCGTGTCAACGCTGACGCGTTCTCCCCATCGTCTGATTTCCTCACGAACGGAGATGTCATCACTCACATTCAGGATGCGAGCCGCAGTGGTGCCCAGTCTTTGTACACCAGAGGCTTCCGCGATTGCGGCAGCATGTTCGATCAGATCCCCAGAAAGGGCGGGGGACTGGATGACAAGATTAAGAGTGGTCATGAGTCGAGCGTATTGAAAGAGTTGGGTTAAAGGTGTGAGGCGATGCGCCGCAGTCATTCATATTGTTTCTTGAATGCGGCAAGATTAATGTAATGCCCTCAGTACTGTGCGCGTGGCATCGACACGCGCCGCGACGTCCGAAGCTTTGATTTCGACGCGCAATTTGTCCTGGCCAGAGAAGCGAATATGTCGCTGTTTTTGAACAAGTTCGATCAGTTTAAGCGGATCGACGGGAGCATTTTGCTTAAAGTGCAGGACGATTTGTGTTTCGCTCGCATCAATTTTTTGCAAACCCAACGGCAAACCAATTAAGCGAAGCTTATGCGTGGCAATCAATGTGCGTGCCGGCTCGGGTAGTTTGCCGAAACGGTCGATGAGCTCTTCTTGAATCGTGATCAGATCGTCATCGGTCTTGGTGTTTGATAAACGTTTGTAAAGTGACAGACGCGCATGCACATCACCGCAGTAGTCGGCAGGTAGCAGAGCGGGAGCATGCAGATTGACCTCGCAGCCAGCACTAAAGGGCGCATCCAAGTCTGGCTCGACGCCCGCCTTCAGTGCCCGGACAGCTTCATTCAGCATGTCGTTGTACATCGAGAAACCGATCTCTTGAATATTGCCAGATTGGGATTCACCTAATACCTCGCCAGTGCCACGGATTTCAAGATCATGCATTGCCAGGAAAAATCCCGATCCCAGCTCTTCCATTGCCTGAATCGCCTCAAGGCGCTTCTTCGCATTCTTGGTGATGGCATCCTCTCCGGGTGTCATCAGGTAGGCATAGGCTTGGTGATGCGAGCGTCCAACGCGTCCGCGTAGCTGGTGAAGTTGTGCCAATCCGAAACGATCGGCGCGGTGGATGATGATGGTGTTGGCGCTTGGCACGTCAATGCCGGTTTCAATAATCGTGGTGCACAACAGCACGTTAAAGCGCTTTTGATAGAAGCCCTTCATGACTTGTTCAAGATCGCGTTCACCCATTTGACCGTGCGCTACGGCGATACGGGCTTCGGGCACGAGCTCTTCAAGCTTCGCCCGGCGATTATGGATTGTCTCGACCTCATTGTGTAAAAAGTATGCCTGACCACCGCGTTTAAGTTCACGCAGCAGTGCTTCGCGCATGGTGCTGTTGTCTTCGCGACGGACAAACGTTTTGATCGCCAGTCGTTTTTGTGGAGCCGTGGCAATGACCGAAAAGTCCCGAATCCCTTCGAGCGACATGCCGAGCGTGCGAGGAATCGGTGTGGCTGTCAACGTCAACACATCGACTTCGGCGCGCAGTTCCTTGAGCGCTTCTTTTTGGCGGACCCCGAAGCGGTGTTCTTCGTCGATGATGACCAGGCCTAGCCGCATGAACTTAACGTCTTTGGAAAGAATTTTGTGGGTGCCGATGACGATGTCGACTGTACCAGCAGTGATGCCTTCGATGGCGCTTTTTACTTCTTTGGCCGAGCGAAAGCGTGAGAGTTCGACTACCTTGACTGGCCAGTCGGCAAAGCGATCACTGAAGGTCTGTGCGTGCTGCTCAGCCAGCAGAGTGGTCGGGCAGAGTAATGCGACTTGTTTGCCATTCGCGATCGCCAGAAAAGCCGCACGCAGCGCAACCTCGGTCTTGCCAAACCCCACATCTCCGCAGACCAATCGATCCATCGGACGACCCGAGGTCATATCCTCGATCACACACTTTATTGCAGCGGCCTGATCGGGGGTTTCGTCAAAGCCAAAACCCTCGGCAAACAAATCGTAGTCCCCGAGTGGGAGTTTGAATGCAAAGCCTTGGCGAGCGGCGCGTTTGGCATACAGATCGAGTAATTCGGCCGCTGTGTCGCGGACTTGTTGAGATGCTTTACGTCGCGCTTTTTCCCATTGGCCTGAACCTAAGAGATGCAGGGGAGCTGATTCTGAGTCGGTGCCGCTGTAGCGGGCAATCACATGCAATTGCGAGACCGGTACGTACAGCGTGGTCTTGTTGGCATACTCGAGAAAGAGGAACTCCATCTCGCCTTCGCCCATGTCGAGATTGACCAAACCATGATAACGGCCAATGCCATGCTGAGCATGCACGACGGGATCGCCCTCGCGCAGCTCGGACAGGTCTCTGACCATCGCTTCGACGTTGCTGGCGCGTTCTTGGTCGCGTTTGCCACGCCGCGCTGTGCCACCATGTCCTGGATAGAGATCGTTTTCGGTGAGAAAGAGCAGGTTTTGGGCCAGCACAGTAAAACCCGTGCCAAGCGGCGCAACCGTGATGCCAAAATGCGCATCACTTTCTAGGAATTGAGCGACGGACTCAGTTTGCGCATCGGGCACCAGGCCGTGCTCAGCCAGCATTTGCACAATGGTCTCTCGACGACCGTGAGAATCCGTGCATAAGACAATCCGAGGCGCGCGTTCATCGGCGAGTCCTGAGCGGCGTCCGACGAGTACGCGAAACTTGGCAAGCGGATCCTCGGCTCTGCGCGTGATGCCAATATCCGGTGCGGGCGCAAAGTCTGGATGGCCTTTCTCAGGCGTGAGTGAGAGTCGCGGAAAAGTCTTGAGCTGTTCGAACAAGGCCTCACTCTGGAGAAACAGTGCCTCAGGGGGTAGTACAGGTCGTTCGCGATCACTTTTTAAAAAGTTGTAGCGCGTTGCAGTATCTTGGGTGAAACGCCGCATCGCATCGTCTATGTCACCCAAGGTCACGACGATCGTTTCTGAATTCAGGTAGTCGAACAGCGTGGCGGTCTGTTCAAAAAACAATGGCAGGTAGTACTCGATCCCAGCAAATGGTATCCCGTTGCCCATATCCCGGTAGGGAAGAGCCCGCGAAGGATCACCTTCGAACACTTCACGAAATGTCGCTCGAAACCGATTGCGTGCGGCTTCGTCCATTGGAAACTCGCGGCCGGGCAACAGCTGGACGTTCCCAACAGGATAAAGGCTGCGCTGGGTATCGATATCAAAGGCGCGGATGGATTCGATCTCGTCATCGAATAAGTCGATGCGATAAGGTACAACGGAGCCCATCGGAAACAGGTCGATGAGGCTGCCTCGCACGCAAAATTCGCCTGGAGCGGTGACTTGTGAGACGTGGGCGTAATTAGCCAATGTTAGTTGCGCGCGAAGTGCGGCTTCGTCGAGCTTATCCTTTTGTTTGAAAGAAAAGGTGTAGGCGGCGAGAAAGCTTGGCGGCGCAAGTCGGTAAAGTGCTGTCGTGATAGGAACAGTCAGGACATCGACCTCACCCAGCATCAAGGCATGGAGGGTGCGCAGGCGCTCTGAAATCAGATCTTGATGGGGAGAAAAACTGTCATAGGGCAATGTTTCCCAATCGGGGAGGGGCCGCACTCTGAGGCCTGGCGCAAAGATCGGAATCTCTTCGGCAAGTCGTTGTGCTTCGAGGGGCTCGGCGGTCAAAATTACGAGCGTTTTGCCGCTTGCACGGGCCAGCTCGGTTAGCAGCCAAGCATCGCCTGACCCCGCGGGGGTGGGCTGAGTAAAGCGCTGGCCGTGTTTGAGCGAGGCGAGAAGGGTGGGAACAGAGATGGGAGCAGCCGACATTGACAGTAAATCGCAGGAGTGATCGCGCAAGTAAAAGCGCAGTAATGCGCGATGGAACGATGTTTATGACACCGTTTAATGTGTTGATTATAAAATCAAGCGTATATGACGCTATTTAATCCCCTTTTACGAATCGTCGCACTCGTTCCTGCTGCCGGGATCGGCGCGCGAGCACTCGAAGCTGGCCAGGATCAGACACCCAAGCAGTATCGCTTGCTTGCAGGTCAAGCGATGCTTAGATATTCGGTGCAGGCCTTGCTGGCGGATCCACGCGTACAAGAGGTTAGGGTGGCGGTGGCGCCGGGTGACGCGCAGGCGGAATCGGTGCTGGCAGGCTTGCCAAGAACAACGTGCTCGCCCTGCGGGGGTCCAACCCGAGCTGAAACGGTTTTAAACGCCCTGCGCGAGGCGCAGCTTTCTCCGGAGGACTGGGTGCTGGTGCATGACGCCGCACGCCCCGGGCTGCCTCTCGACGCGTTGAATCGCTTGATTGACGCGTGTCTTGCGGATAGTGTGGGAGGGTTGCTGGCGATGCCCGCGGCGGACACGCTCAAGGCAGCACAGCCACATGGTGATAAAGTCGCACGGACCGTGCCCAGAGAGGGACTTTGGCTGGCGCAGACACCGCAGATGTTTAGAGCTGGTCTGCTACTCGAGGCCTTGACCCAGGCATTGCCCGCGCAAGGCGCGCCGAACGGACCGACCGATGAAGCACAGGCGATCGAAGCGTTGGGCTATGCCCCGCTGCTGGTACGCGGTTCAGGTCGAAACACCAAAATTACCTGGCCTGAAGATTTTCAATGGGTAGAGTCCTGGTTATGAATGACTTCGCATTCCGAATTGGTCAAGGGTTTGATGTCCATGCTTTGGTGCAAGGGCGGCCGTTGATATTAGGAGGTGTGCAGATCGCGCATACCCACGGCTTAAAAGGACACTCGGACGCGGATGCCTTGCTGCATGCGATTACGGATGCGTTACTCGGTGGTGCCGGACTAGGCGATATTGGTCGTCATTTTCCAGATACTGACCCTCAGTATCTGGGGGCTGACAGCCGGAGGCTTCTGCGGGATGCTTACCAACGTGTCCTGCAAGCGGGGTGGCAGCTGGTGAATCTCGACGCCACGATTCACGCTCAAGTACCGAAAATCGGGCCGCATGCCGCCGCGATGGTCACCAATATCGCCAGTGACCTAGGTGTTGACGAGGGCGATATCAATATCAAGGCCAAGACCAACGAAGGGCTCGGTCATCTCGGACGCAAGGAAGGCATTGCGGCAAATGCTGTTGTCTTGCTCAGACGTCGCGCCAGGCAAGACTAGCCATCGGACTGTGCTGTGAAGAACTCAACATGAACGGTCAGGCCGCCGCCTTCGCGTGGACTGAATGTCAGCACACCATCCATATGCTGTATCAGCCGATCCACAATTGCCAGACCTAAGCCCGTGCCGGATGCGCCTGTACGTGCGGTATTGCCTCGCCAAAAGGGCTTACGCACACGTTCGAAATCCTGCGCGGCGATGCCGGGGCCGCGATCTGAGACCTCGATCGCGACTGCGCTGGCATGGCCATTGAGTGCGATATGCAGGGTAGGACGCCTGTTTGGACTGAACCCATATCGGCGCGCGTTTTCGATCAGGTTGTTGAGAATGCGACGAATGTCAGTTGCCGAGACCTGAGCATAGAGGTTGGGCGTGATGGACGTCGTCAACGTGCCGCCTGCTTGCTCTGTCAGGCAGCGTTCACGCTCGGTGATTTGGGTGACGAGTGCGGAGAGGTTAATCGCGCAAGGGGGCTCAAGGCTCGCGGGACGTGCATAGTCCATGAGTTGTGCAAGCGAATGTTCGATTTGGGCCAAGTCTTGGTCGATCGCGTCTCGTCCTGCTTCGCTCATGGTGCTTAATTCGACCTCGAGACGCATTCGCGTTAAGGGTGTACGCAGGTCATGCGAGATGCCGGCCAGCATCAACACGCGGTCAGCGTTGGTTTGATGGAGTTCGCGCGCCATACGGTTAAAGCTCGAATTGAGTGCGCGCAACTCGCGAGCGCCTGTTTCCGGAAGTGAAGGCGGCGAGTGGCCTTTTGAGAGAAGCTGTGCTGAGCGTGCCAGCCTTGCCAACGGACGATTGATATAAGACACGCCGATCGCAGCACCAATCAGGGAAAGTAGTAAAGCGGCCGCCGCCCAGCTTAACCACTCCAGGCTGCCTGTTAGACGAATTTCGTGCCGTTCAAAGGCGAGCCAGTATTTTTCATGATCCAGCCTAAAACTGACCCAGAATCCAGGGACATTGTTGACTGACCAGGCCAGCATTGTTTCCTCACCCAACTGCCCGCGTACAAGCTTGGCGACGCGCTGCCAGTAAGCACCTGCAGGTAAAGGCTCGACACTGTCCTGACCGGTCCTAGGATACACATCAAGCCCTTCGCGCATCGATAAGGTGCGTAATAGTACGTTGCGTTCATCGCTCGGGGTGTAAGTCAGGGTCGCATGAGTCAGATTAACTGAGGTTGCGATGCGCTGGCTCATTTGGGCCGCGCGAGGGCCCATCTCAAGACTCAAGAAAATCAACACCCAAGCACCGAGGCTGGCGAGCATCAGGGTTGAAAGCAAAAGAAAAGTTCGGGTGAAGAGATCGACCTGCGATGTTCGGCTCACCACCCAGTGTCGTCCCGTCTTAAGTCGAGTCAAACCATCGATGAACAACTGCCGTACAGTATTAATTCCGACCATCCGGAACAAACACATAGCCCATGCCCCAAACAGTCTGTATGAAAGCAGGCTTGGCGGGATTGACTTCGAGGAGTTTGCGAAGCCGAGAAATCTGCACGTCGAGGCTGCGGTCAAAGGCCTCATATTCACGTCCTCGCGCGAGCTCCATGAGCTTGTCTCGCGAGAGTGGAACTTTGGGATGGCGTGCAAATACCTTGAGGACGGAGAACTCGCCGGTTGTCATGGGGACAAGTTGATTGTCACGTGTCAGGCACCGTGACGACAGATCCAAGGTGTAGGGGCCAAAACTCACGGATTCGTTTTCTTGTCCTGGCGCTCCTGGATGTTCGTCGGAGTGCCGTCGTCGCAGCACCGCATTGATTCGTGCCAACAGCTCGCGGGGATTGAAAGGCTTGGATAGATAGTCATCGGCACCCATTTCGAGCCCGATGATCCGGTCGATCTCCTCGGCTTTGGCCGTCAACATGATGATCGGTGTACGGTCCTGATTGGCGCGCAGGCGCCGACAGACGGATAAACCATCCTCGCCGGGCAGCATCAGATCGAGCACAAGGAGGTCGATGTGCTCGCGCTGCCATATTTTGTTCATTTCCCGGGCATCTTCGGCCGTAAGAGCTTGATATCCCTGTTCATTCAGGTAGCGACGCAGTAAGTCACGCAGTCGGGGGTCATCGTCGACCACCAGAATTTTTCGGGCGTTTGATGTGATTGAAGTATTCATAAGCAAAAATGTAACCGTGGTCGAATCAGAAGGGGTGTGAGTCTCACAAGGTTTTACAAAATCTGACACATACTTAACTTAATGTGACAAAGTGTTTCAATGATTGAAAGAAGAGGCTTTGATGTCCTGGTTCATTACAATCGCACCATGACGAGAATTCTGGCATTTGAAACATCTACATCGACCGGCACGATTGCTTTGATTTCAGAGCAGCAATCGGTCGTCACGCTGATCCAGCGCACCATCGAGGGCACGACGGGTCATGCTGCGCAGATACTCCCTATGGCGTATTCCATTTTAGCCGAATGCGGCTTGACTAAAAATGATTTAGATGCCGTTGCATTCGGACAAGGACCTGGTGCTTTTACAGGTGTGCGGGTTGCTTGCGGTGTGGCGCAAGGGATCGGTCTGGCTTTAGATATCCCCGTCATCGCCATTGGCGCGCTACCAGCTGTCGCTGAGGATGCAGCGCGGCGTCATCCGTCGGATCTTCTGTTTGTCGCGCTCGATGCGCGGATGGATGAAGTTTATTTTGGGGTGTATGCACAGTCTGCGCACGACGAGATCGTTGCGATTCAGCCGCCAGTCTTGCTCTCTGCGGAGGATGTGTTGCCGTTTGTTGCTCAGCGGCAGGCATTTTGGCAAGAGCGTCACAAAGAATCTCTTATTGAACATAGAGCGCAACATGCGCAGGAACCCGCGAAGAGTCCTGAAAGTGGGTCTGCGAATGTTCGTGCGAACAGGCCTTCGAATGCGAATGCGCATGCGGATTTGCGTGCGAATGTGACACTGGTAGGCGAGGGATGGCGACTTGTGGAGGCGACACAAGCTTTGCCCCAAGCTTGGGTGCAGGATGATTTTTCAGCTAGACCCGAAGCGCGTGCGGTGGCCCTACTGGCATTAAAAGCATGGAAAAACGGTCAAACCTTGTTGCCAGAACATGCCGCACCTCTTTATTTACGAGACAAAGTAGCTTTTACGACGCTCGAGCGTGCGCGAGGTGATGGCGGCAATCCTCGTGCCAAGCCCCCGAGTTCTGCCGCCTTGTTACCCATGCTGCGTTCTGATTTGCACGTGGTGGTGGCGATCGAAGCCGCCGTGCAATCTTTTCCTTGGACTTTGAGAAATTTCGAGGATGCATTGGATGCTGGCTATGATGCATGGGTGTTGCGTACAGCAGACGGGATACAAGGCTTTTGTATCGTGATGATGGCTCCCGATGTCGCGCACCTCCTCGTCATCGCGGTAGCCAGGGATGCGCAGCGCCTGGGCTACGGTAAACAAATGATGGAACACCTCACCCGGCTGGCTCGGGGTGCGGGTACAGAGGGTATCGTATTGGAGGTTCGTCCCTCCAATCAAGGTGCATTGGCGTTTTATCTGGAGGAGGGCTTTGTCCAGATCGGTCTCAGACGCGATTACTATCCTGCAGCAAAGGGTCAGCGAGAGGACGCGTTGATTTTGAAAAAAAGTTTTGATGAGCCTTGAGATGACGGCAGAGCAACGACCCGCACCCCAGTACTCGGCCCTTCAACTCGCCTGGCTTCAGGAGCTTGGCGTTGAAAAGCCCTGGTTGCCAGTCGATATCCGGACGGCTGGGGCTGCTCGGGCTGCTGGAGCTGCTGTAGCGACTGCAAAAGTTTCGCCCAAGAGCACAGTGAAAGCGGAGTCCAGCTATTTGGCTAGTGTATCGGCCTCTGAGGCAAATACAGACGCCGATACGCGAGTAGCCTCAGAGGCTGCAGTGCCGCCGTCAGGCTTAGAGGCGAAAGCGAGTCTCGTTGTTGCACCGACCCCACCATCAGCATCGTCGCGGTCATCGCGTCAATCAGGTGCCGCGCCAGCGAAGGGCGTCAGAGGTGGTAAGCCTTCAACACCTATTCCTGTCATTCAGGTCGATACACAGGCCGCTGCGACTGCGGCCGTTGATCTTGCCGCGCTGTCTGAAACGGTCAGTGCCTGCCAGGCATGCGGTTTGTGTCGCGAGCGTCACCAAGCAGTCTTTGGCGAAGGTGTCATGCAACCGTCCATCATGGTGATCGGTGAGGCGCCAGCAGAGCAAGAAGATCGTCAGGGCAAGCCCTTTGTGGATCGCATGGGCTTGATGCTGGACAACATGCTGACATCGATTCAGAGCAGTCGCACCCATAATGTCTACGTCAGCAATATCGTGAAATGTCGCCCACCGGGTAATCGCAATCCCAAACCGGACGAACTCGCTGCCTGCAAACCCTACTTGTTGAGACAAATTGCGCTGGTCAGGCCATTTGCGATTTTTGCAGTGGGACGCGTGGCGGCTCGAGTGCTGTTAGAAACAGACGCACCGCTCCAAAAGTTGCGCCAGCTCACACATACGCTGACCGTAGATGGAGTCAATATTCCTTTGATTGTGAGTCACCATCCGGCGAGCTTGCTGAATCACCCCGCAGACAAAGCCTCTGCCTGGCAAGATTTACAGTTAATCCGAACCGTGTCTGGGCTCTAAGCCCTTATCCTTGAAACAGCCACTCGCTTGACTGGGCTAAGCCAAGCTTTGATATGCGTAGTGTTTCCTTAGAGCGCTTTGCCGTGTCCTTCCTGGCCAATCTCATCGAGCAGTTTTGGATTCTCATTTTGATTCTTGCGGTTCCAGCGCATCATGACAATCATGAGCGAAGCAACCAGCCCACCAAAAATCCAGATGATGATGTCAATGGACAGGTTCATCCACAATAAAAGCGTGTAAATCGCCACCATCAACAAAATATTGAGTTGTTCGTTGAAGTTTTGAACGGCAATCGAGTGGCCCGCTGACAGCAGAACATGGCCGCGGTGTTGCAATAAGGCGTTCATCGGCACGACGAACAGACCGGAAGTCAGTCCGATGAGAATCAACAATAAATAGGCCATCCAAGGAAGCTCTGTTCCGAGAACATTGATGGTCCAAGAGTCATTCACAAAAGGCATCAACATGACGATGAAGCCCATTGCAACACCGAGCGGCAGCACAAGCAGCGCTTTAGGCAAGGGCACCCGGCCCGCTAACACTGAGCCGACGATGGTGCCCAGCGCGGTGACGCCCATCAGAATGGATGCCTGGTCAAGGCGATAGCCCAAATGACTCTTGCCCCATTCAATCACGATGAGTTGAAGCGTGGCGCCAGCACCCCAGAAAAGGGTAGTGACCCCCAGTGAAATTTGTCCCAGTTTGTCATTCCATAGGATTCTGACGTAACCGGCAAAGGTTTTGACGAGCTTGAGGGGATTTTTATTTTGTGGGGGATAGATAATGTTCGTTTTTGGAATCAATAGGTTACAGATCGCAGCCGCAATATAAACAAACGCGATCATCAAAATCGCCGCTTCGGCCGGGGTGTCAACCATGCTCCCGATCCACTTGTGGCTCAACAACCAGCTTGAAACGGTGGGTGAAACCAGTACGCCACCCACGACGGTACCCAAGATGATCGACAGAATCGTCAAGCCCTCAATCCAGCTATTACCCTTTACCAGCTGCAACGGGTGCAACATTTCTGTCACGATGCCGTACTTGGCGGGAGAGTATGCCGCAGCACCGATGCCGACCAGTGCATAGGCCGCACACACCAGTGCGACCTGACCGTCCTGAGCCAAGCCGAACATTGCGTAGGAAAACATCAACATACAGCCGCTGACTTTGATCGCGTTCGTCAAAAACATGACCCGGCCCTTGGGAAAGGAATCGGCCATTGCGCCGACAAAGGCAGCCAGCAGCACATAAGAGGCGGCGAACCACCATTTCATCATTGGCGCCATCCAGTCCGGACCTTGCAATTCCTGGATCAGCGCGATCGCCGCAATGAACAGTGCATTGTCCGCAAGAGACGACAAAGCCTGCGCCGCCATGACGGTAAAAAAGCCTCGATTCAAGATGGTTTCCCAAAAAAGTGAACGCTCGCCACAATGCGGCATTCTGAATAATAAAAGAATGAGGGATTCCCCGCGGTTTTAGCCTGCCTGAGTCAAGGTGATCCTCTCTGTAGGATCTAATTTTTGTTCGGGCTGCGTTATTATCTGAGGGATTCCATCCAACATTGTGCCTATATTGTGCGTCTGACCCAGATCAAACTTGCGGGATTCAAATCCTTTGTCGACCCCACTGTGATTCCTACCCCGAGTCAACTGGTCGGTGTGGTCGGGCCGAATGGTTGCGGCAAGTCCAATATTATCGATGCAGTGCGGTGGGTGATGGGCGAGACACGCGCATCCGAGCTGCGTGGCGAATCGATGCAGGACGTCATTTTTAGTGGTTCGGGTCAACGTAAGCCTTCTGCGCGTGCTTCTGTTGAGTTGGTGTTTGACAATAGCGATGGACGTGCGGTCGGGCAGTGGGCGACCTACGCTGAAATCGCAGTGCGGCGAGTCCTCACGCGCGATGGCACGAGCAGCTATTTCATTAATAACCAGCAAGTTCGCCGTCGCGATGTCAATGACATCTTTTTGGGTACGGGTCTTGGCGCGAGGGGCTATGCCATTATCGGGCAGGGCATGATCAATCGCCTGATCGAAGCCAAGCCTGAGGAGTTGCGTGTCTATCTTGAAGAAGCCGCAGGCGTATCGCGTTACAAAGAGCGCCGACGTGAAACGGAAAACAGATTGTCCGACACGCGTGAAAATCTCGTGCGAGTGGACGATATTTTGCGCGAGCTGACGACCCAACTGGAGAAGCTTGAGTCTCAGGCAGAGGTGGCACGTGAATACCGTGCCCTCCAGGCCGAAGGCGAGGGTAAGCAAAATGCGTTGTGGTTTTTAAAAGAAGCCGCAGCGCACGAAGAACGTGACCGCACACAGCAAGAAATTGAACGGGCGCAGATCGAGCTCGAAGCTTCCATGGCTGGTTTGCGTGCCAGCGAGGCGGCGCTTGAGTCGCGCCGGCAGGCGCACTACGCAGCCGGTGATGCCGTGCATGCCGCGCAGGGGTTGTTATACGAGTCCAACGCCAAGGTCAGTAGTCTTGAGGCCGAAATTCGTCATGTGGTTGAGTCGCGTAATCGCGTGCAAGCCCGACGTGCACAGTTGCAGGTACAGTTGACTGAGTGGGATTCGCAAAAGGAACATTGTGTCCTGCAGATTCAGGAAGGTGAAGACGAGCTGATGACCAGTGCGGCCCGCGCGCAGCAGGCGCGCGATCTGGCTCAGGCCGCCCAAGAAGGATTGCCTGACATCGAAGCGCGGGTGCGGCAGGCAGCGGCTCAGCGAGAGGAAATGCGTGCGACCTTGGCGCGTGTCGAGCAAAGTCTGGCACTTGTTGCGCAGACTCAGCGCGACTCGGATCGACAGCTGCAGGCCCTTGAAATGCGTCGCGAGCGACTCAGACAAGAGTTGCAGGGTGTAGAGGCGCCTGATCAGGATGCACTTGAACGTTTGACTGGCGATAAGCTGGTGGCCGAAGAGTCCCTCGAAGAAGCGCAGGGCGCTCTGGCGGAACTCGAGGACAAGCTTCCCGAGGCCGATGCACGACGCGCGCAGGCGCAGCAGCAGGCTCAGGCGGAGGCCGAGACGCTCGCACGCCTTGATGCGCGACTCAATGCACTTCTACGTCTTCAGGAAGATGTGCAAAAAAAGGGAGCGCTCGAGCCTTGGCTTGCCAAGCACGAGCTCACCTCGCTTGCGCGACTGTGGCAGAAGCTGCAGGTCGAACCCGGCTGGGAAACTGCGCTTGAAGCGGTTCTGAATGAGCGCATGACGGGTCTCGAGGTGCGTAATCTGGATTGGGCGCGAGCGTTTGCCAATGATGCGCCACCCGCACGTCTGGCTTTCTATCAATTACCCCCCGCAGCGCCCATGGCTGCTGCCCCCGCTGGGTTCAATCCGCTGTCATCAGTGCTACGTATCTCTGACCCGGAGTTACGTACGCTACTGCAAAGCTGGCTCGGCAATGTTTATATCGCCAAGGACGTGACTGAAGCCCTGGCAGCGCGTACCACTTTGCCAGGCGGGACGATGCTTGTCGTCAAGGGTGGTCACCTGATTGATTCAAACAGCGTGCGCTTTTATGCGCCCGATTCTGAACAGGCAGGTCTACTTGCGCGGCAGCAAGAAATTGAAAATCTGCAACGCGAGATCAAAGCGCACCAGATGATCGCGGATAACTCCCGCTCGGCGGTGGCGCAGGCTGAGTCGGCCTGGCAACACGTTTCACAGGCTTTGCCGCCGGCCCGTCAGCGTGTGGCGGAAATCACGCGTCGCCTGCATGACCTACAGCTTGAATACACACGCTTGCAACAGCAGGTCGATCAAACGCGTGAACGTTCCGGGCGCCTGGAGCAAGACATCGCCGAGGTGATGTCCCAGCAAGAGGAACTCACCGCTGCCAAGCTCGAGGCGGAAGCGCGTTTTGAGGAGCTCGATGCTGAGATTGCGACGCAGCAGGAAATTTACTCCGAAGCCGAAATGGCGGGAGAAGCGCTCTCAGATGAAGCGGAAGTTGCACGCAGCCGTCTGCGCGACCAAGAGCGTGGCGCCCAAGAGGCTGAGTTCGCCGAACGTGGCATTCGTGCGCGCATCGCTGAGTTGCAGCGTAATTTGCAGCTTGCAACCGAGCAGGCCACGCGCGCTCAGCAAGAGCTGTTGACCCTTGAGTCAGAACTATCAACGCTTGATGCGGCAGCCGCCGAGGCTGGACTGCAGGAAGCGCTTGAATTGCGGGCGGAACGTGAGGAAACGCTGGGTCGTGCGCGAATTGAAATGGATACTTTGGCTGCGCAGTTGCGCCAAGCCGACGAAGAACGTATGACGATTGAGCGTTCTCTGGAGCCGCGTCGTGAAAAAATTATGCAACTCCAGCTCCAAGAGCAAGCAGCGCGTCTGGCAACTGAACAGTTCGCCGAGCAGCTCAACGAACGGCAGGTTGATCGCGCCGCTGTTCAGGCTTCTTTGGTGGATCAGCCCGAGGAGTGGACGCGTCCGGCCTGGTTGCAGTCCGAGGTGCAACGTATCACGAGAAAAATTGAGAGTCTAGGTTCAGTGAACCTGGCCGCGCTGGATGAATTGACGACTTCCCGTGAGCGTAAGAACTATCTCGATGCGCAATATCTCGATTTGCAAACCGCGATTGAAACGCTCGAAGACGCAATTCGCAAGATTGATCGTGAAACTCGGGATTTATTGCAAACGACTTTTAACGAGGTCAATGGACATTTCGGCGAGCTATTTCCAAAGTTGTTTGGGGGTGGTGAGGCGCGCCTGATCATGACGGGCGACGAAATTCTGGATGCGGGTGTGCAAGTGATGGCGCAACCACCTGGCAAACGTAACACCTCCATTCATCTTCTTTCCGGTGGTGAAAAGGCATTGACGGCGACGGCACTTGTTTTTGCTTTGTTCAAACTCAATCCTGCGCCTTTCTGCTTGCTTGACGAGGTCGATGCGCCACTGGATGATGCCAATACTGAGCGTTATGCGAATCTGGTGAGCAACATGGCTGACCACACACAGTTTTTATTTATTTCACACAACAAGATTGCCATGCAGATGGCTCGTCAACTCGTCGGCGTGACGATGCAGGAGCAGGGCGTTTCGCGTATTGTGGCCGTTGATATTGAATCCGCATTGCAGCTGGCTGCCGAAGCTGCGTGATTACCGAGGCAACACATGAGTGAGTTGCAAATTTATCTGATTGTCATTGGCGCAGGCATTATTGCGCTGCTGCTTGTTTTTAACTGGTTTCAGGATCGTCGGGTCCGACGTCGGATGCAGGCGCAGATGCCGGTCATTGATGAGGACCCCCTGCTTGGGGACGCACTGTCCTCAACAGAACTCAGACGCGAGCCCGGTTTGGGCGGCGTCAGCTATCCGAGTGATATGACTCAAATGGCTGGCTCGGCGCATCCTGATGCGCAAGCCGATGAGCAGGAGCCTGATCCGACGACCGAGGTTGTGATTGAAATTGCTTTTCAGGGTCCGATGCTCGGCGTTGACTTGATGCCCTTGCTGCAGCCTCTGCGCACGGCAGGCCGCAAGCCTGTGCGTATTTTTGCTCAGGACATCGAAGGACAGCTGGTTTGTCATTTGCAGCCCGAAGGTCAGTACGTCTCTGCACACTTGGCCGTGTTGCTCGCCAACCGCAGTGGTGCCTTATCCGCCATTGAATGGTCGCAAATCTGGAATCGTGCGCAAGCGCTGGCTGACCAATTGGAATGCAGCATCGAAGGTCCGGATCAGCAGCACGTGCTTGAAGCCGCGTCGCGTCTGGACGATACCTGTGCAGGACTCGATACGCAGGTTGGGCTGACGTTGTTGCTTGGCAGTATGCGACCTGTATCTGAGGTCACTGCTGCAGCGCAAAGTATGGGGTTTGTTGCTCTGAATGGCGGTTTTGCCTGGCTTGGAGAATATGGTTTGGTTTGTTTCAGCCTGACGCGTGCGGATGCGGAGTCTTTTGATGCGGGAATGGCAGGCGTGGATCGCTTGAGTCTCCTGCTTGATGTGCCCTGCAGCCCTGTCGATACAAGAGCCTTTGGAAAAATGGCCGAAGTCGGTTTTGAATTGGCGCGCCGAGTGGGGGCCGAGCTTGTAGATGATCAGTTGCGTCCGCTGCAAGCTGGAGCCGATGTGGCGATCGATGAAAGACTCAAAACGCTGTATGTGCAACTCGAAACAGCAGGTTTCGCGGCGGGCAGTCCCCGTGCGAGACGTGTCTTTGCTTAAAAGGCGCGTTTGAGCATGAATCTGCAGGACGCGGTCAGCGAAAGACTGAACTGGTTGCGAGGCGAGATCGAGCGCCATAATCAGGCCTATTATGTACAAGACACGCCTGTGATCACAGATGCGCAATACGATGCGCTGATGCGGGAGTTAATGGCGCTTGAGTCAGCGCATCCCGAGTGCGTGACCTCTGACTCACCCACGCAGCGAGTCGGTGCATCACCCCTCGCTGTGTTTGGTACGGTCACTCACCGTGTGCCGATGCTTTCACTCGGTAACGCGTTCGAGGAATCCGAGGTGCGTGCTTTTGATAAGCGTGTATCGGATACTTTGCGTGCAGCTGGCAAGCTGGCTCCCTCCGAGAAAGTCGCGTATTTTTGTGAACTCAAGCTCGATGGGCTGGCGATCAGTTTGCGTTATGAGCGTGGCGTCTTGGTTCAGGCGGCAACGCGCGGCGATGGTCAGACTGGTGAAGATGTCACCATGAATATTCGAACCATCAAGGCCATCCCTCTGAAACTAAAGGGGGCGCTTCACGAGGTGCCAGAGATGCTCGAGGTTCGTGGAGAGGTTTTTATGAACCTGGCGGATTTCGAACGATTAAATGTTGAGCAGCAGGCACGTGGTGAAAAGATTTTCGTCAACCCTCGTAATGCGGCAGCTGGAAGTTTGCGACAACTTGATTCGCGTATCACAGCCCAGCGTCCACTCACATTTTTTGCATATGGCTGGGGCGAAGTCGACGAGGTACCGTGGTCTCGGCACAGTGAAATGTTGGATTGGTTAGCGAGTTTAGGTTTACCCGTCAATATTTCTCAGCATGTGTTGGCGCGTGGCGCCGATCAGTTACTGAAGTTTTACGCAGAGATTGGTGCGCGGCGTGCCAAGCTCCCCTACGATATCGATGGTGTCGTCTACAAGGTGGATGACTTAGTGGCGCAGCGTGTACTGGGTTTTGTCGCGCGCGCACCGCGCTTTGCGATCGCACATAAGTTTCCAGCCCAAGAAGCGACCACGGAACTACTCGATATTGAGGTGCAGGTGGGGCGAACGGGCGCGATCACCCCTGTTGCGCGTTTAGCGCCAGTGTTTGTCGGTGGGGTGACCGTGACCAACGCCACCCTGCACAACGAAACAGAGATCCGTCGCAAGGACGTGCGCATCGGTGATCTGGTCATTGTGCGCCGTGCGGGCGATGTGATTCCTGAAGTGGTGGGGCCGGTACTGGAACAGCGCCCGATTTTTGCGACGGCGTTCATCATGCCCAGTGCCTGTCCCGTGTGTGGCTCGGCGATTGAGCGTGTCGAGGATGAGGCGATCGCGCGTTGCACGGGCGGTTTGTTTTGTCCGGCCCAGCGTAAACAGAGCTTGATTCATGCCGCAGGACGTAAGGCTTTAGATATCGAGGGTCTGGGTGAAAAGTTGGTCGAGCAACTCGTCGATCGAGGACGGATTCACTCGCTAGCCGATCTGTTCTCGCTACGCGTGGATGAGTTGGCTGAATACGATCGGATGGGTCGCAAGTCAGCTGAAAATCTCATTGATGCCATCGCAAAGGCAAAGCAGCCACAGTTAGGCCGGTTGATTTTTGCGCTTGGCATTCGTCACGTTGGAGAGACCACTGCACGTGATCTGGCGCTTCAGTTTGGCTCGATCGAAAAGCTCATGCAGGCACAGTCTGACGAGCTTTTAAGTGTGCCGGATGTGGGACCTGTCGTTGCCGGTTCGATTGCCAGGTTCTTTGCAGAGCCACATAATCAAGAGGTGGTTCGCGCCTTGCGAGAGCAGGGCGTGACACCTCAAGCACCTGTTGCATCAAGCAGCACCGGGCTTGTGGGTAAGACCTTTGTATTGACCGGGACCTTGCCGCAGTGGTCGCGCGAAGAAGCCTCAAGCCAGATTATTGCCGCTGGCGGCAAAGTCAGTGGCTCAGTGTCGCGCAAGACCTCTTATGTTGTCGCCGGTGAAGATGCCGGTAGTAAGCTGGAAAAAGCGACTGAGCTCGGTGTCACAGTGCTGGACGAGGCTGGGTTGCGGGCGTTACTGGAAAGTTCAGCTTAAGTCCACGCTTCTTAGTTGGAAAGTCTTGGCAATAAAAAACCCGCTTGGCAGTTGAGCAACTGCCAAGCGGGTTTTTTGTATCTCATTCACCTGCCACCATCAGGTCGTTTGGAGAGCAAGAACGACGCTGAGTTGAGTCAATGGATTACTGGATTTTTGCTTTGCTGCGCAGTTGTGCCTGGTAGGCAGCTAAGGCCTGCTCGCGCATCATCTGCTCGAGCTCTTTGCGAACCTGATCAAGTGGAGGAAATTCAACAGGGCGAATGTCCACGACCTCAATCACGTGCCAGCCAAACTGTGATTGCACAGGCTTGTCGGCTAACTGACCTTTTTTCGTTGCAGCAACAGCTTTAGCAAAGGGCTCGACATAGTTCGTGTCGGGTGCCCATCCCAAATCGCCGCCTTTCGCAGCACTACCAGTGTCTTTGGATTGCTTGGCGAGATCTTCGAATTTAGCCGATTTGTTCTTCAGCTTCTCTTGGATATCGTTCGCTGTTTTTTCATCTTCGACCAGAATGTGGCGGACGTTGTATTCAAACTTGTCCGATTCAGCCTTTTTAAGCTTCTCGTACTCGGCCTTGACCGCTTCTTCGGTGATTGGGTTGTTCTTCAGGTAGTCCGCCATCAATGCTTGGACCAGAATACCTTGGCGCGCCAACTCGAGTTCGATCGAGACGGTTGGGTCTTTGGGGATGCCGGCAGCCTCAGCGGCCTGAACCATCACCTGACGGTTGATGAGCTCTTCTTTGATCTGGTTGCGAATTTCCGGGGAATCGGTCGCACCGCGACCCACTAGCAACTTTACAAATTGATCGACGTTCGCCTGAGTAATTGCTTTGCCATTCACTGTGGCAACGTTCTGTGCATGGAGAGGTGCTACCAGCACGAGTGCGGCGGCGAGCATAACGATACGTTTCATAAATTTCCTTTGGAAGGCGCCCGAGTCGTCAGCGCAAGCGCATGAATCGGGTGTGGGATTAAATCGCGCAAAAGATCATACACCAGCCGATGTTGCGCAATCATCGGTCGGTTATTAAAGCATTCCGCCACAATCGTGGCACGGAAATGGCTGGCATTGCCGGGATTGCCTGAGTGCCCGGCATGTAAATGCGATTCATCGACAATATCGAGCTCCAGGGCCTCCAGGGGCGCTAGGCGCTCGCGCAGCAGTATGAGGTGAGGGTTCGTCCCGGTCGTCATCGTTTGTTCTCCTCGGAGCCGGGGGCGGGCAAGGTCTCAGCGCCTTCGTCATGTTGCATGTGTTTACCCAGCCAGATCGATTGGGCGATGACAAAGACAATCAGCAAGGCCATTAAGCCGAAAACCTTGAAGTTCACCCACTGACTTTCTGTGAACAAGCCCGAAAAAGCGACAAAGAGATTGAGCGCGCCGGCAGCCAGAAAAAATAAGGCCCAGCTCAAATTCAGCTTGTCCCAGCCGTTGTCAGGCATAGAGACCTTGGCGCCCAGAAGCTTTTGCATCAGGTTGCGACTCAGCACATATTTACTGACCAGCAAGACGCCACCGAACAGCCAATACAGCACCGTGGGCTTCCATTTGATAAAGGCCTCGTTTTGAAGCCATAGCGTCGCGCCACCAAAAAATACAATCACAGCCAGATTGACCCAGTGCATGGTTTCAATGGGTTTGCCCGAGAGCTTGATCCAGAGTATCTGTATCACGGCCGCAGCCATGGCAACGGCTGTTGCCACATAAATATCGGCAAACCGATAAGCGACAAAAAATAAAATAAGCGGAAACAGGTCAAAAAGGAATTTTTTCATGGGTTGACCGGCTCGAACGTCAGGGAAAGCGAATTGATGCAGTAACGCAGGCCTGTAGGAGGCGGACCATCCGGAAAGACGTGACCTAAATGGCTGTCGCAGATGTTACACATGACTTCAGTGCGCATCATGCCGTGGCTGGTGTCTATTTCCTCTCTGACGTTTTCTGGGTTAATCGGTTCGAAATAGCTCGGCCAACCACAGCCTGCATCGAACTTGGTGTCCGAGGCAAACAGCGCCGTGCCGCAACCTACACAACGGTAGATGCCATATTCGCGGTGATCCCAGTAGCGACCTGTAAAGGCACGTTCAGTGCCTTTTTGGCGAGCAACGTAATATTCCTCTGCGGAAAGCTGTGCTTTCCATTCGGCGTCAGTTTTGTTGATTTTTTGCATACTTTCTTTGGAGTCGGAGTTTTAGAAAAAGTTCTCATGCATAATCGTTCTCCATGTTAATCGAGTTTAAAAAAATCTTTGTCGAACGAGAGGGTCGCCTGGCATTGGGTGACTTGAGCTTAAGGCTGTCTGAGCACCGTATTGGTGTGGTCGGCCCGAATGGCTCTGGGAAAAGCACGTTGATTCGCCTGATCAATGGGTTGTTACTGCCTCGGTCAGGACAAGTCACGGTCGATGGTCTGGATACCCGCAGAGAGGTTGAAAAGATACGCAGAAAAGTCGGCTTTGTATTTCAAAACCCTGATAATCAAATTGTTTTTCCAGTTGTCAGTGAAGATATCGAGTTCGGTTTGAAGCGTCGACTGCCTGATGCGGGCGAACGCAGGCAACGCACCGAGGAGGCCTTGCGCCAGCTCGGTGTATCCCATCTCTACGATCGATTGATCCACACCTTATCTGGGGGGGAGCGGCAATTGATCGCCCTTGCAGGTGTTTTGGCCACGCAGCCCGACCTGCTGGTGTTTGATGAGCCGACCACCCAACTCGATTTGCGTTTGCGTAATCGCTTCGAGCAGCATCTTGCTGGTTTGTCGCAGCCTGCTGTGATTGTGAGTCACGATCTGGAGTTGATGGGTACGATGGATCGCGTGCTGGTGCTCAAAGAGGGCCGGCTCGTGTTTGATGGCGAGCCGGTTGCGGCCACGTCCTGGTATCGGCAGCACTGCGGCTGATGGGCTCATTTTATTTTCCTGGCGAGAGTTGGTTGCACCGCTTGTCGGCGGGCGTCAAGCTCGCGACCCTGATGCTCGTGGGTGCGGGACTCATGTTCACGCATGACTGGCGTGTCTTGTTGGGTGTGTTGCTGTTTGTGCTCTTTTTGTTGCAGCAGAGCGGGGTTCACTTTCAAACGCTGTGGCGGCATCTGAGGACGTTGAGCTGGCTGGTGATCTTTCTCGTGTTATTCACTGGGTTCGTGCAGACGCCTAGTCTGGCTCTCGAGGTTGGTCTGCGTATCTCAGCGATGCTGCTTGGGGCACTGGTCGTGTCCATGACAACGTCAATCGTTGGCATGATGGAGGTGCTGATCTGGCTGTTAAAGCCGTTTGACCGACTCGGTTGGGTCAATAGTGAGCGCATCGCTCTTGTTTTCGGCTTGACCCTGCGTTTGATTCCGGAACTCTCGTCCCAATGGCAAGAAATCCGCGAAGCGCAAGCCGCGCGGGGGCTCAAAGTCAGCCCGTTGACCATGGGCGTGCCGATGTTGCTGCGTACAATCCGACGGGCGCAGGATATTGCGGAGGCGCTTGACGCCAGGCAATAGTATGCGTCAGAGCACATGACACCTGCTGCGCATCGCGCACTGCGCGAGTCTGAGGCGCCTAATTATTTTTGAATACTGACTTTGGAATATTGATGCTTAAAACAAAAGATCTCGCACTGATTGCGTTATTTACCGCGATGATCGTGGTTCTGGGTTTGATCCCGCCTGTGCCTGTGCCTTGGGTACCTGTGCCGGTCACCCTGCAGACCTTTGGTGTCATGTTGGCGGGTTTGATCCTCGGCCCGTGGCGTGGGGGTCTTGTCGTGTTGACCTATGTGTTGATTGCTTTACTTGGACTGCCGGTTTTGCCTGGTGGACGTGCAGGTCTGGCTGTTCTGGCAGGTCCGACGGGCGGTTTTTTGTTGGGCATGATCCCGGGTGCGGTCGTCACAGGCTGGTTAGCCGGGCGTATACCTGCAACGGGATCCGTGGCAGGTTCTGGGTCGCTTGCCGCTGCCACACCGCAGATTTTGCGCTGTTGGATTGCCAGTGTGGTGGGAGGCATGCTTGTCGTGTATGCGGCCGGGATACCTTGGTTGGCCGCCGTGACAGGTATGGGGCTTGAGAAAGCTACTTGGGCAATTGCCGTATTTTTACCGGGAGACCTGCTCAAGGCACTGGTCGCGAGCATTGTGGCGCAACGCGTGCGGCGGTTAGCTTTAGTTTAGTTGCGCCAATCACGCTTTGAGCGACTGACGCAACTTAGACTTGGGCTGTCAGTGACACTGACACTCCGATGAAACAGGGTTAGCTGCGGATAGCTTTACGCCGCTCATACCAGGCGCCGAGTTCTCCGACGATGCCGCGTCTAAAGGCGAGCACACAGATTACAAAAATCAGGCCAATCACAATCGAGACGGACTCACCTAAGCGTTGGAACCATTCGATTCCGGTCCAACTTGTCAGCATCGCGCCGATTTCACCGACCTTGTTCTCGAGCAAAACTACGATAAACGCGCCGATAACAGGGCCAACGAGTGTGCCTAGACCGCCAATAAGCGTCATCAGAATGACAAGTCCAGACATTTGCCAGGTAGCATCACTCAAGGTAGCCGAGACAAAAATCAGCATTTTGGTTGATCCTGCCAGCCCGGCGAGCATGGCCGACAACACAAATGCAAGCAGTTTGAAGCGGTCAACGTCATAACCGAGTGAGGTCGCGCGTGCTTCGTTTTCGCGGATGGCTTTAAGTACTTGCCCAAAGGGAGAGTGCACGGTCCGCCAGATGATGAAATATCCGAACACAAAAATAGCCATCACGACGTAGTAGAGATTCAGGTCGTTTTTCAGGTCGATCAGGCCAAAGAGTGTGCCGCGCGGGACGCCTTGCAAGCCATCTTCGCCACCTGTGAAATTGGCTTGCAAGAAAAAGAAAAACACCATTTGTGAAAGTGCCAACGTAATCATCGCAAAGTAAATGCCACTGCGACGAATCGCCAGTGCACCCATCGCAAGCCCGAGCACCCCCGCCACCAATACGCCAAAAGCCAAGCCAACCTCGGTCGGAAAACCCCACATTTTGATGGCATGTCCGGAAGCATAGGCGGCGCTGCCAAGAAACGCGGCGTGACCAAAAGACAGCAAGCCTGTAAAGCCCAACAAGAGATTAAAGGCGCACGCAAACAGTGCGTAACACATGATCTTCATGACAAAGACAGGATAAACACCCATCAGCGGCACTGCAGCTAAAAAAATCAGTGCGAGAACATAACCGAGTTTCTGACGATTCATTTTTCTTTTCCGAACAGACCGGCTGGGCGAATCAGCAAGACAATCGCCATGATGATGAACACCACCGTACTTGAGGCCTCTGGCCAGAATACTTTGGTGAGCCCTTCGATCACGCCAAGCCCCAAGCCCGTGACAATCGCGCCAAGAATGGAGCCCATGCCACCAATCACCACGACAGCGAATACGACGATGATCAGGTTGGAGCCCATCAGAGGCGATACCTGAATGATGGGGGCAGCCAGCACGCCAGCAAACCCTGCAAGTGCCACACCGAAGCCATAGGTCAACGTGATCATGAGCGGAACATTGACCCCGAATGCCTCGACCAGGCGGGGATTTTCAGTCCCTGCGCGCAAGAGCGCTCCGAGCCGAGTGCGTTCGATCACAAACCATGTAATCAGACAAACAACCAGTGAGGCGACGACGACCCAGGCCCGGTAGTTTGGCAACATCATGAAGCCTAGATTAGTCGCACCTCGAAGCGCTTCGGGTGATGAGTAGGGTTGACCGGAGGCACCATAGAAGCTGCGAAACAGTCCTTCGATTAGCAGTGTGATGCCAAAGGTGAGTAGTAATCCGTAGAGGTGATCAAGCTTATACAAATGCTTGAGAAGAAATTTTTCAATCAGAATGCCAAACAGTCCAACCAGAATGGGTGCGACGATCAACATGACCCAGTAGCTCAGGCCAAGATAGTTCAAACCCATCCACGCCAGAAACGCGCCGAGCATATAGAGCGCGCCATGTGCGAAGTTAATCACGTTGAGCAAGCCGAAAATGACAGCTAACCCAAGGGACAGGATTGCATAAAACGAGCCGTTTACCAGGCCCAGCAAGAGCTGCCCTAGAAATGCCTGTAGCGGAATACCAAAAATAGTGATCATCGTCTGCCTACATCAAGCCTGTTGCCAAAACAGAGTCTTCTCCCGAGCAGGCGATATGTCGCGCGCCCGGGAGGATGGTCTGCTTACTTCTTTACGAGTTTGCAGGTTGATTCGGAGAGCTTGGTAAAGACTTCCTCACCCGGCAGAACGGCGATCTGCTTGTAGTAGTCCCAGGGTCCTTTTGACTCGCTTGGCTTTTTGACTTCCATCAGGAACATGTCATGCACCATGCGGCCATCTTCACGGACATAACCGCCTTTAGCGAACATGTCATTGACCTTGTTGGACTTCATCCACTTCATGACGGTATCGCCATTATCGCTACCGGTTGCCTTAACGGCATTCAGATAGAACGACACGGCGGAGTAGTCACCCGCCTGAATCATTGAAGGCTTGCGTTTGACGCGCTCTTCAAATCGCTTGGACCAGGCTCGGGTTTCATCATTCTGATCCCAATACCAGCCGTCGGTAAATTGCATCCCTTGTGTGGCTTGCAGACCGAGCGAGTGAATGTCGTTGATGAAAATCAGCAGGCCAGCCATTTTCATGGTTTTGCCAATGCCGAATTCATTTGCGGCCTTGATGGAGTTGATGGTGTCGCCGCCTGCGTTGGCCAGACCCAAGATCTGCGCTTTGGAGCTCTGTGCCTGCAGTAAGAATGATGAGAAATCAGAGGAGTTCAATGGAGCGCGCACTTGACCTTTGACCTCGCCACCAGCCTCTCTGACAACCTTGGCGGTGTCACGCTCTAACGCATGACCGAACGCGTAGTCAGCGGTGAGGAAGTACCATGTCTTGCCGCCAGCCTTCACCACTGCGGAGCCTGTGCCCCGCGCCAGTGCGACTGTGTCATAGGCCCAGTGAACGGTGTAAGGGGTGCATTGCGAGCCGGTCAGGTCGGAAGCTGCCGCACCGATTGCGAAAAATGGCTTTTTCTTTTCAGCGGCAATACCAGCCAGCGCGAGGTTGACGCCGGAGTTGGTGCCGCCAATCAGCATGTCGATTTTTTGTTGATCGAACCACTCGCGGGCACGTGCGGCGCCAACGTCAGCTTTGTTTTGGTGATCGGCAAAAAGCAGTTCAATTTTTTTACCATTGATTTGACCACCAGCATCGGCGATCGCCATGCGAGCGGCTTCAATGCCACCGGCGCCGTCAATATCTGAATACACACTCGACATGTCGGTGACAAAGCCGATGCGAATGACATCGTCGGAAATGTTTGCCTGCGCGGTATGACCCGCAAGGCCTAGGCCTGCGATCATGAGCGAAGCGCTTAAGGTACGAAGTTTCATTTAGTTCTCCTGGGTTTCGCTGCTAGAATTTTTATTGGTTTGTGACTTGTGTTTTGACTAACTGATCAATACATGAACACGTTCGTAATCTGGGCGTACTAGACTCCAAGAAGCTCGTTCAATACAGACTGTTTTTCTTTGAGCTCTGTGGCATCGAATTTTTCAACAATCTGCCCGTGCTCCATGACATAAAAACGGTCGGCCAGAGGTGCCGCGAAACGGAAGTTTTGTTCAACCATGACGATGGTGTAGCCCTTCGTTTTCAGCATTTTGATCATGCGGGAAAGCGCTTGAACGATGACGGGCGCCAGACCTTCTGAGATTTCGTCTAACAACAATAAATTGGCGCCTGTACGCAAAATACGTGCGACTGCGAGCATTTGCTGTTCACCGCCAGACAAACGAGTCCCGGGCGAGTGACGGCGCTCCAGCAGATTGGGGAACATCTCATAAATTTCAGCCAGCGTCATGCCACCACCCGGTACACCGACTGGTGGCGGGAGCAACAGATTTTCTTCGCAAGACAGACTGGCGAAAATACCACGCTCTTCGGGGCAGTAGCCGATGCCAAGATGTGCAATCTTAAAGGTCGGAAGATTGATCGCCTCGGTTCCGTGCACGCGGATCGAACCGCTGCGCGAACCTGTCAGTCCTAATATTGCACGTAGTGTGGTGGTCCGTCCGGCACCGTTACGCCCAAGCAGTGTGACGACTTCCCCTTTGTTAACGGTGAAATTCACGCCATGCAGGATGTGGGACTCGCCGTACCAGGCTTGCAAATCTTTGATTTCGAGTGCGGCAACGCTCATCCGTGTGCTCCTTCTAGTTCGCCCTCGGTGGTTCCCATGTAGGCTTCCATGACAGCAGGATCCTTGGAGACATGTGCGTAGTTGCCTTCAGCGAGCACTGCGCCGCGCGCCAGCACGGTAATGGTGTCTGCGATCGAAGAGACGACATTCATGTTGTGTTCGACCATCAGAATAGTTCGGCCGGCACTGACGCGTTTGATGAGTTGTGTGACACGGTCTACATCCTCATGACCCATCCCTTGCGTGGGCTCGTCCAAGAGCATGAGCTCGGGTTCCATCGCCAGCGTTGTGGCGATCTCCAGCGCACGCTTGCGACCGTAGGGCAGGCTGGCAGTCGTTTCATCAGCAAATTCGCCGAGATCCACTTGGTCGAGCAGTTCGCGGGCCCGTTCGTTCAGTACGTTCAGACGTTTTTCACTTTGCCAAAAATGAAAGGACAATCCGGTTTCGCGTTGTAGGCCGATCCGGACGTTTTCAAGTACCGTCAGATGAGGAAATACGGCGGAAATTTGAAAGGATCGAATAATGCCCCGGCGTGCGATATGAGCCGGCGAGTCCTTTGTGATGTCGAGGCCGTTAAACGTAATTTTTCCGCGAGTGGGTGTGAGAAATTTGGTGAGCAAGTTAAAACAGGTGGTTTTGCCTGCGCCATTTGGACCAATTAACGCGTGAATCTGGCCCCGCTGCACACGCAAAGACACGTTGTTGACTGCGACAAAGCCCCGAAACTCCTTGGTGAGATCTTGGGTCTCAAGAATAATGTCTTGCATACGGCATTCCACCTAAACAGTTTTAAAGCTGACAAACAAGTATGACGCATGAGTGATGAAATACTCAATGCGGGTTTGCCATAGTGCTCGGGTGGTGGATAGCGTTAACCCTTGGTTTTGCGTGTGTATTCGCAGAGGTCAGCGATGCCGCATTGAGGACACTTGGGTGTACGGGCCACGCAGACATAACGCCCATGCAAAATCAGCCAGTGGTGGACATCGAGTTTGAACTCGTCAGCGACAAACTTTTCCAGGCCTTTTTCAACGGCCACTACATCTTTGCCCGGGGCGATTTTGGTTCGATTTGAAACACGAAAAATGTGTGTATCCACAGCAATGGTGGGTTGACCAAATGCAGTATTGAGCACCACATTCGCTGTTTTGCGTCCGACCCCCGGGAGCGCCTCTAGCGCCTCGCGAGTCTGAGGGACTTGGCCTCCGTGCTGCTCTAGCAAAATACCGCAGGTGGCAATGACGTTTTTGGCTTTTGTCTTGTACAGGCCAATGGTTTTAATGAACGCCATGAGTTTTTCTTCACCCAAGGCATAGAGCGCCTGGGGTGTTCCGTAAACCGGGAAAAATTTGCGTGTCGCGATGTTAACGGCCTTGTCAGTCGCTTGAGCTGAAAGCATCACGGCAATTAATAACTGAAAATCAGTGTTGTACTCAAGCTCAGTGGTGGGCGTTGGATTCGCTGCACGCAGGCGCGTAAAGATTTCTCTTCTTTTTTGTGGGTTCATGATGAGGTGAGTGGTTGAGCGGGGCGATCACGGCCCACTCAGGTGTTAGCGTTACGCCTGGCACGGGCTCGGGCGAGCGCGGCTTGGATCGCAGCTTGTGCAGCAGTTGGTGTCGTGGGTTGAGTTGTGGCTGGCGTTGTTGCTGGTGTTGTGAATTGTGCTGGGGTCAGCTCTGCAGGCTCAGCTTCTTGCGCATGCCGCAGGCTGGCAGGGGCTTGATTGAGCCTGACTTGTCTGCGCTCATAGCGGAGACGGGCCTGAGTCGCATCAGCCGGTGTCCATGGGCGCGAGGGCTCGACGTCCACCATCGTGATGCAGTCAACCGGACAGGGTGCTACACACAAGTCACAGCCAGTGCAGTCATCAGGCAGCACGGTATGCATGACTTTAGAAGCGCCTATGATGGCATCGACGGGACAGGCCTGAATGCAGAGCGTGCAACCAATACAATACTGCTCGTCGATCACGGCCACTTGAAGAGGCCGATGCTGACCGCAATCGGTGTCAAGTGGCAGGATCGGTAGGTTTAATAGCCTTGCCAACGCCGCAATGCCCGCATCGCCACCCGGTGGGCACCGATTAATTGGGGCCTGATGTTGAGCGATGGCGCGCGCATAGGGCGCGCAACCATCAAAGCCGCATTTGGTGCATTGAGTCTGCGGCAACAACTGATTGATACTTTCAGCCAGCATCAGTACCGTCGGATAAATTCCGCAATTTTTGGACAAATAGTCGTGCGCCAGCGACGTCCTGAAAAAATGCCGTAGTGACCGCATTCCGGTGCCGTGTAGTGTTGCTTGCGCTTGGCTGGAATATTTGAACAGAGGTCTTGCGCCGCGCGAGTTTGCCCTTCGCCAGAAATGTCGTCGAGTTCACCTTCAATCGTAAACAACGCAACCGACTTGATGTCCGACGGTGTCACGCGTTGTCCATCGATCTCCCATGTGCCGTTGGGCAGGTCGAAATCCTGGAAAACAATCCGAATCGTGTCGAGATAAAAATCGGCAGACATATCGAGTACGGCGTTGTACTCGTTATAAAAACGTCGATGCGCATCTGCATCGTCATCATCGCCACGCAGCAAGTCGAGATAAAAATCGTAATGGGACTTGAGGTGGCGATCTGGATTCATCGACAAAAAGCCAGCGTGTTGCAAGAAACCAGGATACACACGCCGTCCGGCACCCGGGTACTGAGCGGGGACGGTATGAATAAGCTTTTCCTCAAACCATTCAAAAGGTTTGGTTGTCGCCAGACGATTGACCTGCGTGGGCGAACAGCGAGGGTCAATTGGACCACCCATCATCACCATACTGCGTGGCAGACAAGGGTCTTTATTGGTGGCCATTAAAGAAATCGCCGCGAGAGCAGGTACCGTTGGTTGGCAGACTGACAACACATGCACGTCCGGACCGAGATGCCGGACAAAGTCTTGCACGTAGCGGACGTAGTCGTTTAGGCCAAAGGCGCCCGCAGACATGGGAACCATGCGCGCATCAATCCAATCCGTGACGTAGATCTCATGATCAGGTAGCAAGGCACGCACAGTGTCACGCAGCAATGTTGCATGGTGACCGGACATGGGCGCGACAACCAGCATTTTTGGGGTGGCTTTACGGACTTTTTCTGAAACATCGCGTCTGAAATAAATCAGATTACAGAAGGGCTTAGATAGCACCACTTCTTCACTGACCGCAACGGGTTTGCCATCGACCTCGGTGATCGGTAATCCCCACGCCGGTTTTTCGTATTTTTTCCCGATTCTATGGACTAACTCATAGCCCGCCGCCATCTGTCTGGCCATCGGCGTGTAGGCAAAAGGACTAGCAGGATGGGTAAAGAGTTTGGAACCCACTTCGGTGAAGTGTGCAAGGGGAGACATGATCGCCCGATGCATTTCATGCAGTTGATAGAGCATGTGTTATTCCAGAAAGTTCTTAAGATGGCTAATTATCCTCCTTAAAAGGAGGGATGCGAGTCTGAAGCGATGTGTCGCATGTTGGGCTGCAACAAAATGTAGCAAAACCACCACGTAAATGTTGGTTTTGACACCAGACCTAGGGCTAACACTAAGTAATGCAACCATATTTAGTGATTGCAAAAGCCCTCTGCGAAGGGTTTACCAGTAGTTTTCGACGGCCAGATTGCCTGCGACACCCCGTCTGCCCGGGGCAAAGCCGCGTTCAGAGAGCAAGGCCCGCATGTCAGTGACCATTGCAGGGTTGCCGCACAACATGATGCGGGAGCGTTTAGTGTCCAAGGGAATCCCGACGCGCTGCTCAAGTTCTCCGCTGGCAAGCAGGGTCGTCAGTCGGGCAGGCTTGAGCCAATGCGGTGCTATGGCGGGTGAAAGCTCCGGCGAGAGGGGCTCTTGTGAGGTCACAGGTAAATAAATAAATGCTCCGCCCGAGCTTTTCATGAGTTCCGAGAGCTCAAGCAACTCTTGTCTGTAAGCCAACTCTGTGGCGTGACGCACGCCATGAAGCAAAATAATGCGTTTGAAACGCATCCAAGTCGCTGGGTCGCGGAGCATGGAAAGATAAGCGGACAGACCGGTACCGGTGGCGACAAGCCAGAGGTCCTCACCATCGACAAAGCGTTCTAGCGTCAAAAAGCCGAACACGCTCTGATCGATCCAGATGGGGTCGCCCACCTTAAGTGCTGCAAGAGCGGGACTGAATTTGCCTTCGGGGACAACGACCGAAAAGAACTCGAGTTCTTGTGCGTCTGGTCGCGAAACCATGGAGTAAGCACGCCATTCATTCGGCGTTTTCGGTAGGGTTGATGCGGCAGTGTTGTCTATGCCCGCGGACTCAACGTGCAGTCCCAGGCGCGCAAACTGGCCTGGTATGAACGAAAACGCAGGATCGCGCGTGACTGTCACGGAAAATAACTTGTCTGTCAGCCATACAGTTTTGGCTAGGACTGTTTGTTCTGAATATCGAGGACCGCTTGGTTTAATCTGATCGTCGGTCATGAGTGAAGGCTGTCACGTGGAGGGCTAAGCAATGATGGCTACGAAAGGATTGCTAAACAGCGATGGCTAAGCGGTAATGACTAAGTGGCGGTGACTAAGTGATGATGACTAAGTAATGATGACTAAGTGATGATGACTAAGCGACGACAACTAAGTGACGATAAATAAGTGGTGGAAACTAAGCGCACAGGTAATAAAGAGGGCACATCGGATTTAGCGCTCGAGGTGCTTGAGCTTGTCAGGGACACCATTCCAGGTGTCAGCGTCTTCGAGTGGTTTCTTCGAACGGCTAATGCTTTGAAATGTTGGCGACAATTCGGCGTTGAGCGCGATAAATTTCATCTGGTCCTGCGGGACGTCCTCCTCAGCGAAGATCGCGTTGGCTGGACATTCGGGAATGCAG
>JAURZO010000035.1 GCA_030653405.1 Zwartia sp. | reverse complement strand
AATCGCCAACTGTAGATTTTCAAAAAAGGCATCTGCAAGCTTGTGTGCCTTGGTATCCTCGCGGTTTTCTTTGTTGACCCGATACGAAAATGCCAATTCACCGACGATCGGCTCTCCCACGCTGCGCATCCAGATCGCAATGTCGCAATGCGCGCTGACACCAGGACTAAACTCGATGTTGCCAAGCGGCAAGCAAGCCTCCAGGATTTTGTTGGCCGAGCCGCCCACGACAGACACGGGCACATCGGGCTTGATTCCTAAACGCTTGAGATCAGGAAATGCCCTGACAACACCGCCCATGGTTCGTTCAAAAATCTGATCAACAGGAACGGTATCCATGATGGAGTTGTTGGAGTAGATCATGCGCTTACTCCCCAACTTTGTCCCGCGCAGGATCTCTTCTTTTAGACGGAGCCTCATTTTGTAGGGCAGATCCGGCGAGGGGTCATAGGCGAGCGAATCAGGCAAGGTGGGGGCTCGGCACTTTAAAGTGACCTCGCACCAGTCATCGATCCACACATTCTGTCGCGACTCCCGAACACGCAAAATCAAATTGTTTTTACGGAAATCATTCTCTGGCGTGTCGAAAAAATAAACACTTCTCAGGCCGGTGTTTGCATTATCAAGATGGAAAAATTCAACCCCTGAATTTTTACAGAAGGAGACGAGTAAATGACTCAACTGAATGATGCGGCTATGGCGATCCAGACCCTCGGGTTTGAATAAAAGTTTGAACTCGCGGTTGGTGATTTTTTTATCGAGCTTCATTGTGTTTGGGCTTTTTGTGCAGAGAAAATAGGGAGTTAGTCGTGCAAAGGCTGAGCGCTTCGGAAGGCCTGCTCAAGCGTGTCATAGTATTGAGCATTGGCGTATTGATCAACGATTTTGGCCTTGCGGAGTTTTTCAAGAACGCGAGCATTCGCCTCACACAGCAAGACCTGTACGCCCCGTCGATGAAAATCATTCACTGTTTCCTCGATGGACTGCAGTCCAGTCGCATCAATGAACGGGACCCGCCGCATCCGAATCACGAGTGTTTTAGGATCAGATTTCGTATGTTTCAGCGCTCTCTCAAAGTTTTCAATCGCAGCGAAAAACATCGGACCATCGACCTCATACACCAACACGCCATCAGGCCGTTTCACTGTGTTCGACCCGGGAAACTCACGCGCCAGATGATCCTCTGAGACTTCTCGCGTTTCCACAGATGCCGCCATGCGCCTGAGAAAATGAAAAATCGCCAGCATCACGCCGATATTGACGGCTACCACCAGGTCAACAAAAACAGTCAAGGTGAATGTGACCAACAACACCACACGATCTGCATTGGGGGCTCTGATCAACAGCCGGAAAAAGCTAGGAATCTCACTCATATTCCAGGCGACGACAAACAGGATCGCGGCCAAAGCGGCCAGTGGGATGCTTGAGGCAAGCGGCGCAAGCATGACGAGAACCAGCACGAGCGTCAAGACGTGAACGATACCTGCGAGCGGTCCGGTACCACCATTGCGAATATTGGTCGCGGTGCGCGCAATTGCACCGGTTGCCGCAAATCCCCCAAACAAGGGCGACACCACATTGGCGATACCTTGACCGATCAACTCCTGGTTGGACTGATGGCGAGTCCCCGCCATCCGATCCGCCACAACAGCCGACAGGAGAGACTCGATCGCGCCCAGCATGGCAATCGTAAAGGCCGGTCCCACCAAACTTAATACTTGAGAAAGTGTCATCTCCGGCCAGGCAAATGAGGGCAGGCCTTGTGGGACGCCTCCGAACATCGAACCAATCGTGGCAACTCCGGGCAACTGAAAGGTCGCTTGCAGCACCGTTGCAACCACCATCGCCAGTAAAGGTCCAGGTATCCTTTTGAAAATATGGATTTTGTTGGCGAACAGCACAATCAAAAGGCTGAGCAAGGCCATCGCGAGCGTGGGCCAGTGTAACTGCGGCAACACTTGAACCAACGACCAGACCTTCTCATGAAAGTGCTCGCCGCTTGGTTGAGGTAAGCCCAGAAAATAGGGCCACTGCCCGACAAAGATAATGACTCCGATACCTGTCGTGAAACCGATAATGACTGGAGTCGGAATAAACTTGATGAGCCCGCCCATTTTGGCGAGTCCCATTACCAACAGAATCAGGCCCGCCATCAGAGTTGCAATCTGTAGACCCGCAATGCCGTATTTCGCTGTGATACCCGCGAGGATCACAATAAAGGCGCCGGTTGGCCCGGAAATTTGTAAACGGCTACCACCCAGAAGCGTTGTCAAGCCGCCACCGATGATTGCCGTGTAAATTCCTTGCTCAGGTCGTGCGCCAGAGGCGATAGCAAAAGCCATCGAGAGGGGCAAGGCCACAATGCCGACGATTATTCCGGCCAGAATGTTTGGCCACCACTGGCTTCGTGCAAATAATCCTGCGCGGTACCCTTCTACTAGAGCAATCATGAATGCGGCTGCCGTTGTGATCAAAAGGTGGGCAACAACCGACCAAACGG
>JAURZO010000029.1 GCA_030653405.1 Zwartia sp. | reverse complement strand
AACCATTTGCATTGTAAGCAACAAATACACCAGTATCAGTATGACTATCGAACCAATTCGACGCATCGTTGATGAAGCCAACAAAACTCATACCATCGCCATTAACAATAAGAGTATCTGTATAGTTGGTCAGCCCAGTGTCAATTATGTCTGATGCTGTTCCAAAATCAATGATCGTATCAGCAGTTTCTAATGTGTTTCCAGTGACACCTGTTGCGTATACAAAAGTATCAGCCCCAGCTCCACCAGTCAGCGAATCCGCACCTGCACCACCCGTGATCCTGTCGTTGCCTTGACCACCCATGATCGTATCGTTGCCAGCACCACCGATGATAACGTCAGCACCCGCAGAACCAATAAGTAGCAGGTCCTCGCCAGCCACGGCTGTCGAGGCGTCAATGATGTTGCTGCCAGTGGCGTTCGTGTCGGCTGCTAAGGTTACCGTACGAATGCCGGCTATTCCGAAAGCGTTTGCGTTAAGCGTGATAGAAATCGCGTTTGCTGTTGCGATATCCGCAGCTAGCGTTTCTAAGGAAGCGGCACGTGCGAAAGAGTCTGCAGCTATGATCGTGAATCCATCTGCATCAACACGGATTGTGTCGATACCCTCATCGCCAGCGATGCTATCAACCAGCGCGTTGCCATTGAAGAGATCAGCGATGGTAGAAAAAACAAACACATCATCTCCACGTCCACCACTCAGCATATCCGCGCCAACACCACCCGTGATCGTGTCGTTGCCGTCACCACCGCTAAGGGTATCGTTGCCAACACCACCGGTGAGGACATCGTTATTGCCACCACCGGTGGCATTAATTGAAACCGTTGAGTTAGCGCCATTGACAATTAATGCCGCTGTCGCCGAACCATTAAGAAAAATCCGAATGCCATTCGCGAAAGCTGCATCAGTTTCAAGTCCCAGTGTCACCGTCGCTTGACCGGTTCCATAGGCTAAGAGCTCAAGATTTTCCATCGAGGCAACATTGGCAAAATCAGCATTTCCCAGTGTGACACTTCCGTTGAAATTGCCATTAGTCGCGTAGATCGTGTCACTTCCATTTCCTCCGACCACTGTTGCGTCACAGAGGATTCGTATGCCAGCCCCTTCGTCAAATAAGAAAGTGTCATCACCATCGCCACCAAGCAGATGATCCTCACCAGCGCCACCCGTGATCGTGTCGTTGCCTTCACCACCGACCAGTGTATCCGCCCTGCTCCCACCAACCAAAATGTCAGCGAGATCAGTTCCCGTCGCATTGATCGACACCGTCGAAGCCCCACCTTGCAGGTTCAACCTCGCGGCTATTGCATTGGTTGTAATCGTGATCCCTGTAGTAAATGCGACATTGGAGTATCCCCCTAACGTCACAGACTGGGTGCCAGTTCCCATAAGATCCAGGCGCTCCATGTTGATCACATTGGCAAAGTCTGGATCATCAAGCGTTAACGCTGCATCAACTGTGTTCATGGTAATGGTGTCTGTGTCAGCACCACCATCCACGAATGCGTCAGCGCGTAACTCAGCCGCTGAAGCAAAGTGGAACGTGTCCTCACCCGCCTCACCCAGCAGACGATCCTCACCAACACCACCAGTCAGATGATCCGTACCAGCACCACCCGTAATCGTGTCGTTGCCTTCACCACCGACCAACGTATCCGAGGCTACACCACCAACGAGTGAGTCGGCGTGATCTGTACCCGCCGCATTGATCGACACTGTCGACGCCGCTCCTTGGAGGTTCAAGCTCGCGGCTATTGCATTGGTTGTTATCGTGATCCCTGTAGCAAACGCGACATCAGAGTCTTCCCCTAATGTCACAAACTGACTACCCGTTCCGGTTAGATCGAGTGTTTCCATGTTGATCACATTGGCAAAGTCTGCAGGACCAAGCGTTAACACATCCTCACCGGTGCTCATCATGATCGTGTCTGTATCAGCACCACCATCCACGAATGCGTCAGCGCGTAACTCAGCCGCTAAAGCATAGTGGAATGTGTCATCACCATCGTCACCAGTCAGACGATCCTCACCAGCTCCACCAGTCAGACTATCCTCACCAACACCACCAGTCAGATGATCCGCTCCTGCACCACCCGTAATCGTGTCGTTGCCTTCACCACC
>JAURZO010000027.1 GCA_030653405.1 Zwartia sp. | reverse complement strand
CACCATTTTCTGGCATAGTCTAAATTGTGCGTAAATTCGAATAACTGATGGGGGCTGTAGTTACTACATCTCCTAATACATCTTTAAAATCGACAGATAATACTTTTAATATCTTTGGAGATATCTCTTATGTTGAAGATTCGCAGATTCATTACATCTTTATTTTTCGGCTTTTTTCTTGTTACGGCTGGCGCTACATCAGCTCAAACAAACAAAGCGCCTTCTGGCACTGTTACGATCGATGAAACCCAATTCGGTTTTATTATCGGCGGAAGTGTTGGTGGAGGTGTACTGAGCTATCAAGGTAAAACCCATAAGTTCAAGATTGGTGGCATCAGTGTAGGCGCCAATATCGGTGTATCTAAAGTTGCTGCTAGTGGTCAGGTATTTGACCTCTCTGATATCTCTAAATTCCCAGGCACGTACGTCAAGCTTGATGGCAACGCCACAATCGGTGGTGGCGTAGGTGGCACGGTTTTGAAAAATGAACATGGCGTCATGATGAAGCTTCAGACCACGCAGGAAGGCCTGCAATTCAACCTAAGCGCAAATGGTGTACAGGTCAAGTTTGATAACTAATTTTCTCGAAATCTGATTTCATTTGTTATATTTTTTGTCTATCAGGCAGATCATCTCTTAAAAGGGATGTTCTGCCTGATTATTTTTTGCCTGCTGAAACGATTTGTTGCTGTTCTGTTCAGCGTAAAAAATACCATGGATAAGGTTCACACTTAATCGATCGAAATCCCCGCCGTCTTGATGATTTTGGCGTACTTGTCTGTTTCCGTTCGCATAAATGCATTCAGATCCGACGGTGATCCAGCGACGACCTCAAATGAAAGAACGTCTAGGCGCTTTTTTAGTGACTCAGACAGAAGTGCTTTTTTGACTTCCTGATACATTTTCTGTGCAATTGCATCCGGGATGTTTGCAGGGCCCCATATACCGTACCAGGAGGGCAACTCAAACCCTTGGAGTCCACTCTCAGCCACAGTCGGGACGTTGGGCATCGATCCGGCGCGCTTGATGCTCGTGACGGCCAGCGCTTTGAGTCTGCCTGACTTTACATGTGGCATTGCTGAGGGCGTTGGTTCGACCATTGCCGTCGTGTGTCCGGCAATCGTATCCATTAATGCGGGACCACCCCCTTTGTAGGGAATAACGCGCATTTTTAATCCAGCTTGCTGATTAATCAATTCTTCGGCCAAATGACCTGCAGTGCCAAGACTTGATGCCGCCCAAGTATATTGGTCAGGCTTTTCTTTAACGATCTTTAAAAATTCTTGAAACGTATTAGCTGGAAAATCTGCTTTTACCAGCACTACCTGCGGAACGTAGCCGATATATGAAATAGGAGTAAAGTCCTTGAAGGGATCGTAAGGAACCGTTTTCAGAATTAGTGGGTTGATAATCTGATTGGAAGCAGTCAGCAACAGGTTGTAACCATCAGGTTTTGTCTGAGAGACAAATTTGGCTCCGATCGTGCCGCCTGCACCACCTTTATTTTCAACCACAACGACTTGTCCTATCTGTGAGGCAAGTTGTTCTGTTAAAAGTCTCGTGACAGTATCCACGGTACCGCCGGGTGGAAAGGGCACAATGAACTTGACTGCTGCATTAGGGTAGCTCGAGGCTAGACTATTTTGTGAAACGAACATCAAGCCGGTCGAGCAGGCCGAGGCAAGAAGTAGTTGGCGTCGCTGAGGATTAAGGTCTGTTTTTGAGCGCATGGTCGTTGTCTCCAATCTATTGATTATTTTGTCGGATCGCTTACTTTGGCTTCACTTCACTTCACTTCACTGCAAAAAAATTGTGCTCATTCAAGAAGTTGTCATCCATCGACTAATGACAGGGTGATATTTTTGACCATCTCCTTTATCAATCGCCTCTTCGAACCATCCACTGACGACTTTCGCGCCTCGAGCATCAACACCGGTAGATTGTGCAAGTTGAAGAGCATAATTTAAATCTTTACGGGCGTATTCGACGGAGAATGCACGTTCAGGGAAATCACCTGTCATGACCGATTTCATCCCGTGATTGCGCAATACAAAGCTGTCGGCTGAGCCTTTTGATAAGGTGTCAAAGAGTAGGGCGGGGTCCACTCCTGAGCGCTCGCCGATTAACTTGGCCTCTGAGATCGCAACGGTCGTTTCAAACACCACCATGTTGTTCAAAATCTTGACGACTTGCCCGGTCCCAACAGGACCGCAATGAGTGATGTCACTTGCAAACGTTGCAATGAGTGGTTTCACCGTATCAAAGGTGGCCGCATCTGCTCCAACCATGACTGACAGCGTCCCAGACTCTGCCGCCGCTCGCGTGCGTGCGACGGGGGCATCGATAAATTTTGCGCCTTTTTTCTCAAACTCAGCACCAAGTTTTTTGGTCGTTTCAACGGGTGAAGTGCTCAGATCAACAACGATTTGCCCTGACTGTATGCAAGCAAGCAGTCCTTCCGGGCCCAGACAAATTTGATGGACGATTTCTCCTGAAGGCAATGAGAGAAAAATGACGTCTGAGCCGATTACGGTCGCACGCGCATTGGCTGCAGTCTTGACACCGTCAACAGCAAGCCTTTCGAGAGGTTGGGCGTCCCGATCAAAAGCGACGACTTTCATGCCCGTTTTTTTGGCAAGATTACGACACATAGGTTCGCCCATGACGCCAAGTCCGATAAAACCAATTTGTTGCATACCCATCTCCAAATGCGTTAACTGAATATCAATGTATACAAGTGAATTCTATTGTGCTTAATGTTATCTTCTGATTATCGTTAACCCTTGGTGGCGGTCCACTTTATGGAAGAGGTCTTACGATTCAATGTTGCGTTGAGCCTTAATATCTTTATGCCGCTGCTTAACCAAATACGAGAAAAGTTTGAATAATAAATCTCTGTCAATCGTCCTAACACTTTCCTGCAACGATCGAATCGGGATTGTGAGTGCGGTTTCTAAGTTTCTCAGCGATCGTCAGGGCAATATTTTTGAAGCGGCGCAATTTAATGATCCTGCCTCTAATCGTTTTTTTATGCGTGTAGCGTTTACCGCGATCGACTCCAACAGCAACCTGAGCGAATTACGATCAGAGTTTGCTGAGATTGCTGAGTCTTTCGGTATGGTTTGGAAAATGGTTGATGCTCAACAGCGTATGCCGACCTTGATGATGGTTTCAAAATTGGGTCATTGCATACATGATTTGCTTTTACGCTGGAAAACGGGGCTGCTTCCAATTGATATTAAAGCGATCGTTTCGAATCATCGGGATTATCAAGAGCTGTCTGAATCCGCCGGAATACCGTTTCACTATATTCCTGTGACGGCAGAAACTAAAGCGTCTGCTGAAGCTGAGCTTATGCAAATAGTTGAGCGTTACGATGTGCAATTGGTTCTGTTGGCGCGTTACATGCAGGTTTTAAGCGACAATCTTTGTAGCAAACTGGGTGGTCGTGCCATTAATATTCACCACAGCTTTCTGCCCGGGTTTAAAGGCGCGAAGCCTTACTCTCAAGCCTATCATCGCGGGGTCAAGCTGATCGGTGCCACTGCACATTATGTGACGGCTGACTTGGATGAGGGGCCGATTATTGAGCAAGATGTGGAGCGTGTGGACCATTCAATGAGTCCAGAGGCTCTGACCTTGCACGGTCGGGATATTGAAAGCGTTGTTTTAGCGCGAGCGGTAAGGTGGCACGCGGAGCACCGTGTGATTCTGAATGGAAACAGAACGATCGTATTTAAATAGTCACCTGAGAGTTGATGGGTGAGGGGTGATGGGTGAGCGGTGATGCTCGTCTAAAAAATGTTAGACACGCTCACCATCTCATTCAAAACAGATTTAATCACCTACTCGTTCATAATCAAAATCATTCAGACAACCGAACAGGCGACTCCGCGACGTTCATAATCGGTTCGGCTGAGATCTTATCCGACCCTTTAAACGGGTTATCCAGCACAATCGTTGCGGCGAAAATAAACGATACGGCCACAACTTGCACAATCAGTGCAACAAACCTGAACCACGTAAACTGGGTCAGCATCAGCGCCGAGATGATCAACACGCCGAGATAGCCGATGTTGCTGGTGGCCATATATTGTGGCGCGAGGCGTGCACCGGAGTTTAATATTCGGCTACTTCGAGCCTGGACGATTTTGGCAGAGGTTTTTAAAATCTCTGTATAGATCGCAAGTTCTTTGCCTGTTTTTGGATCTAGATTTTGTAGATCGGCACGAATTTGACGTTGAAGCGCCAGGGTAGTGTCACTGCCATGACTTTTCGCGAGCAGTGGCCATTCGTCTTTCACAATAGAGGTTGCATATTGGCGAAGGACTTTCCTTAAGTTTGTTGACGCCTCTGTGTCGTATAACCCCAGTAGCACATCCAAGGATTTGATTTCGTTGGCCTCGGCGACAACATCCTGCTGATATTTGTCTGCCGTTTCGCCGACGTTCGCCAAAGAATATCCTAGCGTCAGGAAGGTGATGGTGAATAAGGCTGCATGCAGACCAGCAATGAAGTCTGAGTCCACATCTTGCACAATAAAATTAGGAAAGAGTTTGCGTAAGGCAAAGTACAGTCCATAGGTAAAAAGCAGGCCGGCCACGGAATAAAATACTATGATCCGACCGTATTCCATGTTTTCAAAAAAATTCATATCGTGCCTGGTTTAGTTAAAAATAAATGAATAAATTAAGCGGATTAAGCGAACTAAGCGAACTAAGCGAACTAAGCGAACTAAGCGGGCCGAGCAAACTGCGCCAGCTCTTTTCGTTTGGCATCTGCATCTCGTTCTACCGCACTCAGCGCATTTTTTAGATTGAAATAAAAGCGCGCATTCCCGTCAAATAACCAGTTGGCCTGTACTTCTTTTTTATAGATGTCCAGTGTATGCAGTATTTCTTGTATTTGGTGCTCTGTTGTCGCAGTCAAGACGGCCTCGTCGAGCTCTCGTAAATTAATAAACATCTCATTCATTAAGTGATCGGCCGGAAATTTTCGTGCTGCAGTTGCAAGCCTATAGGCTGGGTAGATAATCACAACAAAGGCCAACACATAAGCCCAAATACTTTCAATCAAGCTGGCTAGCCACAAGGGTAAATAGGAAAAGACCTCTGGTATGCCGTGCGCATAAAAGCGCTTGGCAACTGGACTTAAGGGGAAACTTTGATCCAAGTTTCTCGGGAAATATCCCGACTCTGCAAAGAATGCATTCGTGTGTCGTCCATATTCTTGTGCGGCCATCAGGTAGGCCCACTGAATCGCGGGGTGGGTGTCTTTCTCAACGAGTAGTGTCGTCGTGGATGCCAGAATCGTAATATCTTCATTCGGATAAACAGAATCCAGATGAATCGAACCTTTCGGAATAACAAGTTTTTGGAGGTAGGGACGTTTTTTCATATAGGCGTCAGCCAGAGGGAAATTCAATATTTTTATATCTCTGTCTGCCAACAGCTTTTGGATCGTGCTGGAACGAAAGTCATCAATAATAAATGCGGCGTCCAGCTGCCCGGAGATCAATTGATCGGCCGCATCTTTAAACGACAGCTCGATCATATTTTCGGCGGGAGGAGGTGCTTTTTGATTCAGCTCATACAGGTTTCTGAATATTTTATTCGTGACGTTTCCAGCCGGGCCAATCGCGATTTTTTTATTTGAAAAATACTCAAAAGGATCAGGCGTTTGAATCGTCTCTCCTTTGTAAAAAATCCAAATTGGTGCGTATTGGATACTTCCCAAAGAAACCAACTCAGGATATTTATCAGGAGAGTTGATAACGCCGGCTGTTAAAAAGCTCGCGCTGACCTCAGAGAGGTCACTTTCTAATCCTTTGAAACCTTCGCCAAGCCCAGAGGTCGAGACGAGCTCCAGGGTGATGCCTTTGCGCTTGAAGATTTCCTTGAAATTTTCAGAGATATTTTTGTACGAAGAGCCATCTTGACCAGTCGCAAGGACAGTTTTTGCTGGTGGAATCGGGTTGATATAGATGGCCAGCGCAACGGTGGCAACTAATGCAACCAAGCTGATGAGTCCATAAAACCAAGCGGTTTTGGCCCAGCCCAGCATTTCTTTCCAAAAGAATTTTCTGAGGTATCTTTTGAAGTATTGTGAGACGGTTGTGACGTGGTAGCTCATTTGATGCCCGTAATAACTCTTGCAAAGGTGTATGTCATTTAGTCTTCGTCGATCGAGTAAATCAACGCGGCTCTTTTTAATCTGCCAGAGTAAAAATAAGCCTGCTCATTATCGGCTTTTGTATTGGGCACAGGCATTTCATCTGAGCTCAGCACCACCTCGTCGCCAAACACGCCAGAGAGTCTGACCCAGCATCCTCTATAGAGTTCGAGATAGGATGCGCCATCATCTGTTTCCAAATCGACTAGATCGCGGTCTGTGGCCTTTGTCTTTGTCACATCGAGATGAAGGCTTCGATGGATCTCCACGCGGCTGCTACTAATATTGATGCCATCCTCGGTGGGGGCTTTGACCTCGAGGCGCATGAGTCGGACATGTGAGTTTGTAAAGTCGATGCCGTCGTCCGCGGAAAAATGGCTTTTAATCGCCTCGATTGACCATTCTGTTGGCCCAACACCTAGAACGGAAAATCCATCAATGTCGTCACCCGTTGTGATGAGCTTGCCAGACTTTGGGCTGATGTATTCGTCCGCGCGCCCGAGATAGCGTGTCGTGATGAGTTTTGCGGAAAACTTGGACAAAGGATTTTTTCGATTGGTTTTGATGCTAATGCCGTCTTTACTGGCGTCTGCATAGTTGCCAATGAACCAAATACCCCCGTTATCGGCATGTTTGACCGGTTTGAACGCGTCTTTGGCCGCCTTCAAATGCATACGAGCCGCTTTGAGCTGTGAGCCTTGATCAAAAATGAGCGTGGATCGTTTGATACAGCTTTTTGGAAAGACCCCGTTAATCAGCAAAATAGTCGTTTGATCTTGAACGGTGAGTTTGACGTTTTTTAGTACGCGGACCTCACCCTGCACGACATACGTTTTTTTAGTGCTGAGAATCTTATCTTTACGAATGACGTTGGGAAGGATTTCTATTGATTTCATGCGTAAATCTGAGTTTGGAGGTGACTAAGGATGCTGAGCTGCCTAAATAACTGAGGCAGTGTATACGAGCAGGCGTACTCCGGTTGTAAAAGTTTGATTTAGGGGAAAATGACCTCGCTCAGTCTGTCAAAAGCGTAAATTTACAGATTTATTTCATTGAATCACTTGTTAGCTGAGTCTATGGTGAGCGAGGATCGATCTTGGGCCGATAGATTAAGAGGGGCTTGCGCGCATCCATTTTGTAATAAGCTACGAGTCTAAATTCTTTATAAACCTTAACTCCAGACGCACAGAATCATCTACTCATGAAACGCCACTCACTTCGCATGGCAGCCGTTGATGCCCCGATCATTCCCGCCATTGCCGAACTCGTGCGCAATAATCCCGGCACGATTTCGCTTGGGCAGGGCGTCGTCAACTATGGACCGCCTGCTGAGGCCATCGGTGCGCTTCCCGGAATGATGGCCGATACACAGCTCCATAAATATCAAGGGGTATTAGGGCATCCGGATCTTTTGGAGGCTCTGACGAAAAAGCTCGCCACCGAAAATGACGTTCAGCTGGGTCGCGATGCCTTGGTGATGGTGACTGCGGGCAGCAATATGGCATTTTTAAACTGCGTTCTGACCGTCGGTGATCCGGGCGATGAGTTCATTTTGCCGATGCCGTTTTATTTCAACCAGGAAATGGCCATTCGTATGGCCGGCTGCGTCCCGGTTCCTGTGCGGGTGAATGAGGACTGGAGCTTGAATGTTGAGGCGATTGCTGCGGCCATTACGCCAAGGACGCGCGCCATCGTGACGGTGTCGCCTAATAATCCAACTGGTGCGGTGTACTCGCCAGAGTCCTTGACTGCGATTAACAATTTATGCGTGGAAAAAGGACTCTATCATTTTAGTGATGAGGCCTATGAGTACTTCACATATGATGGGGCAAAGCATTTTTCTCCCGCATCCTTGCCAGGCGCCCACAAGCACACCTTCTCTTTTTATTCCATGTCGAAAAATTACGGCATGGCGAGCTGGAGACTCGGCTATGTGGTGTTTCCGGCTGATCTGTTCGATGCCATGAACAAGGTTCAGGACACAAACTTGATCTGTGCGCCGGTACCGTCCCAGCTTTTAGCGTTACAAGTGCTTAAGCTTGGTCGGGATTGGGTGCTGCCCAAGGTGAATGCGCTCGCGACTGTGCGTCAAAATGTTTATCAAGCGCTGACCGCGCTCGGTGATTTGGTTCAGTTTCCCAACACGCAAGGCGCATTTTATGTATTGATGAAGCTGCCTGGCCTCCCGGCAGGACAGGATCCCTTAGCCTTTAATCGGGCAATGGCACAAAACCACAAAGTGGTTTCGATCCCTGGCTTTGCTTTTGGTCTGACAAATATGCAGGAAGCAAACTATCAGCGTTTGTCATATGGTGCCTTGCAGTCTGCGAGTGTGGCCGAGGGTGTTGAGCGGTATGTGGCGGCCGTGAAAGACTGGTACGGACAAAAGTAAGAGGCCTTGTGCTGTGATTTGCGGTGGTTTGCACGAAGTCCAAGTGTCGAAATGTTGAGGAGAAAATATGAAATTGCTTCGCTTGGTTTTAATGACGCTCCTGATGAGCACGCTGAGTCTGCATGCGTCCGCCTCTGAGGGAGTGACTGCAGCGCTGCAAGCTTCAGCCAATGTCCAAGTGTTGCAAGACGAGGTGCGACTGGTTTTCGCACACGAGGCGCAGGGCAAGACCGCTGCCGAGGTGAATCGTGCACTGACTCAGGCACTTGAGCAGGCGAGGGGAGCTGTCTCCGTTCCTGCAGGTGTTTCAATGTCTAGCGGGAGTTTTCGAACATCTCCCTCTTATAACAAGGACGGTCGGCCGGATGGTTGGCGTGGTCGTGCCGAGCTCGTTCTCCAATCAACAGATTTTGCCGCGACTGAAAAAGTTGCAGGTTTATTGGGTACACAACTGGCATTGGCGAGCGTTAATTTTTCACTCTCTCCAGAAAAGCGCAGAATCACTGAGCAGACATTACTAAAAGAAGTCGCCCAGACTTTTCGTAATAAAGCGACATCAGCCGCGAGTGCCTTTGGTTTTGATCGTTACAAGATCATGAGTTTGGATTTTGGCGGGCAAAATAACGTAGGAAATGCGCCCATGCTCATGCGTAGTGCCGCAGCATCTGGTGATCAGGCCTCAGATCCCGTCAGATTCTCTCTAGACCCAAGCTTGGTTCAAGTGTCCATCTCTGTGTCAGGCAAAGTACGTTTTGACTAATCCTCAGGTGTCGCTTCAGCAAGCACCATGTCACTGTGGTCGATTGGTTTCTGGTCGAGCGCTCAGCTTGGGTCAGTGTTGTGGTCAATACGTCGATCACTACGACACGCGGCCGGCTCCCGATCCAGAGAGTTTGATGCGGTCGCGCTATACGGCCTTTGTGTTGGAGCGTGAGCGCTATTTGCTTGATACCTGGAGTCCAGAGCATCGCCCTGAGTCAGTAGCATTTGAGGTCGGCGTCAAATGGCTGGGTCTCGAAGTTATATCCAAAAAAATGCTTGGCCCAGACCAAGGTGAGGTTGAGTTCGTGGCGCGCTACCGTCTCGGCGGCAAGGCCACACGCCTACACGAAAATAGTTTGTTTGTGCGAAAAGAAGACCGCTGGCAATATCTTTGCGCTCGTTAGGGAAATCTACCCAACGGCTAAGACTTTGTTATCATGCCATGCGCAGTAGGCGAGCGTGCGTGCACATGCGAAGTCTTGCAACACATGTGTGGCTTGTCTATATACATTCAACGCCTTGGTCACAGCGATTGTTATGACACTACTGACGATAATTTTATTGCCGCTACTTGCCGGCACGACACTTGCGCTGCTTGCGGCGCGGATGAGCCGCGCGGCCAGTGCCTGGGCGGTCGCGGGCGTGACGCTCTGCAGTTTGGGATTGCTGCTCGGGTTCAGTGAAACCATATTCAGCGGCCAAAAAATGGTCTCCAGCATTCCCTGGATGCCTGAGCTCGGCATCAACTTTTCCTTTCGACTCGATGGGTTAAGTTATCTCTTCACCTTGCTGATTCTTTGCATTGGCTTATTGATTATTTTGTATGCAAAGTATTACTTGTCCGAAAAGGATTCAATCGGCAAGTTCTACGCTCTCTTGATGATGTTCATGGCGGCGATGCTTGGCATCGTGCTGACCGAGAACATCCTGCTGACATTTGTTTTTTGGGAGCTGACGAGCGTCTCTTCGTTCTTGTTGATTGGTTTCTGGAATCACAAGGCCGAATCGAGGCGCGGTGCCCGCATGGCGCTGACCGTGACGGGTGGCGGTGGTCTTGCGATGTTGGCCGGATTTTTGTTGCTTGGGCATGTGGCGGGCAGTTATGAACTCACTCAGATTTTTGCGGCGCGCGAGGTGGTGCAGTCCAGCCCACTTTACATGCCCATATTGATTTTGATTTTGCTTGGCGCCTTTACCAAATCTGCGCAATTTCCTTTCCATTTTTGGTTGCCGCAGGCGATGGCCGCACCTACGCCGGTTTCGGCATATTTGCACTCCGCCACCATGGTCAAGGCCGGTGTTTTTATGTTGGCGCGGTTATATCCGGTGCTCGGTGGCACGTATGATTTTGAGATCATTGTGTCGTGCATCGGCCTGATTACGATGGTGTTCGCGGCGTATGTCGCGATTTTCAAGCACGATCTTAAGGGTCTGTTGGCGTACTCCACGATTAGTCATCTCGGGCTGATCATTTTTCTGATCGGTCTGAGCTCGCCGTTATCGGCCGCCGCGGCGGTGTTCCACATCATTAATCACGCGACATTCAAAGCATCGCTGTTTATGGTGGCTGGCATTATTGATCACGAGTGTGGCACGCGTGATATGCGTCGCCTGCGTGGACTTTTTAAATTTATGCCTTACACCGCGACGCTTGCGATGGTGGCGGCCGCCTCAATGGCCGGTGTGCCGTTGTTCAATGGTTTCCTGTCCAAGGAAATGTTCTTTGTTGAATCCCTGGCGCTTGAGCACTTGGGCTGGTTTGGCGAGATTGCGCCTTGGGCGGTGACTTTCGGCGGTATGTTTAGCGTTGCTTATTCGGCGCGCTTTGTGCACAACGTTTTCTTTAACGGTACTGCGACGGATCTGCCGCATACGCCACACGAGCCGCCGCGGTTTATGAAAGTCCCAGTCGAAATATTGATCGTATTGTGTATCGTTATTGGCGTGTTACCGGCCTTGACGGTAGCGCCTTTGGTCTTTATTGCTGCCTTTGATGTGTTTGGTGGTCCGATTCCTGATTACACGATTGCGATCTGGCATGGTTTCAATACGCCGTTGCTGATGAGTGCGCTTGCACTGACTGGTGGTTTGTTGATGTTCTGGCTGCTCCAACATCACTTTAAGTTGCATTTGTATGCGCCCAAAGTACTTCAAGGCCATCGTGTTTTTGTGCATGTGATTGAGTCCTTGCTCGCGTTGGCGCGGGGCGTGACACAGTACCTTCAAAACGGATCACTTCAACGCTATCTTGCTTTATTGGTGGCGAGCGTGATTGTTTTAGGGGCCTGGCCATTCCTGCAGTACGGCTACAACACGGGCGATGCGCCCCTGACGCCTGCTAATGCCGTTGCGGTCGTGATCTGGGCGGTCGCGATCATTGGTGCGGTGGCGACGGCTGTCATGCATCGTCAGCGAATCATTGCCGTGATTCTGGTGGGTGTGGTGGGTCTTGCAACGGCATTGACGTTTGCTTATTTTTCCGCCCCGGATCTTGCGCTGACTCAGCTATCCGTCGAGGTGGTGAGTACCGCGTTGATGCTGATGGCCCTGGCGCTGTTGCCGCTGACAGGTCCTAAGGAGTCGAATATCTCTCGGCGTAGTCGCGACATCGCGTTGTCTGTGCTGGCAGGTGCCGGCGTGACCGCTCTGATGTGGGCGGTTCTCACGCGACCGAACGAATCGATCGCCTGGTACTACCTTGCCGAGAGTGTGGCGCGAGGCGGTGGCTCCAACGTGGTGAACGTGATCTTGGTGGATTTCAGAGGGTTTGATACGTTCGGCGAAATCATCGTGCTGGGTATCGCAGCGATTGGCGCCTTAAGTCTGATGGATGGTTTAAAAATGGAGCGCAATCTCTCACCCGCGCTTCTCAATCCAGTCTTGCTGTCCGTGGCGGCCCGGATTCTGTTGCCATTTGCCTTGCTTGTCAGCGTCTACATATTCTTGCGTGGACACAATTTGCCAGGAGGCGGCTTTATTGCGGGTTTGATCACGTCCGTGGCGCTGGTGATGCAATATATGGCGGGTGGTTTGGTGGCGACCTCGAGCAAGCTTCGCATCGAGTTCCCCAAGGTGATCGGTGGTGGCGTGATGATTGCGGGTCTGACAGGGCTAGGCAGCTTTGTGTTTGGATCCGCATTCTTGACCAGCACTTTTGGTTACCCTTTGGTGCCTTTAATTGGAGAGGTGCCGCTTGCGAGCGCCGCCGCCTTTGATTTAGGGGTATTTTTGACGGTTGTTGGCGCAACAATGCTGACGATCTCTGCCTTGTCCGGCGCGAGCCAGCGATCCGGCGATGTTGCGGGAGTCACTCAATAATGGAATTCTTACTTTCCTCCGCCCTCGGTATCGTGACCGCCTGCGGCATTTATTTGATTTTGCGTGGCCGCACCTTTTCGGTTGTTCTTGGCTTGTCGCTGCTCGGATATGCCGTGAATCTTTTCATTTTTGCAATGGGACGACTGGTTTCCGGTCGTCCTCCTGTGATTGTTGAAAATGCGGCCTTTTATGCCGACCCAATTCCACAAGCGCTGGTGTTGACGGCCATTGTGATTGGTTTCGGCATGACAGGTTTTATTGTCGAATTGGCATTGCGCACTCGCCACGACACTAAGTCCGATCACGTCGATGGACGTGAGCCAGGGCGCGAGCAGGAGAAGGGGGTATGAATCACCTTCTTGTTTTGCCGATTGTTCTGCCGGCATTGACAGCAGCCTTGCTTTTGTTTTTCGGTCGTCAGCTGGTATTGACCCGACTATTGAGTCTATCGTCGACGCTGGTTTTAGTTGCCATCAGTGTGTCGTTGTTCCTCGATGCGGGTACGGGGGCTTTTCAAACCTATGCGTTGAGTGACTGGGTGTCGCCCTTCGGTATTGTTTTGGTGCTTGATCGTCTTTCCGGGCTCATGGTGCTGTTGACAGCTGTGATTGCTTTGGCTGCTTTGTTTTACGCCACGCGAGGATGGGACACACGTGGCAAATATTTCCATGCGCTGTTCCAGTTTCAATTGATGGGCATTAATGGCGCTTTTCTGACGGGTGACTTGTTCAACCTGTTTGTTTTCTTCGAGGTTTTGTTGATCGCCTCGTATTGCTTGTTAATGTATGGCTTTGGCGAAAGACGTCTGCGAGCTTCTGTTCATTATGTCGCGATTAATCTGACGGGATCTGCCGTGTTTTTGATCGCTGTGAGCCTGCTGTATGGCGTCACAGGCACACTCAATATGGCACATCTTGCCGAGCGCGTGGCATCTTCGTCGCCGGATGACATTGCGTTGATCCGCTCCTCAGGTTTGATGTTGCTTGGTGTCTTTGGTATCAAGGCCGCCTTGTTTCCGCTTTATTTCTGGTTGCCAGCCGCTTATTCGAGCGCCTCAGCACCGGTTGCGGCGCTATTTGCCATCATGACGAAAGTCGGTGTTTATGCCATTTTGCGCTTTACGACGTTAATTTTTGCCGGAACGACGGGGCCTGCCGCAGACTTAACCGCCCCTTGGTTGTTGCCGGTCGCACTGGTCACCTTGATACTCGCTTCATTGGGCGCTTTAGCGGCCAAGCGATTGCTTGAGCTCATCGCCTACCTAACGGTTGGTTCAGTCGGGACTATCCTGATTGCCTCATCAGCAGGAGGCGTCGCGGGTCTCTCTGCAGGTCTGTTTTATATGCTTCACAGCACAATCATCGTGTCGGCACTATTCTTATTGGCTGAAATGATCGGACAGGCGCGCGGCCAAGCGGAGGACGGACTGCAAGCCGGACCCGCTTTATTGCAACCCGTGATTCTGGGTGTCACTTTCATTTTGGGTGCGGCGATCGTGGCAGGTTTGCCTTTGTCCTCAGGTTTCCTGGCAAAGCTGATGATTTTGCAAAGTACAAATGGTGGCGCCACCATGCCTTGGGTTTGGGGGACCATACTGGGCGGGAGTTTGTTAGGCCTGATTACGCTTTCACGTGCAGGTAGCACCTTGTTCTGGAAAGCATCTCACGAGACGTCTACCCAAGCGGTTGCACCTTCTCGCTTGCAGTGGGTCCCGGTGATCGCCTTGTTAAGCTTGAGTATCTTGATGGTGGTGTATGCGGCGCCACTCAAACGCTATACCGATGCGACAGCGCAACAACTCACCACACCTAGTTTGTATATTGCTGCGGTCATCGGTCAAACGCAAGATCGCGCACCGCGTGTCCTGCCTGTGGAGACACGGAAATGAGAACTTGGCTTCCTTATCCAGTATTGTCATTGTTTCTTGTGTTGGTGTGGCTCTTATTAGCCGCTGAAATATCCGCTGCCCATGTCCTGCTTGCGCTTTTTTTGGCTTGGTCGATCCCGATGATCTGCCGACCTTTTTTGTCCGAACTGCCTTCAGTGCACCGACCTTTGGCGGCCTTGCGATTATTGTTTCTCGTTACCTACGACATTGTGATGGCCAACATTGCCGTTGCGCGCTTGATACTGGGTTCACCCGACAAGTTACAGCCATGTTTTGTGCAGGTTCCACTTGAGTTGACTCACCCGATGTCAATCTCCTTGCTGGCGAGCATCATTACGATGACGCCAGGTACCGTCTCCTCTGACTTGTCTGAGGGCAATACTTTGTTGTTGGTCCATGCCTTGGATTGTCGTGATCCTGACGCCTTGGTGGCTGACATCAAACAACGTTACGAAAAACCCCTGATGGAGATTTTCGGATGCTAGAAATTTCAATTCAAATTACCTTGGCTGCGATTGCGCTTGCGATTGCATTGACGGTGTTTCGTTTGATCAAGGGGCCCGATGCGCCCGACAGAATACTGGCGCTTGACACGTTGTATGTGAACGCAGTGGCGTTACTTGTCGTCTTAGGCGTCTACGACAGCAGTTCGATCTATTTTGAAGCAGCCTTACTCATCGCTCTGATGGGCTTCGTCGGCACGGTGGCGCTTTCGCGTTACTTGGCGCGCGGCGATGTCATGGACTGACAACGGGGATCATCATCATGCTTGAAATCATTACTTCTGTTTTGTTGCTAGTGGGCGCTTTTTTTATCTTGGTCGGTGCGATAGGCCTGGCCCGGCTACCTGATTTTTTTATGCGCTTGCACGCCCCCACAAAGGCTTCAACGCTGGGTGTGGGTGGTGTCTTATTGGCATCG
>JAURZO010000128.1 GCA_030653405.1 Zwartia sp. | reverse complement strand
CTTTTCGCTTTGGGCAAGCAGCTCAAGTAGCTCAAGCCGCTTTGGACTTGAGACTGCTTTACCGATGCGGGCGACTTGCTCGTACAGCAGATTTTTGATGTCACGATTATTCATTCTAACATTCTAGTGATTATTAGAATGTTTTGCAAAATTTTATAAATTTCTGACGTTTGAGCCAATATTGTGTGACGTACTTTGTTTCGTAGCCAAGTAGACACACACTGTTACCAAACTGCCCAATTTGATCAGATTAACGCCACAGGACTTGTGCAAGGTCAACTACCTGAAATCGTATTGCAATCGCGTCGTTATTCGGAATCATTGCTTCTTCCGATATTAATAAATGTGCCTAGAGTATGAGTAGATGTGCCGAAATCGAGTAAGTTTTCAAATTAAAAGGTACTAACCATTAAATGGTAATCTCCAGATAATAAAACTAATAAATAATCAATAATGAAGAGGAGATTCATCATGTTTCAAAAGACTTTGGTTGCGAGTTTGATGTTCTGTGCATCTGTTGCTTCAGCATATCCAACGGGGCCCGTCACGATCGTCGTTCCGTTTCCGGCAGGTCAGACAGGCGATATCGTCGCACGCATGGTTGGTGCTGAGTTGGCAAAAAAGACAGGCCAATCTTTCATTATTGACAATAAGCCAGGGGCAGGTGGGCGTTCGGGAACCGCTGCGGTGGCCAAGGCCAAACCTGATGGCTACACATTATTGCTAACAAGTACTGGGCCGTTTGCGATCGCGCCGAGCCTATATCCTGCATCAATTTCGTATAACCCCATCAAAGATTTCGTTGCGGTCGCTGAGGTCGCGGCAACGCCACAAATTATTGCTGTCAGCAATCAATCTGGCATTCAGACCTTCGCTGATTTGGTCAAGACAGCTCAAACAAAGGATCTATCTTACGGTTCTGCGGGAAATGGATCGACGCAGCATCTCACAATGGAGTTGTTGAAACTACAGCTAAAGTTTCCCATGGTGCATGTGCCTTTTAAAGGGAGTGCCGAGTCTAAAACTCAAATCATGAGCGGCCTGATTCCTGCGACGTCTGATTCACTGCCGGCAATATTGCCGCAAATCAAGGCTGGTCAAATGAAAGCATTGGCTGTCGTTGATCACACTCGCTCACCCTATTTGCCTGATGTGCCAACGCTAGAAGAGTCTGGATTTCCCAAGCTCTCGACGATCGCTTTCTTTGGTGTTGTAGCGCCAAGAGGCACGCCGCAAAATGTCGTTGATGAGCTCAACAAGCAAATTCGCGAGATTTTAAAAACGCCCGCTTCACAGCAAAAATTTAAAGAATTGGCGCTGACACCCCCAAAGGACTTCACTGCGCCCCAGTTTCAGGAGTACCTGACAAGCGAAGTGGCCAAGTTTAAAAAAATCATTACTGAAGCCAACGTAAAAGTCGAATGATTTTTTGATTCACAATCGAGATTATTGTTATTGGTAGGACATGCATGAAAATCGTCAAAATACTCGAACAGCCTGTTCGCTTAAAAAGCAATATCTCGAATGCGCTTGTTAATTTTTCCACGCATACTGTTTCAATCGTTGCGGTGGTCACAGACAAGATCATCAATGGAAGGCCTGCAGTCGGCCTTTCATTTAATTCGATTGGTAGATTTGATCAGAGCGGGATTCTGCGAAACAGAATGATTCCGCGCGTGTTAAATGCCAAGCCAGAGACTTTACTGAATCCCGTGACAGAGAAGTTATGTCCCGCAAAAGTACTGAAATGCGCAATGCAAAATGAAAAGCCTGGCGGGCACGGAGATCGTGCACATGCAGCGAGTGCGTTGGAAATCGCCATTTGGGATTTAAATGCCAAACTCGAGGATGAGCCTGCCGCCATTACCATCGCCAGGCACTTTGGTCGTGATTTGATTCTGCCAAAAATCTCTGTCTATGCAGCAGGCGGTTATTACTACGAAGGTCAGCATTCACAGGCTCTTCAGGATGAACTTAGAGGCTACAAAAGTAGTGGTTTCAACATGTTCAAAATGAAAATTGGTGGCGCTTCTATGTCGGAAGACATCCAAAGGATCGAAGCCGCATTGGAGATTGCCGGTGCCGGGCACAATCTGGCGGTAGACGCCAATGGTCGTTTTGATTTGGTTCAGGCGATTGAGTATGGCCAAGCGATGGAACCGTATGCCTTGCGCTGGTATGAAGAAGCGGGCGATCCACTTGATTATGACCTGAATAGCCAACTTGCCAACGTATATAAAGGTCCGCTTGCGACTGGTGAAAACTTGTTTTCTCGACAAGATGTTAAAAATCTAGTGATGTATGGCGGTATGCGACCCGATCTGGATATTTTTCAGATGGATGCGGGTCTGAGTTACGGTATCACCGAATACGCAAGCATGATTGATGAGATGGAAAACAAGGGGTATAGCCGGAAATTCGCCTATCCTCATGGCGGACAACTGATGGGCTTCCATATTGTCGCGGGTTTAGGCTTGGGTGGCTGCGAGGTTTATCCCGGAGTATTTCAGCCTATGGGTGGATTTCAAGACGGCGCAATCATTGAGGATGGCTTGGCCACGATTCCGGATTTACCAGGGTTTGGTTTTGAAAAAAAGGTCAACTTAGCCAATCAGTTTGCCAGTTTGTTTGAGTAACTCCTAGACTTCAGCCAGCATTAGAAATGGCGAATCCACGAAGCCATGGCTCAAGATGGGCGATATCGAACGTTCCTGATTCGAGCATCTGTAACATCTCAGCGTGAATCAGCAATGATTGGCGCTTTAAACCCCAGCCATTCATGCGAAGAAATACGTCTGCAGCGGCAAATGCGATGCGTTTATTGCCATCAACAAAAGGATGATTGATCGCAAGGCTTTCCATTAAAGCGGCGGCTTCTGCAACGATGTCAGCGTAATACCCTGTTTGTGGTCTGAAAAGCGCCGCTTCAAGTGCGCCAGGATCACGCACCCCACTCGCGCCGCCATATCGCTGCATTAAGACCGTGTGCATTCCAAGCACATCAGCCACGGTTAAAAAATCGTGAGGCATCCGTTATTTGGCCAACTCACGATACAGTTGATCAAATTCATCGAGGCTTGAGGCAAAAGAAGCCATCACGTGACGGCGAGGGCGTTCTTTCTGTTGGCGATCAATGTAATCGCGCAATGCTTCATCCAAAACAGCCTGAAATTGCCGACCTTGTACTTCTGCGATCTGGCGGAGTGCGGCGAGTACTTCAGGCGATGCTTGGGAAGAGAACTTTTCACGTACTGCTGCAGTCATGATCATTTCCAGCATGATTTATCTTGATCTGTCATGATAAATCAAGATTTAAAAATCTGCCACTCATGTTTGTCACTATTCAAAAAGCTTTCCAAATTCCTTCGACTGAAGACCACCTGCCTCATCCCGTATCAGGAAGAGGGCGCTTAACCCACGTTGCGACACAAGTGTTGAACCGGCTGAGGGACCGAGCACCATCAGAGCAGTGGCCCACGCATCCGCCTCTGCGCAAGTAGGGGCAACCACGGTAACAGAGGCTGGAGAGGATTTCAGCGGTGCACCCCGCAGAGGATCCATCGTATGAGACAAACGACGGCCCTGTACTGTCACCCAATGTCGATAGTCACCAGAAGTCGCCACTGCCGCGTTTTGTAATGACAGGATCGAATGCGCCTTTCGACACTCTTGGTCAGGCGCTTCGACCGCAATGGCCCAAGGTTCACCATCAGGACGCAGTCCCATCGCACGCATCTCCCCATCGATGCCGACCAGTCCAGCATGGACACCATGGTTGATCAGCGTTTCAGCTAAACGATCCACACCGTAGCCTTTTGCAATACCGTTCAAGTCAATCGCGATGACGTCTCGTTTATATATCCGGTTTCCCTCCATGGCAATCAGTTCATAGGCCGGGCGTCTCTGTCGGTTCAAGGCAGTTTGGATGCCCAGAGTATCCACACTCTCCTGACCGAAGCCCCACGCGTGCACGGCATCTCCCATTCCAACATCGAACGCACCGCCTGACGCACGGCCGATCGTCAAGCCAAGACTCAGCACATGCGCCAATCGGGCAGGGATCTCGATGTATTGACCGACAGGGGCTCGATTGAGGCGCATCAAGTCACTGTCGGGTTTCCAGGTTGACATTTGCGCATCCACTTCGTCCAGTGCATCTTGCATCGCAATCTGCACTGGCCTCGGATCAAATCCAGGAGATGTGAAAAACAAGGCAGACCATCGCGTACCCATAGTGGAGCCATTGAGGGCATGACGGGTCAGTTCAGTAGATGTCTTCGACATAGCGGCCAGTTGCTTTGAGCATCGCAGGAGTCATTCCCGCGGGTTTCAGAATTTCAGTGAGCGCCTCAGTCACACCATGCGCCATGTCACGTCCTCCACACACCATCACTTTAGCCCCTTGGCGAATGGCATCCAGTACGTTTGGTGATTCCTGTCGAAGTGCATCCTGTATATATTGGGTCGGTGCAATCCGAGACGTGGCAAGAGACAAACGAGACAACTTTCCTTCTGTCTGCCAGCTGGAGAGTTCATCGCGATATAGAAAGTCACTTTCGGGGTTGCGAAGTCCAAAGAACAGATGGATGGGTCGATGCCGTTGATTATCTCGGATGAAACCAACCAGCGGTCCCAACCCGGTTCCAGCACCGATCAAAATCAAGGGTGACTGTTCTCGCCCCGCATGAAAGTCTGGATTCTGTCGCAAAAATCCCTTCACGGACTGTCCGAGTTCGAGATTCGTCAACTGCCCCGAGGTCAGGCCGAATTTGTGTTGACGCACAACGATCTCGATGAAGCCATCCATCGAACTTGAAGCCAGAGAATAAAGGCGTGGCACTGAAGAGCCTTCTGGAAGGACACCTAACAGGTCGCCTGCTTCAAAACGCGCAAAACCTTGGCGAGTCAGACGGCGCCACCACGATGCTTTCGGCAAGGCAAATCGCAGGATGCTCATCGGCACTTGCACGGCGACACCGTAATCGCGTCGCTCCAAAAGCGTCAGCGCTTCCGTGACGGGTATCACCGGTTGGTGCACAAGCTCAAGCTCAATTCCCAGCACCTGACCAAGCAATCGACCCCAACGGGTGAAGTCCTGTACGGATTGACGATCGATGGTGTCAAAGGGGAGCAGTGTTTCCCAACCCATTGTTTGGGCGGCTTTTTCCACGCTCTCGGCAAAGGCACAAAATTCCGGAAAGCTACGATCACCAAAACCCAGCACGGCCACTGGCGCTGCGGGCGGCCCTTGCAGCGCCTGAATCCGCTCTAGGAATCCTTTGGCCGAGGCCGGTGCGTCACCCTCGCCATATGTTGCGGCCAAGACCAAAAACCGCTGTGCTCGGCGATAACGCGTAAGTGAAAAGCCGGTCATGCGTGCAATATGGACTGACTGTCCCGCCTCGCGAAGGGCGAGGGCAAGCGTACCGGCAAAACCCCAGGTGGTGCCGCCTTCGGAGCCTACCAAGATGACCGTTTCAGCCTGTGCCGCTGACGCATTGTTTTTCAGTCTAGGACGCCTGCGCCAGCCAACAAACCAGACTATGCCACCCGTGACGGCCAGGACTGGAATCGTCAGCCCCATCAACCCAAGAAGTATCCCAAAAACTGCCGCGCCCTGACCAGTGTGCAGCATGTCAATGGTTTCTGAAATTTGTTGGCTAATACTCAAGGCTTGCCAGCTGATGAGTGCGCCTGTTCCTTGGTCGATCTGCCCGACTCCATGATCTGTCTTGAGGGTGAACACATCTTGTGGATCATCAGCCGCCGGAAAGCTGAGCTCCTGCATCTGCGTGACCGACGTCGCCCGAAGGGCGGCGATCTCAGCAATCGCGAGGCCCGTTTTGCCACTCGCCTCGGCGATTACCTTGGTTTGCATCGGCTCTACTGCGATGATCTCGAAAGTTTCAGCAGCCATCCATAATGCAGTAATGGCGGAAAACCCCAGCCCAAACACCGCGATGCGCGAGATGTCTGTGTGCAAACGTCCAGCCAATGGACCCTTTAGGCGAGCAAACCAATGTCGCCAACCGCCCGTCCGGCGAGCTACGAGCACGGCTCCCGAAATGACTAGCAGCAACATACTCAACGCACCACCAACAACGATCAACCGTCCAACATCTCCAAGGAAAAGTGAGCGGTGCAAGTGAGTGAACCAACGCTGCACCGCGCTGGGGTCCGCTGGAGCCACATCCTGGCCTGAAGCTGGGTCGATGAGTGCTGAGCCAGGCTGCCCTCCGTCAAACCACCATGCGGTGATTTTGCCAGAGGGTGCGCGCTTGAGCTGCTCAAGACCGGGATGGCTCTTTTGTACCCGATCGGCCAACTCAGCAACGGTAAGCGCAGGCTCAGCCCTGGGTGCTTGCACGGCATCAATGGCTGGGAATAGAGACAAGGCCGCGCCGCTGAGCGCCGTGACGATCAACAAGACTGACAGTATGAGCCCCAACCAGCGGTGCAGGATACGCATCATGTAAAACTCTCCATCATCATGCTCAAGGTCCGTATGTGAAGCCGGCGACGTAGCGCCGACCCGCAACGCGTTTACCCGAACCCGACTTTGTCAGGGGAATCGAAATGTCACGTGGACTGTCTTGCATGTCCTCGGCAGCGGCATCGATATTTATTTTGTAGCCAGCATCAAACAATGCATCCGCTAATTCAACCGTGACCTTGAGCTCCCGGCCAGCGCCCACGCTGGCACCGGAAATGCCGTTGATCTCGGAGGCTTTACCTTTGGTCGCGCGGTACCAGTCAGTCAAGTGCTTGTAATACTTCGACTTCGTACCAGAAACCCAAAGGGTTCGCACGTAGGCCCCCGAGGCATCGGTTAGATACAACGCAAGATATGCACCATCGCCTCCATAGCTCTTGAGCGTGGTGGTCAGCGTGACTGGGCGAGCGGCAGCCAGGACTGGCAGGGACAGCACGGTGGATAAAGCAATACAAGAGAGAATTTTCTTCATGACAGGTAACTTTTATAAAATTTGAGAAATGGATTGGTCAGCGACCAAGCGACGATCCTTATTTCGGTTCGTTCACCGTGCCTGTCTGAACACTCGAGCCCTTCAAATAACGCGAGGCCTCATTGCCGGGACGAAAGCGAACCTCCAGCTTCAGGATTGCGAGTGTTGCCGGATCGATCTTCAACTTCACCTGGTTACCTTGATCATCGCGTGCGCGGACTTCGTAACAACCATCGTCAATGCGTAAACGCTCTGACTCGAGGCCAAGACCACTGATGTAGGCTGTGATGGCTTCACGTGACTGCCATTCAGCCATGGCTCGGCGACAGTCGTCACTGGCGTATGCCGCGCCAGAGCTGGTAATCGCAACTAAGATGACATAGCGCAAAAGTGATTTCATGGTGAATCTCCAATATTGTTGATGATTCAATCATGCCCTGCTAAGGTGACCGTAGCCTGAACAGTCGCCAAATAAAACTTCAGCTTGCCGTAAGGTTGGTGTTTGCACGACCCCTTTCCGAGAAACAGATTGATGCGTATCCTATTGATTGAAGACGACATGGTTTTAGGCGCAGCACTGCACGACCAATTGGTGGACGATGGGCACTCAGTGGATTGGGTGCAGCGACTTGACGCTGCACAAAGCGCCCTCGCAGGTGTATCTTATGATCTTGTTTTACTTGATCTCATGCTCCCTGATGGTAGAGGGATTCCGTTTCTGAAGCGTCTGCGCGAACGCGGTGATAACAAGCCAGTCATTATCATGACGGCACTCGACCAGGTCTCAGATCGAATCGAAGGTCTCAATGCAGGCGCAGACGACTATCTTGTAAAACCCTTCGATCTGGCTGAATTATCCGCCCGGATCGGATCGGTCGCGCGTCGATATGGCGGTAATCCGAACCCCCTCATGACGTTAGGCTCACTACAGATCGATCTTGCTTCGCGCCGTATTCAACGTGACGGTCATCTGGTTGCGTTGACGGCGCGTGAATGGGCATTGTTGGAAGCGCTTTTATCCAAGCCAGCCCAGTTGTTCTCTAAGGCACAACTGGAGGAAAAACTTTACGCTTTTGATCGCGAGGTGGAAAGCAACACGATCGAAGTCCACATCAGCCGCATACGCAAGAAGCTGGGAACTCATATCATTGAAACAGAGCGCGGTCTTGGCTATCGGTTGGGGTCAGCTTAATGCAAACCAAGAGCCTTCGGCGGCGGTTAGGACTCACTCTTGGTATCCTCCTATCGGTACTTTGGGTTGTAGCGGCTTCGGTCACGGCTCTCCTGGCGCGACACGCCATGGAGGAGGTTTTCGATTCGGCATTACAAGAGACTGCGCAGCGAATCATGCCGCTTGCCGTGGCAGACGTCCTGGATCGTGAGCCAACGGATCAGACCCAGCGCCTGTCAGTCATTCGCGATCACGATGAACTACTAACCTATGTCATGCGCGATCAACAGGGGCGGATTCTGCTACTGTCCCACGATGCCGACTTGGGGATCTTTCCCCTCTGGGAGGGCACAGGTTTCAGTCAGTCTACAACCCATCGTTTCTACAGCGAAGACGCACTCCAAGGATCCGTCAGGCTGACCGTTGCCGAGCCGCTCGCGCATCGCTCGGTCGTTGCGCGTGACATACAGATGGGGCTGGGGCTTCCACTGCTGATTTTTTTGCCCTTGGCAATCCTTGTGATTATCCTTGCTGTCCGATCCAGCCTCGTTCCATTGCATCGTTTCCGCGCGCGTCTGGCCACACGTGGTGTACGTGATTTTTCTCCGGTGCCGGTTAATGACTTGCCCACCGAAGTAGCACCTGTTGCTGATACTTTAAATTCCTTGCTGCAACGACTGGGTAGCGCCTTTCAAGCTGAACGAAGCTTTGCAGCCAATGCTGCCCATGAACTGCGAACCCCCTTGGCAGGTGCGATCGCCCAAGCCCAACGGTTGCAATCTGAGACGCGCGACCCGGCTGTAAAAGCCCGGGCAGCCGATATTGAAATGACACTCAAACGTTTGACAAGGCTATCAGAACGTTTGATGCAGCTTGCACGCGCTGAGGGCGGGCGACTACGACTAGAACACGCCTCTGACATGAGACCCGTGGCACAGATTCTCACTGAGGATCTCTCACGCTTAGTGGGGCAGGGCCGCATCTCTCTGGAGATACCGACAGCGCCTCTGATGTCGGACTTGGATCCGGACGTGTTCGCGATCATTTATCGTAATCTCGTTGAGAATGCGCTTCGACATGGAGCGGGTGATGAGCCCGTGCATGTCTCGCTTTCCATCGATGGTTTGTTGAGCGTCTCCAATGCGGGTCCTGTTGTGCCAAAAGAAGTTCTGTGCCGCTTGACTGATCGATTTGTACGCCTGGACCATGGCTCAGATGGTAGTGGTCTTGGTCTTGCTATTGTGAATTCAGTCGCAGAACGTTTAGGCAACAAGCTTTCGCTGCAGTCGCCAAGGCCAGGCGACGATTCAGGATTTGAGGCATCACTACTGGTGCCCGTCACACAGGGTAGTAGCACCTGTGAAAAGAGCACAGCTTGAGCGTTTGGCGAGTGACCTAGCAGATACACTATTATCGTAGGCAAGCAAAGGTGACGAGACTACGAGATGATAAGTTTTTCATCGATATTCACTGGCATTCAGACAGTGAAACAAAAAATTCATTTAGGTTCTTTTAATGTTGAATAAAAAAACAAAATTTCTCCACCATAAATTGACCTCAATTGTCCTATTCCTGCTCATGCCGGTTCTTTCTGTTAGTGCACAGGAAAGCAAATCAGCCTCAGAAATTATTTATCTCAATCAAGCATGGACAGCTGAAGATCGGGCTAATTTTTACTGGAAACCGCAGGGATCAGCACTGCTTTCTTACGATATTTACCTTGCTTTGACGATTCCTGGCACAAATGAATTATTTAATTCTCGTGCGAACTCAGATCGAATGGGACTACTGTCAGAGCCGATCAATCATTCAGTCAACCCTGATGATTTGCCAGTTGGCGTCGCGAAGTCAGTTGTGACATCGGGTACGTTAAGAGGCACCTATGCAGGATTGACCTGCGCGGCTTGTCATACTAATCAGATTCAGTACAAAGGTTCGCAAATTAGAATTGATGGTGGTAACGCCAGCCGATTTGACCTTTTACTTTGGTTACAAACACTTTCTCGTTCAATCGATGCTCCACTCAATGATCCAGCGCTTTTTACTTCATTGGTCAAGCGTATCAGTGAGCGTAGTCCTGTTGATGAAAGTGAGTTAAAAATCCGATTAAAAGCGGATGCCGAATTCATCAGGCTGCAATTAAGTGAGTCCCTTATTGTGCCGCATCCACCAGGCCCCGGGCGCACGGATGCCTTTACAGAAGAAAGCAATACCGTCATCGCTATTCATACAGGTATCAGTGAAAATGCGCGACCTGCATTGGCTCCGGTCAAGCCGCCTTTCCTGTGGAATACCCCACAATCTGCTTGGGTCGAATGGTCAGGAGTTGCAATAAATCCACTGGTCAGAAACTTCAGCGAAGTGCTTGGGGTGTTTGCCAGGTACGATCTTTCTGCATCACAAAAAAACTTCAGAGAAGTTGAGTCCACTGTGGATTTAAAAGGGATCGTTGAAATCGAACAATCCCTTCGCCGCCTTGCGCCACCCGCATGGCCTGAAAATATCTTGGGCAATTTAGATCAGGCGCGCGTTAAAGACGGTGCAAATCTATTTCAAAAGCACTGCGTCGAGTGCCAT
>JAURZO010000023.1 GCA_030653405.1 Zwartia sp. | reverse complement strand
ACCGCAGCGGATGAAAATGGAATGATGGTGTCTTTCATCCAGTCCAATTACATGGGATTTGGTTCTGGAGTTGTGGTGCCCGGCACTGGCGTGAGTTTTCAGAATCGAGGCGTCGGCTTCTCAATGGATCCCAAGTCCGCTAACGCTGTTCAAGGTCACAAGCGTCCTTTCCACACCATTATTCCTGGCTTCTTGACCCGCAACGGCGAGCCTGTCATGAGTTTTGGCGTGATGGGTGGAGATATTCAACCTCAGGGACATGTCCAGACGGTAATACGAATGCTGGATTACGATCAGCAGCCTCAGGCGGCTTGCTGCGCTCCACGCTGGAAAGTCAACCGTGACTTCACTCTTGACGTCGAGTCAACAATGCAGGCATCCACGATTTCTGGTTTGCAATCTCTTGGGCACTCGCTCAAGGCAATCGATGATCCATACATGGACTTTGGTTCGGGTCAGTTTATTTGGCGTTTGTCCAAAGATCTGCAAGATGGCTATGTCGTCGCTAGTGACAGCCGTCGTGATGGTCAGGCGGTCGGTTTCTAAAAGTCAGTTCTAATTTAATTCTTTAAAGCTGAGCTCCGGTGGGCATCTCAAATGGTGCCCACGATCAAGTCTTGAGTATTGACCAGAATGCAGGTAGAAAGCACTCTGTCACAAGCAGCGGCTCGCCTTGTCGCCAGAATACCGAGCGCCTGGCGAGTAGGGCGCTGGGAGAGATCGTTTTCTCACTCACTTCTAGGACTGTTCGATAGATCGAGGCATAGCGAGTCAGACGCGCGACTTCAAAGACTGAGCGGGTAATGGCTGTATCGTTATAAAGAATATCGGCGAGGGGTCTGCCGCGCAGTTGGCGCATGCCTTGCCATGTGCTGTGCGAGGCGGCCAGAGGGGTGATGCTTCGTGCCACGACGCAATCTAGCCCTTTGATGTCCATTGCAATCTCTCTGATCCAGACAGGGCTGAGTGGACGGCATCCCATGAGGGTTGCTTCCTCTGTGGTAACCCCGTCAGGGTATTCGGCCAAAACCCTGAGATTCAGTGGGCCAAGTGCACGTAGTGCCTGTGTGAGCGCGCCCGGTCGCGTCAGCCATTGCTTTTGCAGGGGTTGAAGAGAGGGGGTGGGCTGAAGTCGCCAGCGCGTCGAGTCGTAAACATTTTGCATGGGAATGTATTATCGCAATTATGGAAAAGTTACGTATTTCAAAACTAATGGCTGATCGCGGCATGTGTTCGCGCCGTGAGGCAGATAGCTACATCGAGCGTGGCTGGGTCAAAGTAGATGGTGTGGTGGCCACGCTTGGGGAGCGCGCCTTGCCTAGCCAGACCATCACACTGGATCGCAACGCTGCCGTCGCCCAGGTATCAAGGGTCACAATACTCGTCCATAAGCCCATGGGTTACGTCTCAGGCCAAGCGGAGGATGGTTACACCCCAGCAGTTGCTTTGGTGACGGATGCCAATCGGTCTCATACGGATCGTAGTCCGCTCAAGTTTGATCGCGCACAATTGCGTGGTTTGGCGGTTGCGGGCAGGCTTGATATTGATTCGACTGGATTGTTGGTGCTGACGCAAGATGGTCGCATTGCGCGTCAACTGATCGGAGAAGACTCTGAAATTGAAAAAGAATATCTCGTGCGTGTTCAGGGCCGCTTAGCGCCTGGAGGGCTGGAGTTGCTGAATGATGGCTTGTCTCTTGACGGCAAGCGCCTCAAACGCGCGCAAGTGCGTTGGCAAAATGATGATCAGCTTCAATTCGTCCTGCGCGAAGGCAAGAAGCGCCAGATCCGCCGCATGTGCGAACTGGTTGGCCTGAAAGTGTTAGGGTTAAAGCGCGTGAGGATTGGCGGAGTCAAACTATCTGATCTGCCAGTCGGTCAGTGGCGCTATCTCGGGGTCAATGAGCGTTTTTAAGGCGCTTTTAAGTCGTTTCTAGTGTGTCAAAAAGTCGAGTTTGTAGCTGGCGCGTTCGTCCTGTCCGAGCGTGCGCACGAGCCACGGCAGCGTTTCCTTCATGGCCCCATTGAGTGTCCAGGGCGGGTTAATGACAAACATACCGCTTCCATGCAATCCTAGGCCATCTGAGGCGGGTTTATGCACGGTCAGGCTGACATGTGTCCAGTTTTTACCCGCCAGTTTTTCAAGTTGCCTTGGCAGCTCCTGCGCTTCTCGTCTCAGAACCTGGGGATACCAAATCGCGTAACAACCCGTCGGGAATCGCTGCATGGCGTCTTTCATTGTTTCAACCACTCTACGGTAGTCGAGCTTATCCTCATAGGATGGGTCGAACAAAACAATCGCTCGCCGAGTGGGCGGTGGAATATGGCCTTTGAGTCCCGCAAAACCATCATCACCAAAAACGGATGTCTGTCTGGCCACGCGCGTGGCGCGCTGATCAAGGTTTTGACGCAAAATGTCTGCTTCGTTGGGGTGCATTTCAAATAATCGTAATTTGTCCTGTGAACGACAGGCTTCTAAAGCAAGCCATGGGGAACCAGGATAAATACGCAGCTTTCCATCTGGATTCAGATCACGAATAATGTCGAGATATTGCAAAACAGCAGGAGGCTTGGCTTTGGCATCCCAAACGCGCGCAATACCGTCTAAATATTCACCAATTTTCTGCGCCCATTGCCCCTCCAGATCGTACAGGCCGGCCCCGGCATGTAAGTCAACAAACCAATAGGGGGTATCTTTTTCGTTGTAATACTTGAGAATGTGGGTAAGCACGATATGCTTTAGCACATCTGCATGATTTCCTGCGTGAAAGCCGTGACGGTAACTAAACATAACTTTATTGAAATTCCTTGCCGTTGATCGTTCGATCTGTGGGTTCATCACCCAAGACTTCAAGCATAACGCAAGCCGGTGTTAAACTTCGGCGGCTTACTTTATAGGTGTGCAGCTCATTTATGTTTGATTCCATTCGCAATCATCAACGCTGGATGCAGTTTATTCTGCTGATCCTCATCGTGCCATCCTTTGTATTCTTCGGAGTGCAGGGTTACTCAAGCTTTATGTCGAGTGAGCCCGAGCTGGCTTCCGTAGGCGATCAACCCATCACCTTGGGTGAGTTTAACCAGGCGCGTACGGCGCAGCTCGAGCAATACCGTAATATGCTCGGTGCCCAGTTTGATCCCGCCGCCTTTGATACACCGACCTTCAGAGAAGAGTTGCTCAATCGCATGATTGATGAGCGCACCGTTGCGATCGCTGCGATGAAGGGTCGATACTCCGTTTCGGATGAGACGCTGCGTCGCACGATTGCTGCGATCCCTGCCGTACAAGAAAATGGTCAGTTTTCATCACAACGGTATCGTGATGTGCTCGCGGCGCAGGGTATGACACCGACCACGTTTGAGCTGGGTTTACGTCGCGATCTCGCGATTGCTCAGGTGCTCCAGCCGATTGGTTTGACGGCACGCGTTCCCTCTGAAGTCGCGGAAAAATTGCTGGCGCTATTGACTGAAAAACGAACTGTCGAGCGACGTACTTTTGCTGCCGCTGATTACATCAGTGCAGTAAAGGTGACTGATGAGGACATCAAGAAGTGGTACGACAGCAATCAGGCGCTTTTGCAGATACCAGAGAATATTGATGTCCAATATCTCGTACTGAACGAAGAGGCGGCCTCCAAGGAGGTAAAGGTTTCTGATGCCAATATCGAAACTTTCTACAAACAGAATCAGGCGCGCTACGGTCAACCGGAGAGGCGACGCGTCAGCCATATTCTGATCGAAGTCCCAGCTTCGGCAGATGAGACGGTCAAGTCCAAGGCTCGCGTTACAGCCGAGGATGTTGCTCAGCGTGCGAAGGCTGCGCCACAGTCCTTCGCTGCGCTTGCCAGAGAGTTCTCACAAGATAGCGGCTCCGCGAGTCAAGGCGGAGATCTTGGTTGGATCAGTAAAAATATGTTGGTACCGCAGGTCGAGACCTCAGTATTTGAGCTTGAGCCTGGCAAAATCTCGAATGTTGTTGAAAGTCCGTTCGGATTTCATATTATCAATGTCGTTGAGGTCCAACCTGCTTCTGTCAAACCTTTGGCAGAGGTCAAAGACGACATCACGAATGAGATACGCAAGCAACTTGCAGCCGAGCAATTCGCTCAACTCGCAAGTAAGCTCACGAGCCTTGTTTACGATCAGCGCGACAGCCTTGGTCCGATCGCGAGTGCGTTGAATATTCCGCTTAGATCTGCGACGGGACTCACGCGAGAGGGCCTGCTGCCAGCCTCACAACGTGCGGGTAGTACGATGCCCGCAGAGGCTGATCAGACGATCTTAGGGAATCCCAAGGTCAGACAAGCTGCTTTTTCCTCTGATGTTTTTAAGGAAAAGCTTAACTCTGGCGTCATTGAGGTTTCTCCCGATGTCATCGTCGCGCTTCGAGTAGCCGCGATTCATCCCGCACACATTCCTGCACTGAATACGGTTGCTGAGCAGATCAAAGTCCGTCTCACACAAGAGCGCGCATTAGCGGATGCTCAGGCTGCTGGTGCCAAAGAACTTGAGATGCTGAAAACATCGCCTAACACGCAACCTTCAGGTTTTGATGCTGCGGTTGACGTCTCTCGCCAACAACCAGAGTCTCTGAGTCGTGAGCAACTTGAGGCGGTGATGTCGGCCAATGTCAAGACGCTTCCTGTTTATGTTGGAACAAGCGGCGCAGAACAGTACACAATTTTGAAAGTTTCAAAAGTCCAGGCGGCTCCGCCTGCAGAGCCCGGACAAGTTGCTCAGTTGCAAGCACAGTTATCTCAAGCCTGGGGTGCTGCTGAGGAGCAAGCGGCTCTCAAGGTATTACGTCAAGAACTGAAGGTCAAGTTGCTTCCAGATGCCACCAAGTTGATTAATGGCGATCTGGATGTCGCTAAGCTCTGATACGGCAAAGGTTATCTTTTGCGGGCGGGCGTGACTACTACCCGGTTTCTTTTTGTTTGACTTGAGCATGCTCAATGAGTGGGATCAGCACCCGGCGAACATTTTCCATTAAGACCGGCTGAGCAAGTTCGTTTGGGTGTATGGTGTCGGCTTGAAACATCGCTGGATCTTGCGCGATACCTTCCAGAAAAAATGGAATTAGTGCGCTGTCTTCAGAGCGGGCGACTTCGACAAAGACATTTTTAAAGCCCTCAGCATATTCACGACCATAATTCGGCGGAATTTGCATGCCTGCAAGTATTACTCGCGCACCCGCTTTTTTGGATAGACGGGTCATCCTTAATAGATTATTTTTGGTCATATCCAGGGGCAGCCCTCTGAGCGCATCATTTGCTCCAAGCTCAATGACCACGATATCGGGTTGAGTTTTGCCCAGAAGCGCATCAATACGCGATAAACCACCACTTGTCGTGTCGCCGCTAATACTGGCGTTAGTAATATCGGTTGCAGGTTGAGTGCCTGCCAGCGATTGTTTGAGCAGTTCAACCCAACCCGTACCGCGTGTAAGGCCATATTCGGCTGACAGACTGTCCCCGACGACTAAAATGCGCAGAGGGCGTGTAGAGATGCTGCTCATGCTTTGCGCCTGCAACACATGACTAATGCCACCGAGTGCGACGAAAAGTCCAATACTCATTCTGCGACGATAGCGAGAGAAAGAATTCATGAATGCTGTAACCAATGCGATAGTGGTTAAGGGGCTTGGCAAGCAGGTCGCCGATGCTTCGGGAACACTTAACATTCTAGACGACGTGAGTTTTACCGTCTCGGCAGGTCAGTCGATCGCGATAACTGGCGCTTCTGGATCTGGTAAATCTACACTGCTTGGCTTGTTGGCAGGTTTGGACCAGCCAACAACAGGAGAAGTTCACTTACTTGGACAATCGCTTTATGCGATGGACGAAGATGGCCGTGCTGCATTAAGAGCGAGCAGCGTAGGTTTTGTATTTCAGTCTTTTCAGCTTCTTCCTAATTTGACTGCCCTTGAGAATGTCATGTTGCCCCTTGAGTTGGCAGGGCACCCAGCCGTGGTGCCTGCAACGGAAATGCTCCAGCAGGTCGGACTGAGTGCGCGCCTTCATCACTATCCCTCCACACTCTCAGGCGGAGAACAGCAACGGGTGTCTATTGCGCGTGCTTTCGTGCAAAAACCTGTCTTAATCTTTGCCGATGAGCCAACCGGTAGTCTTGATGAGGCCACAGGTGCCAGCGTGATTGATTTAATGTTTACACTTGCTGCCCAGCAAGGTACGACGCTTGTGCTTGTGACGCATGATCGGTCTCTCGCTGCGCGTTGCGACAGGCAACTGATCTTGCAGGGTGGGCGCTTGTTGAGTTAACGCATGCCGGATCAGCAGCGCAGATTGAGGTATTAAGCACGACTCCGTCGCCATTCGATGAGGCTATTTCCCACTCCACTCGCGCAAATAATAGCAATGCCAAGCCAAGTTGTTGCGTCTGGCAAATGGGACCAGATCAACCAGCCAAGCGTCGCTGCGAATGTGATTTGCAGGTAGATAAAAGGCGCAAGCAATGAGGCCGGAGCATAGCGATATGACTGGATTTGTAGCAAATGTCCCACAGCGCCAACCACACCACATAACAGCAATAACATCCAGTTCAGTATGCTGAGCTCTGCCAATAGATCCCAGGCCGCCGGCAAAGTAAAAGGCAAACTCAGCGTGAGGGCCGCAGTCGCGATAGCGCCACTCCACAGGACGGTCGTAAAGGCGCTGTCATGCGCGACTAACCGAGTTAAGGTGTGTTGAGCCGTAAATAGACACGCTGTGACAAGGCCCATGAACACGCCCATTGGGTGAAGGCCTGAAGAGGGCCGAATCACAATGAGTACTCCAATCAAACCGATGGCAGCCGCAATCCAGCGTGACTTTCTTGGGGGTTCCTTGAGAATCCAAGGTGCAACGGAGAGCATCATCAGGGGCGCGATGAAAATAAGCGCTGTGGCCTCTGCTTGATGTAGGTAACTGAGTGTAGTGAAAAAAGATAGCGTCGCGCCCAGCATCGCTACGGCGCGAAGAAACTGCAACTTGGGCAGCTTGCTTTTAAATACACTCAGGCCGCGGCTGGGTAGGATCACCGCCAATAAAAGCAAAATGTGAACGATGTAACGAACCCAGCTCAAAATCAGTAGAGGAACGCCTGCGGCCATCAACCATTTTCCTATACCGTCTAAACCGGTCAGAAAAAATAGGGACAAAAGCAGGGCGGCAATACCCATCAATGTCTGTTGCGCAGGTGGCGCAAAACCAGCTGTGCTGCTGCTGGCGTTGACCCGAGGCATGAGTCAGACTCCTGAGATGAAAAATTTTAGACGGGACACAAACACCTGCTCGGAGTGAACGTCATCGTGTTGCTAAGATGATAACCTTGTTATTGAGCTTGTGTCGCGCACGAGCCTTGGTAAAATAAAAAACAATGAACAAATTTACCTACTTTTCAGCGCGTTTTTTAGCGATCCTGCCACCGCTTTGGCCTGCGATAGTCTCAGCAGTTTCCTTATGGATTCGAACGACACCCTTTCGCCAAGTCGTCAGCGCGGGAGTCCTTTGCATTGCGCCGGTCATCTCCATACATGTGATCGCGCAAGAGCTCCCTCAAACCGAACTTAAAGTCGTGGGAGGTCTCAGTACTCGGCTCAGTTACGCGGAGGTCGAGCAACCCTTTTGGCACACAACCTTGCCTGAACGTTCGGATGACCGTGTAAAGGCTCAGATCAAGGGTTTTGATGAGCTAGGGATTAAAGGCCCTGAGCTTCTTCGTTTAATGAGTCAGGGTGTGATTGAGTTTGGAGTAATACCACTTTCCTACTACCTTTCCGATGTGCCTTTGTTCGAGGCCTTCGACATCGCTGGACTATCAACCGACTCGCAATCGGCGCTTGATACAGCAACCGCGCTCATGCCGGTAGTGACTCATTATCTTGATTCAACACACCAAATTAAGCTTTTAGGGATTAATCCTTATCAACCTCAAATTTTTTTCTGTAACGCTGAGGTGCGCTCCTTGGCAGATCTGAGAGGGAAAACCGTCAGAGTCGTGACACGCACTCAGGCCGAGCTTCTTGATGCGCTCGGTGCTAAAAGTGTGAACCTACCTTTTCAAGAAGTGCTGGCGGCGCTTAAAAACAAGTCCATTACTTGCGCAGTGGCCAGCGCAACAGCAGGCTTTAACGCCAAGTGGTATAGCGGATCTTCCTACTTATATGCTCTTCCAATAGGTTGGAACCTGGAATTTCATGCGGTGAATCAAAAGGTGTGGGATAAACTTGAGCCGCAGTTGCAAAAATTTTTAGCCTCAAATGTAGATTTGCTTGTCCAGAGCTTATGGACGTATTCAGACAAGCTCAGCCAGCTTGGCATTGCCTGCAATATCGGTGCAAAAACATGTACAAACCTTCCCAAGGGGCAAATGACGCTTGTGCAGCCGACTGCTGCGGATATCGCGAGTGTTAGGCGAATCTCTATCAAAAAAGTGTTGCCACAGTGGGCTTCGCGCTGTTCTGAATCTTGCGTGGCAGACTACAACCAAACAGTGGGCAAGCTTTTGAAAGTAGTCGTAAAAAAATAAACCCAAGTCACATGAGGACTTGGGCCAGTTTCTTTTATCGTGCAACTTCTGTTTTATTTCAGTTCTCTTGCCTGTAAATCCCAAAGCAATCCAAAGCTATGATGGGCGGTTTCTGCGAGGCCCAGGCGGTTGCTGATCCATTTTCCGACCTGATTCGCAATCGCGACCGATGTTGTTTCCACGACGAGATAAGGTTCAAGCACTCGATTCTCTTTGCTTTCCGATGGTAGTGGCGTGGAAAGTTCTGGGTCTGGGTTGAGAATCCTTAAGGCGATCACCCCTGCGATCGCAGTACAAAGTTCTTTGGCAACCTCAAGGGTGCGCTGGGCATTCTCGAGCGATCCGAGACAGATCAGGCTGACTGCCGCACCTGTGCCTGCACCGGCAAACTCTGTCACGGCATTCACCCGCCGATTGGTGTTCTTCATCGCTCCAAAATTGCGGATCGACCACTCAGTTTGATTTTCAAAAGCCTGGCGGTAGGGTGCACTGCGAAACACGTGGAGCGATTCGGTACGATACAACGCTAAGTAAGGTCGTTGAGCGGTATTGGAATGATAGCGCCTTGACCATGTAAAGCCTGGTATTGAAGCCCGTTCCTGCATGTGCTCGGTGTCATACCAAAGGTTAAAGTCTTGTTCTTTTTCTGGCGCGATATCAGTCCAGATCAGTAGTTCGCCCTTGGCATCCAGAGACTGCTCAACGATGGCTGCATTCTTCATTAATTTACTTATCCTTTTGCTCGAATGATTTTTTTGACCTGAGGCACATGCCGTATCGAGCGAAAAACTTGGGCTAAATGACGACGGCTATCAACCTGAACAGTCAGGTTTAGGACAATTGTTGCCATCGCATCATCATGCATGGTGACATGAATGATGTTGGAATCCGCCTGAGCGACTTCGGCTGCGATTCGGCTCAAGACGCCACGTTCGTTTTTCGCGATGATATCGATACGCGCTGAAAAGTGTTTAGCCGTCTCTTCATCCCATAGAACATCAACCCAGCGCTCTGGCTCCTTGATGCGCGCGCGCATCGCCACGGGGCACTCGGCGGTGTGAACAACGAGTCCGTGTCCGATGCGAATACCTGCAACAATTTGGTCGCCGGGCAACGGGCCACAGCAGGGTGCAAGCTGAACGCCTTGACCTTCGTTGCCATGAATCTGAATCGGCATCAGTCTTGCGGCAGTCATTTCATCATCGGCCGCGGCAGTCGTGGCGATCAGAGGGTGGTCGGGAGCAAAGCGACGCGCGACAACAGCCGCTAACCGTTTGCCAAGACCGATATCTGCGAGAATCTCCTCGCGAGACTTGGCGCCGCTCGAACGCGCGAGCTTTTCCCAGATCGGATCATCAACGGCAGGCAAGTCGAGCTTAAGCTCATTAAGTGCCTGGGTCAGCATGCGTTCGCCAAAAGCCGCAGACTCGTCGTACTGAACTGTACGCAGATAATGTCGAATTTCTGATCGTGCCCGACCTGTACGCGCATAATTCAACCACTGCGCGCTCGGTCGGGAGGTCTGTGAAGTAGTAATGGCAACAGAGTCGCCATTCGCGAGTTCGGTTCGAAGCGGGACATCCTCGCCATTGACTTGACAGGCAACCGCGTGATTACCTACATCGGTATGGATTGAGTAAGCAAAATCTACTGCAGTCGCACCTCGCGGCAAGGAAATAATTTTCCCCTGGGGCGTAAATACATAGACAGCGTCCGGAAACAGATCAACCTTGACGTGTTCCAAAAACTCAGTCGAGTCACCGGTTTGGTTCTGAATGTCGAGTAAGGACTGTAATGATTTGCTTGTGCGGCTCTGAATGTCACGAAGATTGGACTGATCACCTTTGTAGAGCCAATGGGCAGCCACGCCTTCCTCAGCGACTTGATGCATATCATGCGTTCTAAACTGAAACTCGATTGGCGTACCAAAGGGGCCGACCAGCGTCGTGTGTAGGGATTGATAACCGTTAATTTTTGGAATTGCGATGTAGTCCTTGAACTTGCCTGGTACGGGCCTGTAAAGCTGATGCACAATCCCCATCGCCATATAGCACTCAGGAAGAGATCTAACGATGACTCTGAATCCATATATATCCAGGACGTTCGACAAACTCTTTTTTTGTTTCACCATCTTGCTGTAAATGGCGTAGAGCGTCTTTTCGCGACCACGAACTTCGCTTTCTATACCTGCGGCGGGCAGGGCGGCTCGCACTTGTTCATCAATCCGGGTCAGCACTTCGCGACGATGGCCGCGGGCCGTCATCACTGCTTTTTCCAATACTTTGTAGCGATTAGGATAAATCGCGGCAAAACAGAGATCTTGTAACTCTCGATAGAGCGCATTGAGGCCGAGACGATGCGCGATTGGCGCATAGATTTCGAGCGTCTCGCGCGCGACACGCCGACGTTTTTCGGGATTGACCGCATCAAGTGTCCGCATATTATGCAGACGATCTGCCAGCTTGATCAAAATGACGCGTATATCTCGCGCCATTGCAAGCAGCATCTTGCGGAAACTTTCGGCTTGTTGCTGAGCCTTGCTTGCAAATTCTAGTCGATCAAGTTTAGAGAGCCCATCGACGAGCTCTGCAACTTCGGAGCCGAATTTTTCAATGAGCTCCTGCTTGGCGATGTCCTGGTCTTCCATGACGTCATGCAAAAGTGCTGCACGAATCGCGTCAACATCGAGCTTCCAGCCAGCGCAGATTTCGGCGACTGAGATCGGATGGCTGATATAGGGAGAACCACTCGAGCGGAACTGTCCGAGGTGAGCCTGATCAGAAAACCGATAGGCATCCTTGACGAGCGAAACTTCTTTAGCGTCCAGGTAGCCATCAAGCAACTTTTGTAGTGAAGCCATCGAGGCGACAACAGGGTCTGAATCTGTTTCTACTGGAGTCGCGGCACCTGAGACGGTGCCTAGTTTGACTAACTCGCCGGAAGACCCATTGGCTAAGGGTCTTCTCGTCAGACGTGAGCCTGCACGCAGGGCGGCGAGTAACCCGGAGGAAGCATACCGAAATCCGGGAAAGGCCATTTGATTCCTGCTTAGGTTGGGACCTTGCGCAACATTTCAATGCCGGTCAGGCCAGCCGATATTTCACGCAATGCGGTCACGGTAGGTTTGTCTTTACTATCAAGACGTGCGGCGTGGCCCTGTGCGAGCTCGCGAGCCCGGTACGTCGCAGCCAGCGTAAGCTTGAAGCGATTTGGAATCTTTTCGAGGCAATCGTCAACGGTGATGCGGGCCATGGAAGTCCTGTTTGAAAGTGAAATAAACGTTATAGGGTCAAGTATAGCGGTTGCCCTTACTCAGGGCAGCAAGTCAAAAGACCTGAACAAATCAGTATGCCGGGCTAACTGGCGCGGGTAGCGCAGCTTAGCCGTTTCGATGATTTGGGTGAGTTGAGTCAGAGCAATGCTAAAGTCTTGATTAATAATAACATATTCGAATTCTGGGGCGTGCGAAATCTCTTCGCTTGCCGCTTCAATGCGGCGCTCGATGACGGCATCGTCATCCTGACCTCTCTGTGTCAGCCGTTCTCTGAGCGTAGCAATTGAGGGGGGCAAGATAAAAACACCAATCGCTTCAGGGAATAGTTTTTTGACCTGACGTGCGCCTTGCCAATCAATTTCAAGCAAGATGTCTTGACCAAAAGCGACCGCCTGGTCAATTTTGTCTCTTGGTGTGCCGTAAAAATTACCGTGGACTTCAGCCCATTCCAAAAGCTGTTGCTGTTGTCGCATGGACTCAAACTGAGTTTTGCTGACAAAACGATAGTCTTTCCCATCGATCTCGCCTGAACGAGGCGCGCGCGTCGTGCAGGAAACCGACAGGCAAAGTGTCGGATCGCGGGCTAAAAGCGCGTTAACCAAACTGGACTTGCCAGCCCCACTAGGAGCGACAACCATAAAAACGTTTCCAGCGACCAGTGACATAGGTGACAATGGAGAAGAGTGAAATAAGTTAAAAGCATAGCAGAGTGCTTGCACTGATTACGCGTGACGCAGATAACTTTATAAACAGACAAACTCAATGCCGAATTTCAATATCGACTTAAGGAACGCATTCGTTATGAAGACCTCTCATTTGATTTCCGTCGAAGAACTCCAAGCCCGATTAGCGCAGGACGCTTCAAGCGTCTTGATTTGTGATTGTCGCTATGACCTGGTCGATTCAAGCTTGGGTCTTAAGGCCTATCAGGCGGGGCATATTCCCGGGGCGATTTACGTCAATCTGGGTCAAGTCTTAAGTAGCACTCCAAATGGCGCTAATGGCCGTCATCCACTCCCTCACCCTGATGACTTGGCGAATAGCTTGGCTGAACTTGGCGTGAATGCAGACACGTTGATTGTTGCCTATGATGCGCCAGGGGGTTCTTATGCTGCGCGGATGTGGTGGTGTTCGCGTTGGGTAGGTCATGCCAATGTTGCAGTGCTGGATGGCACGATTGACGCGTGGACCCAAGCTGGACTGGCGCTGACCACTGAGGTGCCGGCACCACGCCCCCGCGGTAATTTCAAACGATCAACGGCGCTAACAAAGACTGTCGACTATAAAGACGTACGTGCGGGTCTTGGTCGCACAGATCGTGTGATCATTGATGGTCGTCCTAATGATCGTTTTCAGGGCTTGAATGAGACGTTGGATCCCAAAGCGGGTCATATACCCGGATCACTGAGTCGATTTTCCAAAGAAAATCTGGATGCAAATTTCCAGTTTAAAAAGCCCGAGATTTTACGCGCTGAATTATTGACGTTAATGGGGACGCACCCAGCAAACGAGGTGGTCGCGAGTTGCGGTTCAGGCGTTTCTGCTTGTCATCTATTGTTGGCCATGGAGATTGCAGACTTACCCGGGGCGGCACTGTATGGAGGATCTTGGAGTGAATGGTGCGCCCAGCCTGATGCGCCGATCGAAACGGGTCCTGCAAGCGCGAAAGCCTGATACTTTTAATTTTTATACACTGAGTCGACGCTCATCATCGGGCAAATCATTTAGCTAAGGAATATCAATGTCTGACCTTAAGGTTGCAGTAATTACTGGTGCGGGTTCCGGGATTGGCCGTGCAGTGGCCATCAATTTAGCGACTGCTGGCTATCAAGTGGCGCTAGCTGGGCGTCGTCTGGATGCACTAGAAGAAACAAAAAAAGAGGGGGGTGATTTTGCAGCAAATCTTCATCCCATCGTCACGGATGTGAGCGATGAAGCCTCGGTCAATGCCCTCTTTGCCGAGGTGATGCGGCGTTGGGGAAGACTCGATGTGTTGTTCAACAACGCGGGGCGCGGTGGTCCACCTGTCCCGATCGAAGATTTACCTGTCGAGATCTGGAAAGATATCGTCAACATCAATTTGACGGGTATGTTTTTATGCGCCCAGGCGGCCATTCGAATCATGAAGTCGCAAAATCCTCAAGGCGGTCGGATCATTAATAACGGATCCATCTCCGCGCATGCCCCGCGACCATTCTCAATTGGTTACACGGCAACTAAGCATGCCGTGACGGGACTGACCAAGTCCATTTCGCTTGATACACGTGCCTATCGCATTGCATGCAGTCAGATCGATATTGGAAATGCCGCGACGCCGATGACCGAGCGCATGACCAAAGGTGTGCCCCAGCCTGACGGCTCGACGCGTGTCGAGCCGCGCATGGACGTCAATCATGTGGCGCAGACGATTGGTCAAATGGTGAGCTTTCCGCTTGAGACCAACGTTCAGTTTGTGACCATCATGGCGACCACCATGCCGTTTGTCGGTCGCGGCTAATCAGCGCGCAACCTTGATCGGCAGGTGGATGAACGCACTACTCGATGTTCATGGCCTGTTCTTTCATCTGTTCGATCAGTAATTTTAGGTCAATGGCGGCTTTAGACATGTCAAGACTCCCCGCCTTTGAACCTAAAGTATTGGCCTCGCGGTTCATTTCCTGAAAAAGAAAATCAAGACGTTTACCTGCGCTGCCACGCGCAGCGGAACCTTTGGTTTTGGTGCCAGTGACTGTCGCGTCTTGGAGTAAATACTGCAACTCGCTCAAATGCGACTTGAGCCGAGCGAGTTCTTCTGCCACATCAATACGCAAAGCAAATAAGCTCGATTCGTTTGCGAGCCTTTCCGATAATTCTGATCCAGAGATGTGCGTAAAGCCAGAAGGAAAAGCGTTTTGCATGGTTTCCCGCAGTTTCTGTGCAAGGCGCTCTTTTTGTGTCGTGAGTAAAGCAGGCATATGTTGCTCAATCTCATGCACGATGTTGCCAACTTGTTTCGCAGTGTCGAGCATGACGTGGCTGAGTCGTTGGCCCTCGCGCGTGCGGCCTGCCTGAAGCTCAGTCAACGCCAGATTGAGAGCTGTATTGCAAGCGCCAAGCCACAGGTCGGGGTCGACCTGAGCTTGTTGGACACCTGCCCAGCTCAAGAGCTCTGCTAATGAAGGCGAAACGGTATCCGGTAAGACTTTTCTGACTTGTGCAAGTTGTGCCGCCACGGTTAGCAACACCTCTTCACTCAGCTCCGAGGAGGATGTGATGTGTGACCGGCTAAAGTGCGCACGTACCTCGACCTTGCCGCGTGACAGTTCCGCCGAAAGACGTTCTTTAATCGGGTGTTCCGCCAGTCTCAGCTTATCTGGCAGTCGAAACTGCACATCAAGAAACCGGCTGTTAACAGATCTGAGTTCCACAGTCACCGTACCAAATGGGTGTTCAGATTTACCGCTTCCGAAAGCGGTCATACTTTTAATCATTGCATTCTCTCTATACCGATCGCTGCGCCATCGGGGTTGCGTGGATCCGATGCCCCATACAGCACACCGGATTGCTGTTGAACGGTCTGTACGCGACCCATGGTGGGCATCACACGAACCTCATGTCCCATATCTTTAAGGATGCGAACGGTGTCGGGACTGATGCCGCGCTCAATGCGCAAATAGTCAGGCATCCATTGATGATGCACCCGGGGCACAGACAATGCCTCAGCAATGTTCATTTTAAAGTCGATTACGTTCAAGACGGTTTGTAGAACGGTCGTGATGATTCTTGCGCCGCCTGGCGTGCCTGTGGCGAGCCAGGGTTGTTGATCTTTCATGATAATCACTGGGGTCATCGAGCTCAACGGACGTTTGCCAGGCTCGATCGCATTGGCTTGACCACCCAGTAACCCGAACGCATTAGGTGCTCCAGGCTTTGCCGAAAAATCATCCATCTCATTATTCAATAAAACGCCTGTTCCCCGAGCAACAATGCCAGAGCCAAAGTTTAGGTTAAGGGTATAGGTGCAACTCACGATATTTCCCCTATGATCCATTATCGAAAAATGTGTCGTTTGTTCACTTTCGAAATCTGGCGCCGCACCCGCCCTGATGAACTGACTTGGTGTCATACGATCGGGATTCAATAGTGGGCTGAGATGATTGGCATAGGCTTTTGAGGTCAATCCCTTCATGGGGACGTTCACAAAATCAGGATCACCAAGGTGGGTTGCTCGGTCCGCATAGGCGAGCCTTGCACTTTCTGCAATCAAGTGTAGAGTCTTCGCACTGCCAGCACCATACTCTGCAAGTGGATACTTTTCGAGCAGATTGAGCATTTGGATTAAATGCACGCCGCCCGAACTCGGTGGCGGCATGGAATAGATATCAAAGCCTCGATATATACCGTGAATGGGCGCACGTTTAATCGTGCGATAGCCTGCGAGGTCATCCAACGTAATGGGTTGATCTGCGCTCTCCAGTGTTTCGACAATCGCGTGTGCCACACGGCCTTTGTAAAAACCGCTCTCGCCGTGTTCTGCGATGAGGCGTAATGTTTGCGCCAAGTCCTTTTGAATGAGGCGTTCGCCAGCCGAGTATGTTGTGAGGCTTGACGATGGACAGGCCGAAAGCTCACAGGGTGGCGTCCCAATTTTTTGTTTAAAAAATACCTCTCGCGTTGAAGGCCAACGCTCGAGATGCGCACGTTGCAGGCTGAATTGCTGGGCAAGGACTGGACTGACGTCGAAGCCTTCTTCTGCCAGTCTGATTGCAGGTTCTAGCAGTTTTTCAAGTGACAAACTGCCGTAATGCTTGGACGCAAAGATTAATCCGGCCACGGATCCAGGCACAGCAACGGAGTAGGGTGTTCGGGTCGATTTTCCGGGAATGACTTCACCGGTTTGATTGAGAAACATGTTGTGACGCGCCGCAGCAGGTGCAGTCTCTCGAAAATCAAGTGCGACAATTTCACCTCGCTTCGCATCCCGTATCAGCATAAAGCCTCCACCCCCAAGATTGCCGGCATTCGGGAGGACGACTGCGAGCGCGAAACCAACGGCCACTGCAGCATCAATCGCATTTCCACCTTGAAGCAGAATGTCAGCCCCCACCGCACTTGCCAGTCTCTGCTCGGTTGCAACCATCCCACCTGTGGCTCTTACTGGATGAAAGATTTCCATGGCATTGTCATAGCGTGTGACAGCGACATTCTCTGTCTGCGCGCGGACCTGGAGGGGTAAAACGGTAGATAGTCCGATGACATTAAGCATGAGCGTCAGCAAGACAGCGCCTTGTGCGCTGCGTATACTGTTACGCTGATATACAGGGCTAGGGTGGAGTAGCTCCATCATGGTCTGTCCGAAAGTTAACAAGAGTCAATGTACGTGAGAGCTCAACGTGTCAAATACTAGCACTAGCAAAGGTCGTCCATCAGGTAGAAATTTAGATGAGTTGCGCACCGTTAAAGTACAGCGTCATTTCACGCGTTACGCCGAGGGTTCAGTATTGTTCTGTATGGGCGAAACCCATGTCCTGTGTACGGCCAGTGTTTTGGAAAAGGTCCCTCCGTTCCTCAAGGGCCAAGGTCAGGGTTGGGTGACTGCCGAATACGGGATGTTGCCCAGATCAACCCATACACGCTCTGATCGCGAGGCTGCACGAGGCAAACAGTCAGGCCGTACACAAGAAATCCAACGTCTGATCGGCCGCAGCCTGCGTGCAGTAATGGATATGGACGCGCTTGGTGAGCGAACTATTCAGGTCGACTGTGACGTGCTGCAGGCCGACGGTGGTACCCGTTGCGCAAGTATCACCGGTGCTTGGATCGCAGTCGCCGATGCTGTGGAGGGCTTGCTCAAAAAGGGCATCATTACGCAAAATCCTCTCAAGGACTCGGTGGCCGCGATCTCTGTCGGAATGGTAGATGGTTTCCCAACCCTCGATCTTGATTACCCTGAAGACTCTGGCTGCGACGCAGACATGAACGTTGTGATGACTGGGGCCGGCCGTTATGTCGAGGTGCAGGGGACTGCTGAGGGTCACGCCTTTGACCGCAATGAGCTTAACGCTTTATTGAGTCTTGCGGAAAAAGGTATTTTGGAACTTAAAGAAAAACAAAAGGCCGCTCGCGAGAGCTGACCTTTTGAAGATCTGAAATTTTGCCCTCTTAAATCGTTCGACCACCGTCTACTGGAAGCTCGAGGCCCGTCAAAAACGAGGCCTCTTCAGACGCTAAAAATACTGCCGCATTCGCGATATCACGCGGTACGCTGAGCCGCCCCATGGGAATGGTGGCAATAAAACGGGCGCGATTTTCTGGTGTATCTGGGACACCCATAAAATCACCCAGCATACCGGTGTCGCCCATGACAGGACAAATCACGTTGACTCGAATATTGTCGCCTGCCAGTTCGACAGCAAGTGATTTCGAAAGCAAATTGGCTGCGCCTTTGGACGCGTTGTACCACGTCAATCCAGGCCGAGGGCGCATACCAGCCGTTGAGCGTACATTAATATTGCAGCCGGATTTTCTGGCGCGCATCATCGGCACAACAGCATTGATCATGTGATAGATAGCTTTGACATTCACGTCAAAGCAACGATCGTAGGTTGCCTCGTCAACATTCAGGAATGGCTGATTTTTATGCGTAAAACCCGCGTTATTGACTACGATATCGACAGAACCAAAATGATCCATCGCGGCTTTCACGGCTCGATCGATGTCAGGTCGTTGGCTGACATCGCATTTGATCGCAACAGCGGCTGAACCAATCTCATCAGCGACTTTTTGTGCTCCGACCTCGTTGAGATCAGCGATCACAACCTTGCCACCTTCGCGCGCATAGCTGCGAGCAATTTCAGCACCAAAACCACTCGCTGCACCCGTTACGATTGCTACTTTGTTTTTTAAACGCATCATCAATGTCTCCTCTTTTGTTGTTGTTTTCACGCGGCGAGTAAACGACCTAACTTTGCCTGGTGACTAATACCCCAGACAGTTTGTGTGAGTTGTTTGACCTGTGCTTCTGATGCGGCACCTTGATAGGTGCCCAGACGCAAAGTTTTTTCTTCGATTTCAGGACGCGACAATGAGTTGCCAGGATCACCTTTAGGCTCATCGACTCTTCCCGTCAACGTACGACCGTCAGTTGTCTTAACAGTGACTTTACCAATCCAACGCTGTGGATAGGCGGTATCGACCTCTTCGTCGAGCTCCATGGTGACCTTGTCGCGGAAAGTCGCAACTGCGCCGTCTTTGAGTGCCTGGTCAAAGCCGGCCAAGTCTGCTGAGTTACGCAGGGCAATTAAAGCAAGTACAGTACCCATCGAGAATTTTGACTGATGAACGGTCTGAGGATCTGTCACTGGCCCTAATACGTCAATCGCACCTTGGTGAACATGCGTAATAACGGACGCAATGTCACTGGCTTTCAAGCCATGTTGTTTCATGGCCTGTTGCAGTGCATCGGCGGCTGGGTGCGTGTGTCGACATGAGGCGTGATATTTGAATGATGTTTCAGGTAGAGCCCAACGCACGCCAAGACGATCCGTCAACTTAGCGGGATCGGCATCGGTAGACATTCCAGCAGCCATGCCCTGCACGCCCTCCAAAATACGCCGTGCACCTGTGAAACCATCCTGAGCCAGATAGGCTGCAGTCAGGCCTGCAGAGGCCGCATGCGCCGTATGTAGCTGCTTCGAGTCGGCCGCGTCACGCAAGAACTCCCAAAGTCCCGCAGCCTGCGTGCCCGCTGAACCAATCGCATTGAGCATCTGCTCAGGATTAAGCTTAAGTAAACGTCCCACCGCTACAGCTGCGGCGACAGTGCCAGCGGTGCCGGTTGTATGGAAAATTTTGTAATGTGAACGGCCAAGAAACTCGCCGATACGGATACCGACTTCGTATCCTGCAACGGCTGCTGTGATGAACTCTTCACCTGACGCGCCAATGGATTGCGCGACTGCCAGCGCAGGAGGGAACACGACTGCTGCAGGATGAAACACCGAACCATTATGCACATCATCTTGCTCGACAACGTGCGCAGCCGCTGCATTCACCATTGCGGCAAAAACGGGTGAAGTCAGACGTCGGTTAACAAAGTCCTCTGATTTACCTTCGGCAGGCCCCATGAGTTCTGCGTACTTGGCCATCGATTTCACTGCGCGTGCTGAAGATCCTGCAAGAATCGAGGCAAGTGTGTCAAGAAACAAGTCTTCACAGCGCAAGCGAACGGACTCAGGGATGTCCGAGTATTTCAGTTCGGATGAGAATTTGGCAAGTTCGGCGCTAGGGTGCAATATTGTTGCGCTAGCGGTTGATTGTGCAGCAGTCATCATGCTCTCCTTTAAAAGGAACGTGGTAGGCCGAGAATATGTTCAGCGACATAAGACAAAATTAGGTTCGTTGAAATCGGTGCCACTTGATACAGGCGAGTTTCGCGGAATTTACGCTCAACATCGTACTCGCAAGCAAAGCCAAAGCCGCCATGAAATTGTAAACAAGCGTTGGCCGCTTCCCATGAAGCATCCGCTGCCAGCAGCTTAGCCATATTGGCTTGCGCACCGCAGGCTTCATTGGCGTCAAACAGACGGCAGGCTTCGTAGCGCATCACGCTTGCAGCCTCAACGTTGATATGCGCACGGGCAATCGGGAATTGAACACCCTGATTTTGGCCGATTGGGCGGCCAAAGACGATGCGGTCTTTTACGTAGGCTGTGACACGGTCAATGAACCAATACCCATCACCTATGCATTCTGCAGCGATGAGTGCGCGTTCGGCATTCAAGCCATCCAGAATGTACTTAAAGCCTTTACCTTCCTCGCCGATCAGATTTTCAGCAGGAATTTCCAGATTATCAAAAAATAACTCGTTTGTTTCATGGTTGACCATATTCAGTATTGGACGCACGGTCAAACCCTTACCAATGGCTTCGCGCAAATCAACAATAAAAATGGACATGCCTTCGGTCTTCTTGGTGACTTGATCGATCGGTGTTGTGCGCGCCAACAAGATCATCAGGTCTGAATGTTGAATGCGGGAAATCCAGACTTTTTGTCCGTTGATGACATAGCGGTCACCCTTGCGGACTGCTGTGGTTTTAATTTTGGTGGTGTCTGTACCCGTGGTCGGCTCAGTGACCCCCATTGACTGCAGGCGTAGTTCGCCCGCGGCAATTTTGGGGAGATAGAAGTTTTTTTGTTCAGCCGATCCGTGGCGCAACAAGGTGCCCATGTTGTAAAGCTGACCGTGGCAGGCGCCCGAATTACCGCCGCAGCGATTGATTTCTTCCATAATGACAGAGGCTTCGGTCAGGCCGAGTCCTGAGCCACCGTACTCCTGAGGAATCAAGGCCGCCATCCAGCCCGCTTTCGTCAATGCGTTGACGAACTCTTCCGGATAGCCCCGGACTTCGTCTACTTTGCGGAAGTATTCATCTGGAAATTGTTTACAGAGATCCTTAATAGCGTCGCGGATATCTTGGTATTGATCAGTTTTGGCGCTCATGATTGTCTTATGATGGCAGGTGTTAAACAGCCACTAATGTGCCCCACGGCGTCCGGATTGACTATTGACGTTTAGTTAACCCGGGCTTTTTCATTGATTAAGAGACCGCTACCCCTATGGCTAACCATTTTGACCTGACGGATTTACAACTCATTGTCAATATAGGTGATGCAAGCAGTTTGACGCGTGGCGCGGAAAAGTCACACTTATCACTTCCGGCCGCTAGTAATCGTGTCAAAAATTTAGAAGACCACTTCGGGACTAGGCTTTTTCATCGAAATAGCCAAGGTGTGACCTTGACGCCCTCCGGAGAGGCTTTTTTACGTCATGCCAGGCTTGTTTTACGCCAAATTGATCATTTGCGCGGAGATATTCACGAGTACGCACGCGGCATTAAAGGTCAGGTTCGCATGCTCGCCAATACCACCGCAATGACCGAATTTATGCCTGCTGTCCTGAGTCGCTACCTCGCTTCGCATCCAGATGTGACCGTTGAGTTGCGCGAACGATTGAGTTATCTGGTCATCAAGGCAGTTTCAGAGGGCTCGGCCGATATTGGTATTGTTGCTGGTAAACCCGCTGGTTCGGATTTAGAGTATTTGCCTTACCGTGAAGATAGGCTGGTGTTGGTTACCCCTGAAGATCACCTATTGAGTGAGCTTAAAGATGTCGCGTTTTCAGATACGCTTGCCTATGAATATGTCGGACTATCTGAATGGAGTGCCATACACGCCTTTTTGATTCAAGCCGCTGACAAGCTCGGTTATCCGTTTAGATTTCGTGTCGAAGTGGGTAGTTTCGAGGCTGTTTGTCGAATGATCGAGGCAGGTGTGGGGATCGGTGTCGTGCCAGAGTTAGTCGCCAAACGCTATGCCCAGCGCTTAAATATCAAGCTGGTTCGTTTATCGGATGATTGGTCCGAGCGAAAACTTCAGATCTGTGTGCGTAACCTTGAACAATTGCCAAGCTTCGCACGTGACCTGGTGAATATGTTGATTGAGGATGTCACCACATCCAGTTCCACTTAGGCGACTTTATGTTGAAATCGGTTGTTGTTGCATCGGGTAATGCCGGTAAATTAAGAGAATTTGAATCACTGTTGGCCCCTTTAGGGCTGACTGTGATTCCGCAAGGGCAGTTAAAGATTCCTGATGCGCCTGAGCCGCACCCGACTTTCGTTGAAAACGCCTTAGCAAAAGCCCGTCATGCGAGTGCGTTATCCGGCATGGCTGCCATTGCAGACGATTCAGGGTTGTGTGTGCGTGCCCTGGATGGTGCACCCGGCATTTTGTCTGCGCGTTATGCTCAAGAAGAGCATGGCGAGCGTTCTGACCTGGCTAATAATCAAAAACTTGTTCGTATGCTGAGCCACGTCGCTGACCGTTCAGCTTGGTATGTGGCGGTATTGGTTTTTTTAACTCGCCCTGATGATCCTCAGCCTATCATTGCCGAGGCGAATTGGTATGGCCAAATTGTAGACACGCCAAATGGTCAGCACGGCTTCGGTTATGACCCCCACTTTTACTTGCCTGAACAAAGTTGTACTGTCGCGGAACTTGAGCCGACTCTTAAGAACCAGATCAGTCACCGAGGTCAGGCCATGAAAAAGCTTCTCGCACAATTGCATGAACGAGGCTTGGCTTTTCCCGGGGCGGTCTCCCAATGATCCGTACAATTCCGATTCGCGTCGAAGGCTGGACCCCTTCATCACAAAACTCTCAAGCGGACACATTAGGCAAAGAGTCGTCAGGATCTCAAAGGCGAGGGAGTCTTTTAGCCTCACTGCCACCGCTCTCTCTTTACATTCATGTGCCTTGGTGTGTTAGGAAATGCCCATATTGCGACTTTAACTCCCATGAGGCCCCCGCACAGATTCCCGAGGAGCGCTACCTCGAAGCATTACAAGCAGACATTGAACAGTCGCTACCGGATGTATGGGGCAGACAAGTCCACACTGTGTTCATAGGGGGTGGCACCCCGAGTTTGCTATCCGCCTCTGCGGTCGATCGATTGATGGCAATGTTGCGGTCGCATTTCAATCTTTGGCCCGATGCCGAGGTCACACTTGAGGCGAATCCTGGCGCATCTGAAGCAGAGCGCTTTAAAGCGTACGCTGCTAGCGGAGTTAACCGTATTTCTCTGGGCATTCAGACTTTTGATGACGCACAGTTGAAAAAACTGGGGCGTGTGCACGATGGACATCAAGCTCGTCGCGCAGTTGAGATGGCGATGTCGGCCGTGGGACGAGTCAATCTTGATTTAATGTTTGGATTGCCTGGGCAGACTGTCGATGCTTGTATGACAGATGTTCGCGAGGCGCTTTCATATGGTACAGACCATCTGTCAATATACCAACTGACGCTTGAGCCCAATACAGTTTTTGCGAAATTCCCCCCCGTTCTGCCTGACGATGATGTTGGTGTTGCGATGGAGGAGGGGATTGAGTCACTTCTTGGACAGGCTGGATTTGAACGCTATGAGGTCTCTGCATTTGCGCGACCGGGTGCACGCGCAAAACATAATGTCAATTATTGGCAGTTTGGTGACTATCTTGGGCTAGGTCCCGGCGCGCATGGCAAAGTCTCTTTCCCTGACAAGATTCAGCGTGAAGTCCGGATCCGCAGTCCCGAAAGCTGGATGGAGGCGAGCGTGAATCGAAACGGGTCGCAGCTGTCTGAAAAAAGAGTGGTTCCACTTTCTGACTTGCCCTTTGAGTTCATGCTGAATGCGCTGCGCCTGCGAGAGGGAGTACCATTAAGTTTATTTTACGAGCGAACAGGCCTGGACTTCGCCAGTATTGCCTCTCAATTAGAGATCGCGCGGCAAAAAAAACTACTGACAGCTGATCCTTCAAGACTGCAGGCGACTGAAATAGGTTGGCGATTTCTGAATGAATTACAGAGCGTATTTTTATAAGACGTCGTTATTCAATCACCAATACGGTGCATCTTTTGGTGCATCGGCACTAAAATAGTGCAAATGTGTGCGCCCAAACAGGGCGTCTCCCCTAGGATTAGTCTTGGCATAGTTTTTGCTTTAAGGTATTCATGCAGCAGAGCTTTTGTCTGCCTGATTTTTTAGATAGCTTTTTCCACATATTTTTTTAGCGGAGTCAAATAATGAGCACCCCTCAAGACGTTCTGAAGAAGATTGCCGAAAGCGAAGTGAAGTTTGTCGATTTCCGTTTCACCGACACCCTTGGCAAAGAGCAGCACGTCACCGTGCCAGTGAGCCAGATGGGTGAAGAAAAATTCACCGATGGCCATGCATTTGATGGTTCTTCGATCGCAGGCTGGAAAGGTATTGAAGCCTCCGACATGCTGTTGATTCCAGATGCGGACACCGCTCACATGGATCCCTTCCGTGAAGAATCGACCATGATCATCACGTGCGATGTGGTCGAGCCTTCGGATATGAAAGGTTATGAGCGCGATCCTCGCTCGCTCGCCAAGCGCGCAGAAGCCTACCTTAAGTCAAGCGGTTTAGGTGACACAGCCTTTTTTGGCCCAGAGCCAGAGTTCTTTGTGTTCGATGGCGTGACTTGGGGCGACGACATGTCCGGCTGCCACGTCAAAATCAAGTCTGACGAAGGTTTCTGGTCATCCAGCTCAGACAACGAAGGCGGCAATCTGGCACATCGTCCACGTGTCAAGGGCGGCTACTTCCCAGTCCCCCCTGTCGACTCGATGCAGGATATGCGCTCGGAAATGTGTATTTTGCTAGAAGAAGCTGGCATTCCCGTCGAAGTCCATCACCACGAAGTGGCAGGCGCAGGGCAGCTCGAAATTGGCACGAGGTTCAGCACGCTGGTCAAGCGCGCTGACTGGAACCAGATCATGAAGTACACCATTCATAACGTGGCGCATGCCTACGGCAAAACGGCAACATTCATGCCTAAGCCGATCGTGGGTGACAACGGTTCTGGTATGCACGTGCACCAGTCCATTTGGAAAGACGGTCAGAACTTGTTCGCAGGCAATGGCTATGCAGGTTTGTCAGAGTTCGCTTTGTATTACATCGGCGGAATCATCAAGCATGCACGTGCGTTGAACGCGATTACAAACCCGGGTACTAACTCGTACAAGCGTTTGGTTCCTCATTACGAAGCGCCAGTCAAACTTGCTTACTCGGCACGTAACCGCTCTGCTTCGATTCGTATTCCTCACGTGGCGAACCCCAAGGGTCGTCGTATTGAGGCGCGTTTTCCAGATCCACTGGCCAATCCATACCTCGCATTCTCAGCACTGATGATGGCGGGTCTGGATGGTGTTCAGAACAAGATCCATCCCGGCGACCCTGCTGACAAGAATTTGTATGATTTGCCACCTGAGGAAGATGCAAAGATCCCCACAGTGTGCAGCTCGCTCGAGCAAGCGCTTGAAGCATTGAACGCAGATCGTGAGTTCTTGACACGTGGTGGTGTGTTTACGAATGAGATGTTGGATGCATATGTCGAGTTGAAGATGAATGAAGTGAATCGTCTACGCATGACCACGCATCCGGTCGAATTCGATATGTACTACAGCCTTTAATCTGCCGACAAAACTTGGGGTCGGGCCTCCCGGCCCGATACCCATGATCCTCATTGAAGCCTTTGACTTGCTCGCCACAACGGTTCTGTTGCTCAACACAAACGGCGAGGTAGTGCAGGCAAATTCTGCAGCAGAAATGATGTTTGGACGTTCCCGGCGCCATCTGATTGGTTTGCCGGCTGCGTTTCTGTTTGAACGAGATTCTGCGCTTGAACAATCTATCCGGCAGGCGTGTGCTGGAGAGGTTGACGATTGTCGTCAGTTTGCTCGGACCCGTCGCGGCACAGAAACAGTTGAGGTCGGAGTGACTTCAATAGCTTTATCCAATAAGCCTTGGGCGGCATTGCTCGAAATTAAAGACATCGAACAGCGCGTGCTGGTCGATCGTAGCATTCGCCTTGTTGATGAGATTGAGACGCAACACGAGTTGTTACGTAATCTGGCGCATGAAGTTAAGAATCCACTTGGCGGCTTGCGCGGTGCAGCGCAACTTCTCGAGTCAGAGCTGCCCGATCCTGCATTACAGGAGTACACCCGCGTCATCATTTCTGAGGCAGATCGACTGCAGGCTCTGGTGGATCGCCTCGCCGCACCGCAACGTATGCCTGTTCAGTGGCAACAAGTGAACATACACGAAGTATGCGAAAGAGTATGCGCACTGGTACGCGCGGAGTTTCGCGAAGTTGCTCTGGTACGTGACTATGATGCCTCGATGCCAGAGTTTCGTGCAGACCCAGCACGTTTGATGCAAGCTCTATTAAATGTAGTACGCAATGCGGCGCAAGTGATGACAGGATCAAATCCG
>JAURZO010000126.1 GCA_030653405.1 Zwartia sp. | reverse complement strand
ACGAGCGCATTATGGTGGTGAGCCATGGTGGTGCGATGGATATCATCTGGCGTCATGCCAGCCAGGTGAGCCTGCAAGCCGATCGCAAGGCACCTCTGCTCAATGCCAGCCTCAATCGTCTGAGCGTCTCGCCTGAGGCCTGGAAAATTATAAGTTGGGGTGAAGTGGAGCACCTTGGTGACTCGTCAAAGAACGATGTCACGCCCTAAGTTGATAGCAAATTGACGGTCGGGCAGCAAACAAAACTATTCTTTGGTGCGCCTGGGCTTCCGCGGCGCGTTCACCGCCAGTCGGTCGTAAAGCCAGTCTGGCAGAGCCCGCATGATTTTTCCCACGATGCCCATTTGCCAGGGGATCACCACGTAAGTGTTGTGCCGCGCGATCGCGCGCACCGCCCGACGGGCAAAGACCTCCGCATCCAGTAAAAACGGCATGCTGTACGGATTTTTGGCCGTCATTTCTGTTTTGATGTAGCCCGGCGCAATCGTGACAACATGCACACCACATGGTTTGAGCTCGAGGCGCAAGCTTTCGCAATAGGTGACGACTGCAGATTTAGAGGCGCTATAGGCTCCGGCACCTGGCAGGCCACGCACACCCGCCACACTTGCAATGCCCACCAAAGTGCCGGCACGTGCCTGTTGCATAGGTGAAATAAATGGCTCGAACGTCGACACCGTGGCCATCACATTGGTTTCAAAAATCGCTTTGAACACATCAAAGTCCGCTTGCTGTTCGGTCAATGTACCGGCACTGATCCCGGCAGAGGCAATCACAATATCAACCTGTCCGACCTTTTGAAGGAAATCTTGCGCTGCCGCGTGCAGAGCCTCGCGATCGCACACATCCACCACATAGAGATGGTGTGCGCCGGGAAGGACTGAGGCCAATTCTTGGAGCCGCTCTCCGCGTCGCGCGAGCAACCCCAGCACGTGCCCCTGAGCAGCATACTCGCGCGCCAGTGCAGCACCCAGTCCGCTGCTGGCTCCGGTAATGAACACCGCCACGAATTAACGACCTGCCTGCTTAACAACACCTGAGGCAATCAACTGCTCGATCGCCTCCTGAGTGAGTCCCATCTGCTGAAGGATCTCTGCCGAATGCTCGCCAATGCGCGGGGCACTCTCGACAGGTCGGCGATAAGGATGCGTAGGCAGACCGATATAGGGCAAGGTGCCCACGCCCTGCTGCTCAAGTTGCTGGACAAAATTAAGGTGCTGGGCTTGAGGGTGATTCAGGACACCCTGATAATCGCGCACCGCTGAATGCAATACATCGTGTTTTTTGAACGACTCAAGCCAATAGGCCGTGGTCTGTTGACGCAGAAGCTGCGCCATCATCTCATGCAGGGCAGCACGATTTTCAAAGCGAATTTTATTGTCGAGAAAGCGCGGATCGGTACGCCATTCATCACGTCCCATCGCAGCACAAATATTGTGAAAATGTTGCGTATGCACCGTGACGACAGAAATTTTGCCATCGCTGGTATCGAACACTCCATTGGGCGCGCTGACAGAACCAAACGGACGCCTGCCCGCCATGGCCTCTTCTATAAAACACATCCCTTGAAAGGAAGTGCAGGCTTCAAACAGGCTGACCTCGACGTGCGTGCCCTGCTTGCGCGCCAGGCGTTGATATAAGGCGGTGGCCGCCGCCTGCGAGGCATACAGGCCTGTCATGACGTCGGCGGCCAGGAGACCAATGCGGCGCGGTGTGCCGTGCTCATCCTGATTGGAAAACATCAGACCACTATCGGACTGCATCACCGAATCCGTGGCGGGCGCATCGGCGTAGGGGCCGTCCGGACCGTAGCCTGTGATCGACACATAGACCAAGTCAGGTTTGAGTTGAGAGAGTGTTTTGTAGCCAACGCCCATCCGGTCGGCCACGCCTGGCCGAAAATTTTGCACAACGACATCAGCCTGCAGAGCCATGTCGAGCAGAATCTTCTTGCCGGTATCCGTGCGAGCATCCAACGCCAGCGCTTTCTTGCCCGCGCTGTTCTGAATCCCGTAGGCACTGTGTTCGCCGTTCATCACGCCAACAAAACGAATCCAATCGCCCGCTGGCGGCTCGACCTTGATGACATCCGCGCCCTGTTGCCAGAGGATATGCGCGCAGTAAGGACCTGCAATGCCCTGGCTGATGTCTAGAACACGCAATCCGGTGTAGGGGAGAATCATCAGCCAGTTCGCCTTAAAGGATCATTAAGAGACGAGCGCGACGTTTAAGAAGCGCGGTCAAGCATTTTCATCTAGTAAGCGCCATCCATGAAGCGCCGTTTATGAAACAAGGGAACGGTGCAGATCCTGAAGTGAGTACACCTTGATACCAAGGCCTTCACGCAGGTACTGCATACCCTCGACTGCAGCAAGCGCGCCGGCAATGGTGGTGTAGTAGGTCACCCGAGCCGCTAAAGACTGCGTGCGGATCGCCCGCGAATCCGTGATCGCATTGCGACGTTCTTCGACGGTATTGATGACGAGGGACACTTCGCCATTTTTCAACATATCGACAATATGCGGACGGCCTTCGGCGACCTTGTTGACGAGCACCACCGGAATACCCGCTGCTTGGATAGCGGTCGCGGTGCCGCGTGTCGCGACGACTTTGAAACCCAAGCCATGGAGACCGCGTGCGACCTCGACAGCCTTGGGCTTGTCCTGATTTTTGACGCTAATGAAGGCCGTGCCTGAAGTCGGCAAGTTGACGCTTGCCGCCATTTGGGACTTAACAAAAGCCTCACCGAACGTCTCACCGACGCCCATCACCTCACCGGTTGACTTCATCTCGGGTCCGAGAATCGTGTCGACACCTGGGAACTTCACAAAGGGGAAGACGGCTTCTTTGACAGAGAAGTAATGTGGAATGACTTCTTTGGTGATGCCTTGTGAGGCAAGGGTCTGGCCCGCCATTGCGCGAGCAGCAATCTTGGCTAGTTGCAGACCGGTTGCCTTGGAGACAAAAGGCACAGTGCGGGAAGCACGCGGATTGACCTCAAGGACATACACATCGCCATTTTGTACGGCAAACTGTACGTTCATCAGGCCTTTCACGTTCAACGCACGCGCCATCAATGCTGTCTGGCGCTTGATTTCCTCGGTCATCTCGGGAGACAAGGAATACGGCGGCAAGCAGCAGGCTGAATCGCCCGAATGCACGCCCGCCTGCTCGATGTGCTCCATCACGCCACCAATAAACACAGCCTGTCCATCGCACAAACAATCGACGTCGATCTCAATAGCGTTATTCAGAAAGCGATCAAGCAGTACAGGTGAGTCATTGCTGACCTTGACCGCTTCGCGCATGTAACGCTCCAGATCGTTTTGCTCATGAACGATTTCCATGGCGCGACCACCCAGCACATAGCTTGGGCGCACGACGAGTGGATAACCAATCTCCTGGGCATGGTTCAGCGCCTCGCTCTCGGTACGCGCTGTGCGGTTAGGCGGCTGACGCAGATTGAGCTTGTTGAGGAGCTTCTGGAAACGCTCACGGTCCTCGGCCACATCAATCGACTCGGGGCTCGTGCCAATAATGGGCGCACCGTTGGCTTCGAGCGCACGCGCAAGCTTCAAAGGCGTCTGGCCACCGTATTGAACGATGATGCCAATCGGTTTTTCCTTATGGACGATCTCAAGCACGTCTTCGAGAGTCAGTGGCTCAAAGTAGAGACGATCGGAGGTATCGTAATCGGTCGACACGGTCTCGGGGTTGCAGTTGACCATGATGGTCTCGTAACCGTCTTCACGCAGCGCGAGTGCCGCATGCACGCAGCAGTAATCGAACTCGATGCCTTGGCCGATTCGGTTCGGTCCACCGCCCAGCACCATGATCTTTTTACGATCCGTTGGTTCTGCTTCGCACTCTTGCTCGTAGGTGGAATACAAATAGGCGGTGTTGGTCGCGAACTCTGCCGCGCAAGTATCCACGCGTTTATAGACGGGACGAACATTGTATTGGTGACGCAGCTTGCGGACCTCGCCTTCGACTGTGTCGAGCAAGAAGGCCAGACGACGATCGGAAAAACCGCGACGCTTGAGCTGCAGCAACGTCTCAACATCCAAGTCGGCGAGTGTGCGTTGCTCGAGTGCCAGCTCGATATCGACGATTTCTTTGATCTGGGCCAAAAACCACGGATCAATTTTGGTCAGCTGATGCACTTCATCGAGCGAGAAGCCTTGGGCAAACGCATCGCCCACATACCAGATCCGCTCGGGACCTGGTTCGCCGAGTTCGATTTGAATTTTTTCACGATCCGTTGTCTTTTGATTCAGACCATCCACGCCGACTTCCAGACCACGCAAGGCTTTCTGGAACGACTCCTGGAAAGTACGACCAATTGCCATCACCTCGCCCACGGACTTCATCTGTGTGGTCAGACGCGCATCGGCAGTCGGAAATTTTTCAAACGCGAAACGTGGCACCTTGGTGACGACGTAATCAATAGTCGGCTCAAAAGAGGCTGGGGTTGCGCCACCCGTGATTTCGTTTCTGAGCTCGTCGAGTGTGTAACCCACTGCGAGACGAGCCGCCACTTTGGCAATCGGAAAACCGGTTGCCTTGGAGGCCAGCGCAGAAGAGCGCGACACGCGAGGATTCATCTCGATCACGATCATCCGGCCATTCTCAGGATTGACCGCAAACTGAACGTTGGAGCCACCGGTATCGACACCGATCTCACGCAACACCGCAATCGAGGCGTTACGCATGATTTGATATTCTTTGTCAGTCAGCGTCTGCGCGGGTGCCACGGTAATGGAATCGCCCGTGTGCACACCCATGGGATCAAGGTTCTCGATTGAGCAGACGATGATGCAGTTGTCCGCGCTATCGCGCACGACCTCCATCTCGAACTCCTTCCAACCGAGCAGAGACTCCTCGATCAACAGCTCGCTGGTGGGGGAAGCCTCGAGGCCGCGACGACAAATCGTTTCGAACTCTTCGGCGTTGTAAGCGATACCACCGCCGCTGCCACCGAGCGTGAAGCTTGGGCGGATAACGGCCGGGAAACCGGAGGTGCCAATCTCAATTGCGATGCGTTTTTGTACTTCCCAGGCCTCTTCGAGACTATGGGCGACGCCAGATTTTGCGGACTCGAGTCCGATCGCAGTCATGGCGACTTTGAATTTCTGGCGGTCTTCGGCTTTTTCAATGGCGTGCGCATTCGCACCAATCAACTCGACGTTGTACTTTTTTAGTACGCCATGCTTGTCGAGATCGAGCGCGCAGTTCAGCGCGGTTTGTCCACCCATGGTGGGCAAGACTGCGTCGGGACGCTCTTTCTCGATAATTTTTTCAACAACCTGCCACGTGATCGGTTCGATGTAGGTGACATCGGCCGTCTCGGGGTCGGTCATGATGGTCGCTGGGTTGCTGTTGACCAGAATGGTGCGAAAACCCTCTGCTTTCAGGGCTTTGCAAGCCTGAGCACCGGAGTAGTCGAACTCGCAGGCTTGTCCGATGATGATCGGGCCTGCGCCAATAATGAGAATACTTTTTAGGTCTGTACGCTTGGGCATGGTGACTCTTTATTTTTTACCGGCCATCAGGCTCATGAATTGATCGAACAGGACCACGATATCGTGTGGTCCGGGGCTGGCTTCGGGGTGCCCTTGAAAACAAAAGGCCGGACGGTCGGTGAGCTCAAAGCCCTGCAGCGTGCCGTCAAACAGTGAAATATGCGTGACGCGCGCATTAGCAGGCAAGGTCTGGGCATCTACCGCGAAACCATGGTTCTGGGCAGTGATAAAAACGCGGCCGCTGGACAGCTCCTGAACCGGGTGGTTCGAGCCATGGTGGCCTGTTTTCATCTTGACGGCCTTGGCACCGAGCGCCAGGCCCATGACCTGCTGACCCAGGCAGATACCGAACATCGGTAATTTGCGCTCGAGAAAGACCTTGGTGGCCTCAATCGCATAGTCGCAAGGCTCTGGGTCGCCTGGTCCGTTAGACAGGAACACACCGTCTGGGTTGAGCGCAAATACTTGCTCGGCTGTCGTCTGGGCAGGTACTACAGTGATGCGGCAGCCACGCTCTGCGAGCAAACGCAGGATATTGGATTTGACACCAAAATCATAGGCAACGACATGGGGCGACTGGCTGTCGTTATGACCATAGCCCTCTCCAAGCTGCCAGGTAGACTCAGTCCAATTGGCGTTTTTCTTGGCAGAGACAACCTTGGCTAGGTCTTGGCCGGCCATGCCTGGAAAAGCCGCGGCGAGCTTGAGTGCCTGCTCGGCATCATCGCCCACAAAAATGCAGCCGCCCTGCGCTCCGCCTTCCCGAAGGATACGTGTCAGTTTGCGGGTATCGATTTCGGCGATCGCAACGATGCCCTGGGACTTGAGGTAGTCTGGCAAAGACTGGGTCGAACGGAAATTAGAGACGCGTGTCGGACAATTTCGGACAATCAGACCCGACGCATGGATTTTGGTGGATTCAACGTCTTCGAGGTTGATCCCCGTGTTCCCGATGTGAGGATAGGTCAGTGTCACCATCTGACCACTGTAGCTCGGATCAGTCAGGATCTCTTGGTATCCTGTCATGGCTGTGTTGAAAACCACTTCGCCGACGGTGTGTCCTGGCGCACCAATCGAGATGCCTCTAAACACGGTACCATCTGCGAGCGCTAGAATCGCAACTGTGGGGTTCTTAAGCTCTATTTCAGTGAATATATTCGGCAGCACAATTAACCCCGGCATTAAAATCTTGTAAGCAAACCTTGGAAGTATAACCCGATGGCCAGTCTTCTCGAATCTTTACGTACCTATACTACTGTTGTAGCCGATACAGGCGACTTTGAGGGGATGAAACGGTATCAGCCCACCGATGCCACCACAAATCCGTCCCTGATTCTCAAAGCGGTGCAACAAGAGGCGTATCGCCCCATGCTGGCGAACTGCGTTAAAGCGCACCCAAAAGCACCACTCGACGAGATCGTTGATCAGTTGCTCGTGTCTTTTGGCAAGGAAATCCTTAGCATCGTTCCCGGTCGTGTTTCGACCGAAGTGGATGCGAGACTCTCTTTTGATACCCGCGGCACGATTGATCGCGCCAGACGGATCATGGCGCTTTATGAAAAAGCAGGTTTCGGGCGCAATCGCGTATTGATCAAGGTGGCCGCCACTTGGGAAGGCATTCAAGCCGCCCGGGTACTCGAATCTGAGGGGATTCGCTGCAACCTGACCTTGCTGTTCTCGTTGTCACAAGCCGTCGCGTGTGCGGATGCCCGCGTTCAGCTGATTTCGCCTTTTGTCGGCCGCATTTACGACTGGCACAAAAAACAGCAAGGGAGCGCGTGGGACGAAGCAGCACGTAGCGGCAAAAACGACCCAGGCGTGGAGTCGGTTACTCGGATTTACAACTACTACAAGTATTTTGGGATCAAAACCGAAATTATGGGCGCAAGCTTTCGCAACACAGGTCAGATCTTGGCTCTTACGGGCTGCGATCTGCTGACAATCAGCCCAGAACTGCTCGCTAGTTTGAGCGATACGCAAGGCAGTCTGGAGCCCGCGCTGACGCCTGATATCGCACAGGCCAGCAAACCTGAAGCCCTGCCTTGTGATGAGCAAAGTTTCCGCTTCTTGTTGAACGAAGACGCCATGGCGAGTGAAAAGCTCTCGGAGGGCATTCGCGCCTTTGTGAGCGATGCACGCAAGCTGGATGCGCTGATTGAAGCGCAACGCTGATCCATGCGTTGATTGAGGCAAAACGCAGATCTATGCGTTGATTGAGGCGCAACGCTGTTCAATACGTTGCTGAACGTTGCGACGCACATCATTTGGCCTTATTTGCAGTATCGCGCAATGGTGGATCGCGCGATGATGCATCGCGTTATGTCGGTCGGCGCTCCATGAGTGCCCACGCGACCGTTCCAGCATCGACGTATTCAATCTCACTTCCTGCTGGAACGCCACGTGCCAATCTTGTCACTTTCAGGCCAAGCGCACGCAAAGCTTCTGACAAATAGTGCGCCGTGGTCTCCCCTTCTGCCGTAAAGTTGGTCGCTAAAATCACCTCGGCAACCAAGCCGTTGCCGGCGCGCTTCAGAACACGATCGAAATCGAGCTCATCCGGCCCTCTGCCCTCTAGTGGAGAAAGACTCCCCATCAGCACGTAATAGAGGCCGGTGTAGCCTTGCGTGGCTTCTATGGAGTTTTGATCAGCCGGTGTTTCAACAATGCAAAGCAGTGACGGATCACGCTCTGGATGTTCACAGGTGGCGCAGGTAGGCACCTCAGTGAAACCATTGCATTGTTCACAATGTTGCAGACGCTCAACCGCATTGGTGAGTGCCAGGCCCAACTGCTCAGCAGCCTGCAGATCATGCTGCAGCAAGTGATAGGCCATGCGCCGCGCCGTGCGAACACCAACGCCTGGCAAACGACGCAATGCATCAACCAAAGCTAGAAGCGGTTGCGGCTCGGAACCGATTTTTTCCATTAGAAGGGCAGTTTCATTCCGGGTGGCAAGGGCATCCCTGCCGTCACGGCAGCCATTTTTTCGGAAGAAGTCGCCTCGGCCTTGCGCAACGCATCATTAAACGCCGCGGCAACCAGATCCTCCAGCATATCTTTGTCATCAGCCAGCAGGCTCGGATCAATCGTGACACGCTTGACGTCATGGCGGCATGTCATCATAACCTTGACCAGGCCACCACCTGAAGCGCCATCCACCAGAATATCGGCCAGCGCATCCTGCGCCTTTTTCATATTTTCCTGCATCTGCTGGGCCTGACGCATCAGACCTGCAATTTGTCCTTTCATCATGATTGGATTTCCTGATTAAAAATGAATGGGTTGGCCAAGTCTGTTGCGTTGTTTAACTCAACGGACTGGGTCGAATGGATCCCGGCACGACCTTCGCACCAAAATCTTGAATAAGAGACTGAACAAAAGGGTCTTGCACAATGGTGAGTTCGGCGGCATCTTGTCGAGCTTGCTGCGCCACCAAATCTAGTGCATGAGCAGACAAGCCCTGCCCTGCACCGATCTCAAAACTGAGCTCAACCGTGACGCCAAAATATTCGCCCAGTACCGATCGGAGTCGCTCGACAGGAGCGCCTTCGGACAAGGCCTTGCTCGGTACGCGCAAGGTCAGGCAATGCTTAGAAATACTCAAACATTCAGACTGTCTGGCAAGCTGCTCGGCCATCCCTGAGAGCGGAAGTTTGGCGGCAAAAGCCGCCCAAGGTTCTGGCAACACAAGGGTACCGTTAACTGCGGCCTGAGGAGCCTTTTGAGCCGGACGCGCGCCATGTTCAGAGGAGATATTTTGTTGTTGGGGTGGTGAAAACACCGCGACAGGCTCAGGTGTTCTTTCCTGCTCTGCCGACGCCTCTTCGCGCGCATGCAGCTGCTCGAACTCCATCTCGCTGAGAGAATCCTCAGAGTCAGGCTCAGACATGTATGCCGGCTCAAACTCGTCTTCAGACTCGGGAGCCGTCACGGAAGCAAATTGCGGTGTCCGTTGCAGCGCGGGCTGCGGTGTGGGCTGCGGTGTGGGCTGCGGTGTGGGTTGCAGCGCGGGTTGCGCAATAGGCTGGGCAGCCACCTCAGGAGCGGCGGGCAGTGTCTTGGGTAACGTCGCTGGGGCTGTAGTAGCTGGTGCTGTAGTCGCTGGTGTTGCAGTCGCCGGCACTGCAGGCGCTGAGGCTGCAGGGGAAACTGCTGAGTCGGAGGAAACGGGTGCTGAAGTCGCAGAGGCTGAAGCCGACGAGACCGCTGAAACGGCAGGCGTTTGCGGGACAGCCGTTGCAGGGGTTGGGGTAGGCGCTGAAATCTCAGCGCCCGGGACGTTTCCCAGGGAGAGCATCCTTAGGCACGCCATCACAAAACCCGCATACTCGTCTGGCGCAATGGCCAGCTCGGAGCGACTATGAACTGCAACCGTGTAAAACAACTGCACAGCATCAGGATGCAACGATGTGGCAAAACGTCGAATATCCTCTGCGATCGGATCTGCCTCGTCAACCGCGGCGCTGACACGCTGAGCGATGGCGATACGAGAGAGCAACACGGCCAAATCCGCAAGCGCCGCACGATAAGACAAACCGCGTGTCGCGAGCTCATCGGCGATCTCAAGCACAGCCGCTGCTTGGCCAGAATGCAAGGCCTCGAGCAGTCGCACCAGATGTCGCTGATCGATCGTGCCGAGCATGCCGCGCACGGACTCTTCGGTGAGATGACTGGCACTGTAAGCGATGGCTTGATCAGTCAGGGACAGCGCATCGCGCATTGAGCCTGACGCAGCCTGCCCCAGCAAGCGGAGTGCTGGAACCTCAAACGGGATATTTTCCTGCGCCAAAACGTTTTCAAGATGGCCCACAATGGCTTCGCCAGGCATTTGCTTGAGGTTGAACTGCAAGCAGCGCGACAGCACCGTGACAGGAATTTTCTGGGGATCGGTAGTGGCGAGAATGAACTTGACGTGCGGCGGCGGCTCTTCGAGCGTCTTGAGCATCGCATTAAAGGCATGACCGGTCAGCATGTGGACCTCATCGATCATATAAACCTTAAAACGACCCGCGCTGGGCGAATACACAGCCTGTTCCAGCAGCTGGGTCATTTCGTCGACACCTCTGTTCGAAGCTGCGTCGAGCTCGAGATAATCTACAAATCGTCCTTGATCGATTTCGGTGCATGCCTGACAGACACCGCAAGGTGTCGCCGTAATCCCGGTTTCACAATTCAGGGCCTTGGCCAGAATTCGGGACAGCGTGGTTTTGCCGACGCCTCGCGTACCGGTAAAGAGCCACGCGTGGTGGAGTCGTTGGGTCGTCAGGGCATGACTCAGTGCACGGACAACATGATCTTGCCCGACCAGCGTGTCGAACGAGCGAGGACGCCATTTGCGCGCAAGGACCAGATAGCTCATGAGTTGTACCGACCACAGACGGAAATTAAAGAGGCGAGCCTGACTTCGGCACTAATTCTGCACGACTATGGCTGCTTCGTTCCCGACCTGACCAGGTTTGCCGCCGAACCATGCGAAGGGGCCCGCCAACTTCAATTTTAGCAGGGCTTGAGTCATCGCTCCTGAACAAACTCAAACCACAGGTCATCTCTAGGGAAATACAAGGCGGCACGCGCTGCTGCACCATCAAATGCGTGCAATTGTTCGCAATATCTCTGCAACTGCGACGAATAACGTTCCAGCATCCTCTGACCAAAGGCCTCGACAGTTTCAACAGCTTCGGGTCGACCGGTCTTGTAATCGACGACCAACCAGCCTTGCGCATCCTTAAGCGCGTAGTCGAGTACTGATACTTGTCCATTTTCATCCAGCAATGCCCACTCACGCCGGGACTGAGACTGCCCCAGCAACCAGCGGCCGCGCTCGCTTGAAAGCATGGCATTCAGGGTATCAAGGACCTCTGTGGCAGCTACTGCGCATGCAGCGTTCACCACACCCATCTGACCGAGTTGCAACTCAACTCTTTCGCGCTGCTGAGCTATTCGCTCTGTGGACCAGTGCTCAACCCCCTGCTCAGCGATATGCGCCAACCAACCATGTACGAGGATGCCTGTCACACGCTCCTGTCCAGAACGTGGTTTCCACACATACCCCTGCCGGGGCGACCACGTTGTCAAAAGCGGACTGGGCGACATCGCCGATAATCGCGTCAATTGCGATCTCTCAAAATATGGGAGACGCTGACCGTCCTGGGCAGAGGACTGTTCAAGCTCAGGCGTCTGAGGCATTTGAAGATACGGCGACAACCGTTCAAGCAAACTCCCCGCAGACGCGGATTGCAACTCACCTGTTTTGATATCGATATTGAGCTCAGCCACAAGGTGCAAAGTGTGTTTGGCTCGCGTGGCCGCAACGTACAGGAGCCGATCCACCTCGAAATCGCTGCGCCGCTTGTCGCGCTGTCCCAGGTATTTGGAAATGACATCTGGTTCATCGGTCGTACGCGCCTTGATCGGACCGAGCATGACACGATCGGCCACCTGTTCGATTCTGACAAGGGGCGGGTGATCATGCGGGGGCTTATGGTGCAAGCCGAACAAAATGACAGACTCAAATTGCAGCCCTTTGGCTTTGTGCATGGTCATCACTTCAACCGAGCGCGATCCCGCATCTGGTGAAGCAAACAGACGCTTCAGACGGGAATCAAGCAAATCCAGATCGAGTCCACCGTAGGGTGCGATTTTTTCAATCAATGCGAAAACACTCTCCGCATCCTGCATGTCCGTCAATGTGCGAGCAAGCGTCGGACCGCCTAGCTCGCGCCACACGCACTCCATCCGCGCAGCCAACGGCATCAGATCGTCGTCCTCTAGCGCGCGAAGCAAAACTGGCGCGACAGCGCACAAACGCTGATACTCGTCGGGCGCGAGGAGACGTTGCGCAAGACACGTCTGCTCGCCTTGCGTCACGCGCAATGCACGCTCAAGTAAAACCGGGATTGCGCTGCGATGATCCAAACCAAATAGTGCGTGCAGGCTGTCAAGACGCAGCCCACAATAAGGCGAGCGTAATACCGACAGCCATGCGGCGCGATCACCGGGATGCGAAAGCGCCCGCACGATCTGCACCAAGTCCACCACAAAGGCTCGCATATGCAATGGCACAAGCTCGACCGCACGGCAAGCGATCCCAGCATCGGATAAAAGCTGAGTCACGCCTTTTAAATGTGAGCGGGCACGCACGAGAATTGCGACAGGATGATCGGAGTCGGGAAATGCGGCCAACGCCTCTTTGACCAACTCCAGCACCACTGCCTGCGAACGCTGCCGTCGCTGTGGAAAAACACCATGGAAAGTGACTGCGGGCGAAATCGTCTGCGCTTTGAATGCGGTTGAGGGTGCATAGGCAATCGCGCCTGCCGCGGGCTGATCTGTTGGTGGAAAGAGGGATGAAAATGTTGCATTGACCCAGTCCACAATCCCTTCTTGCGAACGAAAATTATCCGTCAGCGTCAGGCACTCAGGGCGGATCGTGCCAAGACCTTCGTCGCGCACTCGCAAAAAAAGAGCAACGTCGGCTTTACGAAAACGATAGATCGACTGCATCGGATCGCCCACCAGAAAAAGTGTGCGTCCATCATTTGGCTGCCAACCTGCCGTGATTTTTTCAATCAGTGATATTTGGGACTGACTGGTGTCTTGAAACTCATCAATCAAAAGGTGGCGAATACTCGCGTCGAGCTTGAGCAAAATCTCTGTTGGGTCCTCGGCCCGCCCAAGCGCAAGATCTGCTCGTCGGGCGATTTCAATAAAATCAACCTCTCCGACTTCAGCAAAATACACCATCAACTGCGCAGCAGCCAAGCGCAAACACACAAGTTGGGCCTGCAAAATTGCCCACTGCTCTTCGGTAAAACTTGGCTCTGGTGTGAAGGTCAACGCATCAAGGCGTTCGACCCATTCAGGGGCCGAAAGGGAACGATGGAGATCGAGCCACTGAACAAATGCCTCCTTGTGGGGCGCTTTAGGCAAAAATCCCTGATTTTTATTGACGCTCTTACGCAGCTCGCCCTTTTGCGTCAGTAACAAAGAGGCGAGTGCTTTCCAACGCTCAAGATCTTGTCCGTCGGCTTCGAACGGCTCGCCATCCCAATCAAGCAGAGCCACCAGTGGACTTTGGCTCGCAAGTACGGCATCGGCCATGATGGTTTGCGCTGCTGCGCGTGCAAGGGGAGCTAGCTGAGCGGCCCAAGCAACAGGCATGGCATCGCGCAAGGCTTGCAAATCCTGACTCACCGCTTCGCGAAAATTTTCTTCAAGTACGAAACGATCATTACCCTCAGGCAACAAGGGCAGCCACTGATCGCGTTGCGCCAGCATATCTGCCAAGGCATCGCACGTTTGAACCACATCGAGATCCATGTGCTCGAGCACACGCGTCACCTCATCGTACTCGCCAACCAAGTCAAGCGTGCGGCGCGCAGCTTCAACGTAAAGCGCGCGGGGGTCATCGACCGCTTTGGGCACACCTCCCATCGACGACAACCATGGCATGCTGCGTACAAGTGCGCTACAAAACGCATCGATCGTACGAATCGACAACCTCGCAGGGTGTTGCAACAACTCCCAACCGAGCATCTGATCACGTGAGAGCGCGGCCCGCGCCAACATCCAACTTTGCAACGCATGGGCGGTCAATGGAGGCGTTGCATCTCGAGCGCGGCGCAGCTTCTCGAGCACACGCTCTTGCATCTCGGCGGCAGCCTTTCGAGTAAAGGTAATCGCAACGATTTCCTCGGGACGATTGACTGTCGCTAACAGCGCCAAAATACGGTCGGTTAATAACTCCGTTTTGCCAGAACCGGCAGGTGCCTGCACCAGAAAAGAATGTTGTGGATCTGTGGCGCGCTGTCGAACCTGCCAGTCGCTCGGCTGCTTAGTCTCCATTCAGATCTCCGAATGGGTTCGATGCGTCAGCATCTGAGTCATCTTCAAGCAAGTGCGTTTCGTCATCAAAAATACGCAACAATGCTTGCACGTCGCAATACTCCAGATCAGATTTGGACCAAGACTGATTGATCGCGACGCCGGAGGTGAATTCGACCGCAAGTTTTTCAATAGAAGCGTTGAGCCGCTGCATCGCTGCGGTCCAGTCTGCGTCGGGATAGTTGGCGTCTTGAAATAATGTGGGGCCTTTGAGTCCGATTTCTTCTCGCAGTAGACCGACAGGAGGCTTGGCTTTTGAGTGCAAATGCACAAGCATCAAACCCGCGATGCTATCGAGCGCGTCCCGTTGCGCCAATACTGAGGCATAGGCGGGCAACTGCAAGGAAACAGGACGGATTTTTTGCCAGTCTGTCAGCACCTTTGGCAAATTTTTCCCGCCTTTGTAATCAATGACAACTGCGCGTCCGTCTTCGAGCTGATCCATCCGATCCAGACGAACATTCAGTTTCAATCCAGCGACTGACAGCGTGTATTTTTCTTCGGCATCAACGACCACAAAGGGTAAACGTTCAAGTTCAGTGGCAAGCCAGGCTGATACGATCGAGACCGCCCTCTTTTCCTCAAGCGCCCGTAGAGCCGGACGCATACCCGACAAATTTTTTTCAGCTGAAAACTGAACAGCGCGCGTAATCATGGCATCGAGTGCATCTGTCGAGGCGGCATGCCTCAACGCAGTCTGCGAGCGAAGCTCTTTCCACAACACCTCCATCGTGTCATGCAAAAACTCACCGCGTAAGGCGTTCGAAGGCAAATCAGAATATGCCAATAAGCCGGACGCACCCAGTCGATAGCGGACAAAGGCCCATAGCGGATTACGTGCCTGCAACTCCAGCAGACTCACCCCGCCTGAGACTTGCTCCTCGGCACCCAGTGCCGGAGCTTTTAGATCCTCAAGAGACTCAAGCGGACTGGGCGCGAAGGATGGCGTCCCCCCAGTCTGCATGAATTCGCTCGGCGGCACGTGAGAAATAAGGGGTGATGGACGCAGCCCCCTCTCGCCTTCGTGCATCGCAGAGCTCAGCACAACATTGGGCGCCAGTGCGCAAAGGTGGGCAAACATTTGTCCTGCCCACTCGCGTTCACGTTCCGGTGTTGCGCGTGGCGCACCCGCACGTCGTAGCGCGGACAGGGGTATGAATGGATTGGGACGAGCGACTGCGGGAAACACTTCGTCTGTCAGACCCAATATCCACACGGCATCCCAACGACCTCCCTCAGCCTCAAGCATGCCCAGCACGTCAAGGCGCGCGTCGGGGTCCCGTTGCGGCTGAAACGCCACGCCGCGCATCAGACGTCCGAATACACCCAATGCCTCAGAGGCAGAGACTTGGCTCAAAACAGGTGACAAGGCATCAAACCGTTCAAACAGATCATCAAGCGCTTCTATCACTTGATAAACCGTGGAACTTTGCCGGCTGCGACCTGGAAATCCTAACGTCGCGAGACTCTGACGAAACACGGCCGACCAAAAATCCAACGTTTCGCGGCGGGGCAAATCCGCCCACGCCTGCCAGGCGAGGTGCCAGGCAGGCAGTAACTGCTCAAGACCTTCGAGTGACTTGGACCACCCTGCAAGACTCAACTCGGTGAGCTGGTTGCGGCGCCAACGTGCATCGATATTCGCCCGAGCTCCAAGCTCCGATAGGTCACCCGCACAATAACCAGAAAGCAGCGCAGCCCCGAGATCACTCGCTCTGGCCCGGCCTCGCTCTTTCATTAAAACGAAAGTTCGCAGCCACGCAAGTACAGCACGTCCCGCCTGCCACTCAGAAAGCGCGCGCGCGACGGCAACGTTATATGAGAACTTTTTTGGGGGCAGCTCTGCTGTACTTGTCGAGGGCGCCAAGATGCGGCTCAACGTACGTCGAGCAAAGGCAGCATCCGCCTCGAGGCTCACGGCAACGATGGCAAAGCGACCCTCCGGGTTCTGCTCGAGTTTGTCTCGCGCCCAGAGCGCGGCAGCTTCCCATTCAGTCTGAGCAGTCTCTGACACCACACGTAAAAGTTGAGCCTGCTCTGGTACCTCTTGTTCAAGTAATGCAATCGACACATTGCGCGCGCGCAGCGCTTCGAGCAGACAAGACATACGCGGCGTCAGCTCAGAAAATCCAACCAATAAAAGCTGTTGCGGAACCGGCAGGTCTTGGCCCACATGCTCAATCACACGATCGATCGCGAGATTAGGATCTAAAGCATTTAAGCGCTGTAACTGCTCGCGATATTCCTCACGCCACACCATGAAGTGGGCATACTCTTCGGTCACGCTCGAAGGCTCAACCTCAATCATCCACTCATCGAGTAATTTGTCAGCCTGCTGAACAGCTGCAGCCGCTTGCTGAGTGTCAAGCAAAGGTGTTGTCGCTTCGATTTCCTCGATAATTTGTCCCCATAAAAGCTGAGAACCAAAGGTATCGAGCACCAGCGAATGAGGGTGGACATTTTCATGGAAGCCCGACTGCGCGAGCTGCTGAGCAATCCACCCTGACCAAGGCACCACCGAGGGGAGCTCTGCGGCGCCACCCTCGCGGACAGCTTGACGAGCGAGATCCTGAGTCATGCGTCTCGCCAGTCGATTATTGACGGTCAGAATCGTGGTGCGAGTCGCATCAAACTGAGCGAGCTGCTCAAAAGAAACTCTGGGCAACTCAGTGAGTGTGAGCATGGATACCGGCTTAGAAACCACACATTGAAGCAATCGCTTCCCAGTTCACGCGCATGGAGGGTGTCAGGTAGCCCAAGAATCCAACCACCAGCACAACCCCAAGAAAAACCCCGAGCGAGATGCGAAGCCACTTTGAGGAAGGTTGATTCCGTTCAGTCATGCATTCCTCCAAACGTGCGTCTGCTGTTTAAATATTAATCGCCCCTGCAACTCAAGCCACCAATCGAAACAGGCTCAACCAGCAGCAGGGCTCGGCATGCCAGGCAGTTTGATTGCGATCGGCTTTTCACGGATCGGCAAACACAAGCCTGCAGCAACCAGGGACAGTACAATCGCAAACCACCACACCAAGTCATAACTGCCCGTGACTGATTGCACCTTACCACCTAGCCACACGCCAGTGAAACTGCCAATCTGGTGACCCAGAAACACCATGCCTGAGAGCGTTGCCGCGAATCGCAAGCCATAAATCTGTGCGATCAGGCCTTGCGTGAGCGGCACTGTGCCCAGCCAGAATACACCCATCCAGGCTGCAAAAACATACAAAACAAATGGGGTCGTCGGCATCAGCAAAATCCAGATCAAGCCCACTGAACGCATGGCATACGTGCCGGCTAGCAAGTTCTTTTTACTGTAGATGCCACCCAACTTTCCAGCCGTGAAGGAGCCGAAAACATTGAATAGGCCAATTAAGCCGATTCCGATCGCGCCCGTACTGGCACTTAGTCCTTTGTCGACGACAAAGGCAGGCAAATGAAGCGTAATGAAGGCGGTATGAAAGCCGCATACAAAATAGCTCCAAAACAAAAAATGAAAGCTTGGATGACGCAGTGCCTGTTTAATGGCCGAAAACATTGACTGCTGTGGCCCGGTGGTGACACCTGGCTTGCCCCGCAAAAACCAGACTAACGGTAGCGTCGCGGCAAACACCGCAGACATCACCCAGTAAGCCCCTGTCCAGTCCAGAGTATCAATCAATACTTGCCCGGCGGGTACGACTAGAAACTGACCGAGCGACCCACCCGCACTGGCAATACCCATCGCGGTGCTTCGATGCGCTGCTGGCACGGTGCGGGCAATCACCGGCAAAATGACAGCAAACGTGGTGCCCGCCTGTCCTAAGCCGATCAAAAAGCCCGCGCTCAGATAGAACTCCATCTCGGTGCTCGCGAGCCGCGTGCCCACCAGACCCAGTGCATACAAGACAATAGACAAGGCGATCGTTCTACCCGAGCCGAGTCGATCGGCCATCATGCCAGCGCCAATGGCACCAAAACCCCACACCAGATTCTGCACGGCGAACGCAAGCGAAAAAACATCACGCCCCCACCCTCGCTCAAGACCCATCGGCTGGATAAACAAGCCAATCGTGGCGCGAATCCCCATCGCTAACAGCACGATAAACGTGCCCATCATGATGGTACGGAACGCCAGGGGGTTATCCAGCAACTTGCCTGGATTGGAGATGGGGTTGATTGATTGCGTCATGAAACCTGGCTGCTATATGAGCGAAACAGTTGTATTGGCGCCGCCGAGACGAATCGAACGTCCGACTCCCTTCTTAGGAGTGGGCTAGTCGCTGTGCTGTAACGCCTTGATTTATTTGGGCTTTGTGTATTGCGTTTGTGCTATTGATGCCGAACAAAAATGATTGTAACCCATTGATTTATATAGACTCGGTTTTAATCTATTGCACAATTTTTAAGGCGATTTGAATGAGCAGCTGGCTTTCAAGTCCGACCGCACACCGCCACGAAAACGTCCATAAACCGAGCGCCTGATTCGAGTGTTTCCGGAGTGTCTCGCTTGGAATACGTCGGAAGGTCTTTCGACAGCTCCCGACAGATAGACCGGCTAGTCTCTGATTTTTCCGTGTTTGCGCAGCCGGTCAATAGGATCACCAGTGCGCAGCCGAGCATGGTCCGCTTCATCTTCAATTCTCCTTGATTCCTTGCGATCGGCACGGTCTCTGCTTTCGGCCTCGGCCTTCTTGCCCTGCTGCCGACCAGCAATGTAAATAGTCAGCACTGCCAAGATTGCGCCAGCCGCCCCCAAAATCCACTCTTTGAACTTGAGAAAGATCGCCATGGTTTACCCCTAGTTGTCCTGAGCTGCAAAAAGGAGGTTGTCTGCGCCTCGTCTGGTCCAGCCTCTTCCATGCACATCAAAGGTATTGAGCATGGCCCAAAACTTCAGCCGGTAAGCGACGAATCGAAGCAATACGTCGTTGTGATCCATATTGTTGAGCGCCGCCTGGCTGATCTTGCCCCAGTCTCCATCGTCCGCAACATTGACCGCACGCTGTAAGAATCGGATTGCATTGCCATGCCCATGGTTTACGGCTGCATCGAACAATTGAAATTTGATTGCTGGGTGCGCATCGTTGAGAATGTCCCAGAAGTCCCGCCGGTAGATCGCTTTTGCGTCCTGAAGGGTCAGATTCTTACTGTCCAGATAGGGGTAGCTGTGCGAAGCGATGCCAAATTTCGTCCCTTTGAGCTCCCCGACACCTACTCTGCCGCCCGTCCAGTTGCCTGGGTCTTCGGGCTTATCCGTAAATCCGCCCTCATGGTCGATCAGCCGGTCAAATGCCTGCTCGAAATCTATCACCTCAGTCTTTGCCTTCAGTCTTGTCGCCGAGACGCTGCTGGCGGATGACTCGGGCGACTGGACTGGCGAGGATGCAGAGGATGCCAATACCTTTGAGGATGTCTTGGCTAACGGCTCCGGAAATTTCTGGCGGTAAAGCCGCGAAAATATGTCCAACAGCATGGGGATAGGCCTCCAAGAATGCCAACAGAAAGCCGCCGATCAGAGAAAGGCGGATCGACCACCATTTAGACCAGTTGCGAGCGTCGTCGACTAGTTTCATCATTTACCCCTTTGAATTATTCAGCTGCAGGCGCAATTAGCGTCTTACCTGATCCCAGATAAAAACGAGTGCAGCACCGGCGAGGGCCAGCACAAAGCGCTCGACCCAAACTCTCGATTGATTATTCATTGGTTGCAGTCGTTCGAGATCCGACAGGCGAGCCTCGATCCGTGAAATCGTGGCAAATGCTCGCTCAAGCGCCTGATTGGCAACCATCTGCCTCTCGTCAATGAGCGCCAGCTTTGTAAGAGCGCTTGCCACATCCTTCAAAACACCCTTCATTTCAGTTACATCGTTGTGAAGTGCCAAAAGCTTTGTGGTCA
>JAURZO010000018.1 GCA_030653405.1 Zwartia sp. | reverse complement strand
TTGATTGTGGTGCTTACCTTGCATGTCTCCTGGGAGGTCGTGGCGCGATATTTGTTTAATCAACCTAGTTCGTGGGCCTTTGATCTGCAGATCATGTACTACGGCACCATGTTCATGATGGCGGGCGCCTATACGCTTGCGAAAAATGGTCATGTGCGCGGTGACATTCTTTACGGTTATTTACCTCCCAGAGGACAGGCGTGGATTGATCTTGTGCTGTATGTCCTTTTCTTTGTCCCGGGGGTGAGCGCCATGGTGTGGGCAGGATGGACGTTCGCCGCAGACTCGATCGCGATCAACGAGCACTCATCGCTCATGGCGGACGGCCCGCCCATTTACCCGTTTAAATCAGTCATTCCTGTGGCTGGCTTTTTTCTGCTGCTGCAGGGATTTGCCGAAATCGCCCGATGCGTGATGTGTCTGCGCAATGGCCAGTGGCCCGAGCGCGAGGCGGATGTGCAAGAGGTCGATGTGGAAAAACTCAAAGAGCTGGTGCACGTCAAAGATGAAGATATCCAATCCCTCGACCAGTATGTCGTAGGTAAGGGGCATGCGAAATGAAGCTGCCAAAGGCAATATGGTTTGGTTTTAGTTGTATCGCGATTGTCGTGATGCTGATTATCTTTCTAACACCTTGGGGTGCGCTGCAGACTGGGCATATCGGACTGATCATGCTTGCGCTGATCGTTGTCGCGATTATGCTGGGTTTTCCGACCGCCTTCACGCTGATGGGTATGGGCGTGATCTTTACGTTTTTGGCTTATATCCTTCAGTCTCCTGAAATGTCGGGTAAGGCGATTAACCAGACCCTCACGCTGATGGTTCAGCGTACCTACGCCACCATGACCAACGATGCGTTGATATCGATCCCGCTCTTTGTCTTCATGGGCTATTTGGTTGAACGCGCAAACTTGATTGAAAAGCTGTTCAGGTCGTTGCACCTTGCTTTGGCGCGGCTGCCTGGTTCGCTTGCGATTGCTACTCTAATTACTTGCGCAATTTTTGCGACGGCCACGGGCATTGTGGGCGCAGTGGTCACGCTGATGGGCTTGCTGGCCATGCCCGCCATGCTCAAGGCCGGGTATAGCGTTCGTCTGACTGCGGGTGTGATTACAGCCGGCGGATGTTTGGGGATTTTGATCCCACCCTCGGTACTGTTGATCGTGTATGGCGCGACAACCGGGACTTCAGTGGTCAAGCTGTATGCGGGTGCCTTGTTGCCTGGCATCGGCCTGGCGGTTCTTTATGCAAGTTATGTGATGCTGGTGGCCAAAATATGGCCAGATATGGCGCCTCCTCTGTCTGCCAAGGATCGTGACATTCCTTTGCCGGCAGGGTCGGCAGCGATTAAGTCGCAAGGTTTTACGCTGGCTGCGACGGGTTTACTCGCTAATTTTTTCAAGCCCTCGTCGGGTCAGGCCGTGACACGGCAGTACATGAATCGCAATGCGCTGGCGGTGATGTTGCCCCTCCTCGTGACCGTGTTTTTGTCCTTGGTGATTTATCGCGTCGCCACAGAACCTAAAGAAGTATTCGAGATTCCGGCAGAGTTGCAGTTATCGAGCAATCTGTCGGGCTCAGGCTCCGGTTTGGCGGAACCGCCCTCAGGGTTAGCGGAGCCACCTAGCGGACTCGCTGCACCACCGACTGGTTTATCCGAACTGCCTTCGTCTGGTGAGCCACTGAATGCTTCAACTTCTGGCACGTCTGCGTTGTCAGCACCGCCTGCCCAGGCGCAACAGGAAGCGCAACCAGGAGGGGCCGTCGAACGTTTGCCTGTTCCAGATGGCTATTGGATATATCTCGGTATTGCCGCCTTGATCATGTTGGTGTTTTATGTGACGCTGACATGGGCGCGGCTAGAAGTATTCAAAATGTTGATGGGATCCTTTTTTCCCTTGTCGGTGCTGATTGGCGCCGTGCTCGGTTCTATCGGTTTTGGTTTGGCAACGCCGAGTGAGGCGGCGGCAATGGGGGCACTCGGGGGGGCGTTGCTTGCACTGGGTTATGGTCGACTCAATATGGATGTTCTGAAGGAGTCGACATTCCTGACCGCCAAAACGAGTGCGATGGTATGTTGGCTTTTTGTGGGGTCGTCGATTTTTTCAGCAGCCTTTGCTTTACTTGGTGGTCAGAGGATTATTGAGGAGTGGGTGTTGTCATTGGGGCTGACTCCCGTGGAATTTATGCTTTTGGCGCAAATTCTGATTTTCGTATTGGGTTGGCCGCTCGAGTGGACAGAGATCATTGTGATCTTTATGCCCATTTTTGTACCGTTGCTCGCTCAGTTCAACATCGATCCGTTATTTTTCGGCTTGTTGGTCGCCTTGAATTTACAAACGGCGTTCTTGTCGCCACCTGTTGCGATGGCCGCGTTTTATTTAAAAGGCGTATCGCCGCCTCACGTCTCGTTGAATCAGATCTTTTTAGGTATGTTGCCCTTTATGGGGATCCAGATTTTCGCGATCTTCCTTCTTTACATGTTCCCCGCGATTGGGTTGTGGTTGCCTGAGGTTCTTTACAAATAAATATGTCGCAGATGATTGAAGTTGTTCACGGTTCGCGTGTTGCCGTTGTCTGGTTGAATCGGCCAGAGATTCACAATGCGCTCAACGAAGAGATGGTGGCGCAACTCACGCAAGCCATTCATGATTCAAGTCATGATCCAGAAACGGTTGCCGTCGTGCTGGCTTCAAGAGGCGATGCGTTTTGTGCGGGTGTAGATCTCGCCTGGTACCAACGCTATTGGGAGCAGGGCGGACATTCAAGTCAAGCGCCTGCGCGGGCTTTAGCGCATTTACTGAAGACGATTGACTGCTCGCCTGTACCGGTGATTGCTAGGGTGAACGGGCATTGCATTGGTGCGGGGATTGGTTTGGTGGCGGCCTGCGATATGGCTTTTGCGAGTCATGATGCCGAGTTTAGTCAGCCAGAAACGGGCTTGGGACTCGTGCCCCAGCTCGTCGCACCCTACTTGAGTCGTGCCATTGGCGCTCGCACCGCAGGGCGTTGGTTAATGATGGGTGAGACATTTCCCGCTGCTGAGGCGTGGCGAATGGGTCTGCTTCAGGAGATTTGCGAAGCTTCAGAGCTTGATGCTCGGATTAATGCCGTGCTTGGACATTTGATGCTGACGGAGCCCAACGCTGTTCGCCTGACACGGGAAATGCTCAAGTCGTTGCCTGGGGGCGAGCTCGATCATGCGCAGCTCACCGCCAAACTAGAACAGTTTGCCCCCCGCGTTGACAGCCCTGCACGCGAGGGCGTGAACGCGTTTATTGAAAAGCGCTGGCCAGACTGGGTACCAGATGAGCTTAAGTCGTAGGTCATTACATTTAAATTGGTGCTGGAGTTGGGGCGCGTACAGTGCTGTTGAACTTTTGAGAGGTATTGGGGTCTTAGCCGTTGTACGGTGAGTCGACTGCGATGAGCTCGCTTGTGTCGGTTGTTTTCGTCGACTGGTCATGATCATCTTGGCGATTGTCGCAATGTTGATGGCCATAAGGCTATACCCGCGTGAGCGGGCAGCACGCCTTCTATTTTCGCCGTAAACTAATTGCTAGTGATTAATCGCTAAAATCGTTCGAACCGTGATGATCTGGTTGTAATACTCTAAGGAGTCATTGATGAAGAAGTCCATCACACTGGCGGTTGCCGCAGTGGCGCTTACTGCTTCTGCACTAGCCCCTGCACATGCGCGCCCCAATAAGCATCGTCACGTGCACTCGCATGGTTATTACCAAGGGCAAAATTTCAATGCTTGGAATGCGGCAGCGATTGGTGCGGCTGTTGGCGTCGTGATTGGCGTGGGTAGTCAGTACAACCGCTATGTTGCGCCGCCACCAGTGGTGTATCCCCGCGTTGTGAATGTATATCCTCCCGCGGTGCCACCTTATGGGCAGTATTATTCGCTGCCAGTTCCTTGCCGGACAGCGCAGATCCCTGTTTATGATCAGTACGGCAGACTGGTGCAATATCAGCAGACCTGCGTGAATTAGTTTTATTTAAATACTGGCTTTGGTTAGGCCGAACCGCAATAAGAATCACATAGGATGAGGCAATGCTTGGAGCTTGGTACGTAAAGAATGGTGAAGCCCGTGACGTACTAAAGGTGGGTGAGCTTCCCACTCCAGAGGCTGGTCCTGGCGAAGTCCGAGTCAAAATTCACGCATCAGGCGTGAATCCTTCAGATGTGAAATCTCGACGGAATCGACCGATCAATGATCCTCGTATCATTCCCCATAGCGATGCTGGGGGTGTCATTGACCAGGTGGGTCCCGGCGTGTCCAAAGAGCGACTCGGTGAGCGAGTCTGGCTCTGGAATGCACAGTTTCAACGGCCATTCGGCACAGCGGCTCAGTATGTGGCCCTGCCACAAGAGCAGGCCGTTACATTGCCGGAGCATGTTGATTTTGATGGTGCAGCTTGCATGGGGATCCCGGGTCTGACGGCTTTTGAGGCCGTACGCAGATGCGGTGACATTGCAGGAAAAACAATCTTAGTCATTGGCGCGGCCTCGGCTGTTGGGCACTATGCGGCGCAGATGGCAACGCTTAAAGGCGCTCGAGTGATTGGTACGATCAGCTCCGAGGCAAAAGCGGCGCATGCGCGCGCTGCGGGCGTCAAAGAAACGATCAACTACAAGACCGAGCCTGTCGCACAACGTGTCAAAGAGCTCACTGGCGGTCGCGGCGCGGATGCGATCATTGATATGGACTTCTCGACCACGACGGATCTTGTGCGCGATGGCGCTCTGGCTCCACACGGCACCGTCGCATGTTTTGGGTCAAATCAGGTTGAGCCTCCGCTTATACCGTTCAGGTTGTGTCTGACCACAAGTTTGAGTCTTCAGTTCTTTCTCGTATATGACCTGACACCCGAAGAGCGCAAAGTGGCACTCGCGGGACTTGGCGAGCTACTTGCGTCTGGCAAACTCAAGCACGCGATCGGCGCAAGATTTGCGCTCTCAGAAATCGTGGCTGCACACGAGGCTGTGGAGCAAGGTAAGGTGCTCGGCAATGTCGTGATCGATATGTTGAGTGCTTGAACGTGATCGCTTAAATATTAAAGGCTTGGTGTGAGCGCCTTTTGAAAAGCGCTCAGTGTTGAAAGTAGCTTGGTGCCTATTCAGGGTGCAGGTTGTAAATAGCGCTCGTTCAATGTTTCAAACACCCGGCAACCGATTTGCGTGAGCACGGCATCAACTTCCCTGCGCATGATGCCAAAGACCTGATCGGCGCCATCCTGGCCAAACGCGGCAACGGCATAGAGCGTGGGTCTCCCAAAGAAACAACTCTGCGCGCCTAAACATTTCGCGGTGACAACATCGGCGCCTCTACGCACGCCACTGTCGAGCATCAACGTTACTCTTTGGCCAACTGCTGCCTTGATGGCCGGTAACATGGTGATGGGAGAGGGGGCGTTGTCGAGTTGTCGCGCGCCATGGTTTGAGACGATGATGCCATCCGCGCCTTGATCGGCGGCCAATATGGCGTCTTCGGGATGCAGGAGCCCCTTGATGACAAGCGGTCCAGTCCATTGCGCACGAATCGCCGCGACTGTTTCCCAACTTGTCATTGGCGCGGGCGTGAGCGTTCCGTAAAGATCAGCCACTTCGTCGGCTGAAGCACCCTCTTTTGCGTAGGGCTGCCAGTTGCTCATCATTGGCATGCCGCCCGCTTTCAGATATTGCAATACCCAGCCGGGCTTGGTGAGCGCATCCAGCATGATGGAGGGGGTCATTCTGAACGGGCGGGTAAAGCCGTTGCGGCGATTACGTTCGCGATTGGAATTGACGGGAACGTCTACGGTGATCACCAGCACGCCGACGTTCGCATTAATCGCACGTTGCACCAGATCGTGGTTGATGCGAGGGTCGCTCGTGGCATACATCTGAAACCAGACATTGTCCGGTGCGATGCTGGCCGCCTCTTCGATTTTCAAGTTGCTGGCACTCGATAGCAGGAACGGAACATTCGCTTTTTTGGCGGCGTGAGCGAGCATGGCGTCGGCGCCTGTACGAAAGAGTCCCGCCATGCCGGTCGGTGAGATGCCGATCGGGCTTGCATAGCGACGCCCGAACAGATCAACGGACTGATCTCGGTTTGTGACATCAACCAGGTAGCGAGGAAGCAGTTGGTAATGAGCAAACGCGGCTCGATTACGAATCATGCCAAGCTCATCGTCGGCCCCCCCGTCAATGAAGTCAAACGCAATTTTAGGTAGCTTACGTTTTGCGATGGCTCTGAAATCATGGAGATTAATTGGCGTTGACATGTTTTGTCCGGTGAGCGCAGGGCACGGCGAGTGCCATGAAGATAGTCTGCCGAGTTGGCGGAGATTTAAATTGCTTCGCAGCCAAAATTTACTACAGACCGGGCGTCGATAGGCACTGAGCATATGCTGCATAGCAGCAGCGGGAAAGACGGTGATTTTTGTAGTACAAATAGTCTGCACTTGTTGCGCGTGGCATGACATCATTATCGGATGTGCTGACCCTCGCGTTCGCCCAGAAAACCTCAATCGGATGTTTTTATGAAAATTACCGCATCGGCCGCTAGTCCCTACGTTCGTAAAGTGATGGCATGCGCCATCGTTCGAGGGATCGACAGCCAGCTTGAAAAGTGGACCATCGCAACGACGGATCCAGTATTGTCTGAGTCCAATCCACTTGGCAAAGTGCCGACGCTCATCACTGATGAGGGCGTCGCGTTATTTGATAGCCCCGTTATTTGTGAGTATCTTGATAGTATTGGCAACGCGCCAGCCTTATTTCCCGAAAAAGGTCCCGCACGATGGACGGCGTTGCGTCTGCAAGCAATTGGCGACGGCATTCTGGATGCGAGTCAGCCACGTCGTCGCGAGATTGGTTTGCCACAGGATGAAGGTCGTGTCGCATACATCGATTTGCAGCGCGGAAAAGTCAGTCGTGCGATTGAGGTGCTTGAAAAAGAGGCAGCCAGCCTCGGTCCGCTGAAAACAGTGGGCGATATCGCCGTTGCCTGTGCGTTAGGGTATCTGGATTTCCGTTTCGCGAATGAGCCTTGGCGCACTGGCCACCCTAAACTCGAGGCTTGGTATGCGAGTGTGGTGAATTTACCCGCCCTGACTCAGACAGCACCGGTCGCAGCATAACGTTGATGCGTGCGTCTTGCCTGCGGGTTGTGTCGTCCAGAATCTATGTCGATTCAGACTCATAACCTGTCACTCTCGCGTGGTGCCAACATTGTGCTGTCGGATTTCAGCATGACGCTGAACATCGGAGATTTCACTGCGGTACTCGGTGCGAATGGCGCAGGTAAAACTTCGCTCATGAGCGCCTTAGCGGGCGAACTGCCGCCGCGCGCAGGACGGATCACTATAGATGCGGTATCGATCGATACCCTAGGTCCGCTGGGGCAGGCCCGACGGCGGGCAGTATTGCCTCAGCAGTCGAGCCTGGACTTCGCCCTTTGCGTCTCTGATGTTCTGCAGATGGGGGCATATCCCTTTGAGCACGCCAGCACTGCCGATGTGGCTCAGTGGCTCGAGCGTGCGACGGCACTCCTGTCGCTGGAATCCTTGATTGCCAAGTCATACACCGCCCTGTCGGGAGGTGAGCAGCAACGGGTCCAGTTGGCGCGTGCATTCGTGCAGTGTTTTGCGATTGAGGCTGCGCAAGGCTTTGCTTATCTTTTGCTCGACGAACCACTCTCAAGTCTCGATCCAAAACATCAAATATCGTGCATGGCCGCGCTTGCAAAGCTGTCGGCAGCGGGTCGAGTGGGCGTGCTTGTGGTGCTGCATGATTTGAATATTGCTGCGCAGTTTTGTAGCCAACTGATTTTGCTCGCGCATGGACACGTGATCGCGCAGGGCGCGCCAGCAGAGGTGCTCACTCCCGCTTTGCTGGAGCGCGCATATGACTTGTCGATGACCGTACTGTCCCACCCCCTTGGTGAGGGGCGTTTACTGGTGGTGAATTAAGTAAAAACGCTTGCCCCGAGAGATCTAACCGGATTAAAAGATCATAGAAATGTGTCTTCGGCAGTAACCGAAATTATTTAAATAGGTGAGGGGCTAGATGAATATTGCAATCGTGGGTTCGGGGCTCGTCGGGCAGGCTTGGGCAATCGTGTTCGCGCGTGGCGGGCATCAAGTCAAGATGTGGGATGGTGATCCCAGTGCGGTCAGCGGTGCATCCGAATTGATAAAAAAGCAAGTCGCGGATCTGAAGGCGGCAGGTTTGATCGATGACGACGCTGGACTGATCGCGCGCATTCATGGTTGCGCAACGCTTGAAGAGGTCATGGCCGGCGCGAATTATGTGCAAGAGAGTTTGCCCGAGCGTTTGGAGATGAAAAAAGAAATTTTCGCGCGAATGGATGCTTTAGCATCGCCTGCCACGATCCTGGCCAGTTCCACCTCAAGCATTCCAGCTTCTACATTTACAGAGTCGCTACCAGGACGCGCACGTTGTCTGATCGCGCATCCGGTTAACCCCCCTTATCTGGTACCTGTTGTCGAAATTTGTGGAGCGCCCTGGACCGATGCTGACGTGATTCAGCGCACATGGGATCTGATGCGAGAGGTTGGTCAACAGCCCGTCAAAATTCATCGTGAACTGAAAGGGTTTGTGCTCAATCGTCTTCAGGGTGCGCTGTTGCGTGAGGCCTTTAGACTGGTGGAGCAAGGTTATGTTGACGCCGAGGGCTTGGACGTCACGGTCCGCGAAGGGCTCGGTTTACGGTGGTCCTTTATGGGACCCTTTGAAACGATCGATTTGAATGCACCCGACGGCTTGGCTGATTATGCGCGTCGCTTTAATCACATGTACCAGTCCATTTCAGAGGAGCAGACGTCGACTGAGTCTTGGACAGAGGAGGTGATTGAAAAACTGGAAAAGCAGCGTCGTGCCATTTTGCCTAAAGATCAACTCCTGGCTCGACGACTTTGGCGTGATCGGCGTTTGATGGCGCTTGCCGCACACAAGAAGTCTGCGCAGTAGTTCTATTCCCGATCTGAGGCGCAGGCGATGGCGTGTGTTCTCCTCAGAAGAATGTAGCGTGAATCAACGATTGGATAAAAGAGAAACATTATGGCAAGTGCGCGAAAAGTCATTATTACCTGTGCGGCAACTGGTGCGATTCATACGCCAAGCATGTCACCTAATTTGCCCGTGACAGCCGAAGAGATTGCGAAGTCAGCGATCGATGCCGCCCACGCAGGTGCTGCGATTTTGCATCTCCATGCGCGTGACCCCAAGGACGGTCGACCGACTCAGGATCCAGAGTTTTTTCGGCCCTTTCTGAAAGAAATCAAAGCAGCGACGAACGCGGTGATCAACATTACAACCGGCGGTAGTCCACACATGACGGTCGAAGAGCGCATGCGTCCGGCGATGACTTTTCAGCCTGAAGTCGCTTCGCTCAATATGGGATCGATGAATTTTGGACTGTTTCCGATGCTGGATCGATTCAAAGAGTTCAAGCATGAGTGGGAGCGTCAGCATCTGGAAAATAGTCGCGACCTTGTGTTCAAAAACACTTATAAGGATATTGAAACGATTCTGCGGCGAGGTTCAGAGAACGGCACACGGTTTGAGTTTGAATGCTACGACATCAGCCACCTCTATAACCTGTCTCATTTCGCAGAAAAGGGATTAGTGAAAGGTCCGATTTTTATTCAATCGGTCTTCGGTATTTTGGGAGGGATTGGTCCGCATCCCGAGGATCTGATGCACATGCGTCGGACTGCTGATCGTTTATTTGGTGATCAGTATCAATGGTCGATTTTGGGCGCAGGGCGCAATCAGATCCCTTTGGCGACCATGGGTGCCGCGATGGGTTCACATGTGCGTGTCGGTCTTGAGGATTCGCTCTGGATCGGGCCTGGCAAAATGGCGGCCTCCAATGCGGAGCAAGTCACACGGATTCGCACCATTCTTGAGGCCCTGAACTGCGAAGTGGCCACGCCCGACGAGGCGCGCCAGATTCTAGGTCTCAAAGGCGCCAACAACGTTAACTTTTAATTTCACGGACAAACACACCATGAAGATTATCGATGCTTTCGCGGACTACAGCCGCTTTATTAAAATCCGTCGTGATATTCACGCGCATCCCGAACTCGGCTTTGACGAACATCGGACCTCAGAGATCGTCGCGAAGCTTCTTGCCGAATGGGGCATCGAAGTCCATCGCGGTATTGCAGGCACGGGTGTTGTGGGCGTGCTGAAAGTTGGTGATGGCGGCCGGACACTTGGGCTCAGAGCCGATCTCGACGCATTGCCATTGCAGGAAATCAACGAGTTCGAACATAAGTCCACGCACGACGGCAAGATGCATGCATGCGGTCATGATGGACACACCACAATGTTGCTTGCGGCCGCATGGCATCTGTCGCAAACGCGTAATTTCAATGGCACCGTGAATTTTGTGTTCCAGCCAGCCGAGGAAATGGGCAAGGCGGGTGCAAAAAAAATGATCGAAGATGGCTTGTTTGAGCGCTTTCCGTGCGAGGCTATTTTTGGCTTACACAATTTTTCGATTGGTAACGTCGGTGGATTTGCGCTTAATTACGGGCCGTTCATGGCGTCGAGTAACACCTTTAAAGTCAAAATGAAGGGTCAGGGCACGCATGCGTCTTTGCCCCACACAGGCACGGACCCGGTAGCGCCAGCGCTTGAATTCGCCATGGCATTGCAAGGGTTGGTGGCAAAAGTGATCCCGAGTACTGAGCGCGCGTTGCTTGCCGTGACGCAGCTTGAGGGTTCCGTCGCCCCCAATGTGATTCCGGACGTGGCGGCGGTGGGAGGGACGATCCGCACTTTTTCCGTGTCCGCTCTTGATCGCCTCGAGGAGCGTTTACGTACGCTCGCCACTCAGATCGCTCTCGCGCACGAGTGTGAGGCTGAGATATTCTTCAGGCGCGCATCGCCTCCTGTGGTGAATCATGCGCGCGAAGCACAATTTGCGGCTCAGGTCATGCGGGAAATTGTGGGCCCCGAGATGGTGAATGATCAGTTCCCTGGTGTGATGGCGGCTGAGGATTTTTCTCATATGTTGCTTGCCAAGCCCGGTTGCTATGCTTTCATTGGCAATGGCGAAGGTCATCACAGACTGGAGGGTCATGGAGAGGGTGCCTGTGTCGTTCACAACACCTCTTATGACTTTAACGATGCCATTATTCCGGTCGGCGCGAGTTATTTTGTGCGTTTAACTGAGCGCTGGATGGCGGATGCTGGCAAATAAGCAGCTTTGAGTCGTCATAGAGAGTGATGAGGGGGAATTGTGCTCTTGAAGCCCTCTCTATGCTTGTTGTTAGTTATTTACTATCTAAACGTTAGA
>JAURZO010000002.1 GCA_030653405.1 Zwartia sp. | reverse complement strand
AAGCTGATAGAGCCTCCCCCTGCAGCCGACCCAGTATCGATGGTGACATTTCTGTTAGCACGAAGGGTCATCGATCCACCGTCTAATGTGCTGGCGGTGCCGACCGAAATATCTTGTCCAGCTGTCAGGTTCAACTGTGTGTTTAACTCGTTCGCAGTCAGTGCACCTGTGGCTGTAATATTACGTGTTGCCGTAATGTTAATTTGGTTTGCTGCGCCGCTTGCAGTAATGGCACCTGAGATGAGCGCATCATTCCCAGCTATGATGATCAGCTGTGCACCCGCAGTGCTAGCGGTGATAGCTGCATTAACGTTGACGTCATGTCCCGCATTGAGTGTCAGGTCTTGTGGTGTGGTCCATGTGACGGCATCATTTACGTTGATGTCGTTATCAGCCTGAATCGTCCGATCACTACTTGCCAGACTCGTGGTAACTTGGGCAGGCGTTTCATCACCGCCCAACGTGGCAATCGTCCAATTCACTGGATCCAAGAGCCACATGCCTGTCTTACCAAGCGGCGCACGCGTATCGACACTCGCCGACTCAGCCAGTGTCACTTGCTTGCCTGAGGTCTCTACAAAGCCACCGTCACCTGCTTGCGCGCCACCGCGGGCGCTGATCTTACCTTCGAAGACTGTAGCGGCATCAGACCATACAGAAATTCGACCACCATCTCCAGCGCGAATCGCGTCAGCTTTGATTACTGTTGTACGGTCAATAGAAGTGTTGAGAGCATTCGCCTGCGGGCCGGCACCTTTAAAATTGCCACCCACCACGACCAATCCACCCCCCGAGTCACCGGAGGCGTCAACCTTGGCGTTGACGAGTTTGACCGTTTTACCCAAAACTTCAACTTTGCCGCCTTTCTGACCCACAGCGGGACCTGAAGCATCAAGCGTACCGCTCACGGTTGTGATCCCAGCCTCTGGGCCTGCGCTTAGACGAATAGTGCCATTCTGACTCTGGATCGTCTGCGCCTGAATCACGCCCGTGTTGTTCACGGCGTTTGCCATCAAACTGCCTGCGCCGCGCGCTGTCATCAACACTTGGCCGCCATCCGCCTTGATCATGCCACCGTTTCGAACAAGCGCATCGACGGCACCTTGATCCACTGTGACATTCAATAAGTTGTCACCTGCGACATCCAGTGTCACGGCCGAACCTGCCGCTAAGGCAACCGTTCCTAGACGCGCGGTGATGAGCCCTTCATTACTCACCCTCGCACCCAGCAAGGCGACATGTCCGCCCTCAGCATTTGTGCTGATGGTGCCTTGGTTCAGGACTTCTGCTGCACTATCACCGGCAAACTTATAGTTACCGGACATGAAGTTTGCATCCGTGATATTGAGAGTCGAGGCAACCATGCCCCCAACATTGACTTGAGAGTTTGGTCCAAACACAATGCCATTTGGATTGACGAGAAAGACTTTACCGTTAGCCGATATCGCGCCTTGGATGCTGCTGGCGTTTGGATTTGTGACACGGTTTAAGATCACAGCACTGCTACTCGGTTGAACGAATTTAACTGACTCACTTGGCCCGACACTAAAGCCCTGCCAGTTAATCACCGCACTCGGCGTGGACTGAACAATGGTGGTGTTGCCTGCGGCTGCGCTGATGCTTGCACTGCCGGCTGCAACGTTGCCGCCTACTGGGGCAGCTTGTACGTAGCTCGCAAAACAGAGCGCCAGAATAATTGTGAGCCGACTGAGCGCAAGGCCGGGCTGGTCGGTTTTGTAGATGGAGTCGTTGATGTCATTCATGATTTTCTTCTCTTCTTAGTATCGGGGCATGTCAGCTGTTTTTGCCAGTTCTGCTCAGTTTGTTCAAAAATACTTAACAAATTGCAGCCAAAATTGGCCTGATGCACTAGAGTTAATCGTGTCAGGTGAGCTGCCGATTTTGCGGGCGTAGTAGCCCTTCACTGCGAAATTATCTGGATCTGACCACATGAATCCAACGCCAGCACCGCTTAAGGTCACCCTGTTGTCGGTATTCGTCCACGTATTCTTGTTGTAGTTAACAGTGCCTGTATCAAACAGAGCTAACAAGTGCATTTTTCCTGGAATCCCTTCGGACCATGTCGGGAGCAAATATCGAGCTTCGAGATTAACGATGTAACCTTGATCTCCGAAAGCAGTGCCTGCCGGATATGCGCGTACGCCGTACATGCCACCGAGCTCCATTTTTTCCCAAATATCCAAATTCTTAGAGGCGATCTGCCCATTGATTGCAGCATAAAAAGAAACCGAATCGGTGACCCGTTGCAGTCTCATCGCATTAAATGCAAGCTTGTTATAGCGACCATTCGTTTTTGTTGTCGCCTGGTCAAAGTCTCTGGCTATGTCACTCTGAATATTGAGATCACCTAAAGAAAGAGTCAGACCGTAAGCAGTTAAGCCTCCACCTCCAAAATTATCGCGATGGTTGCCATAGATGCCCGGCATGAGGACATTGGCTCGTTTGTTTGTGACGAGGCTATTGAGATCAACCTTGTCCTCGTAGGCTCTAGCGTCAAAGCCAAGCTGTGCGTATAGGTTCGAGTCGCGTGTGCGAATCAGAGGATAGCTGCCATAGACACTCACAATTTTTGCTGTGCCATGGGCGCCGAGGTCTGAAAACTCCTTGCCTAGCGCATAGCCGATCTGTGTATAAGCAGCACCTATTGTGGCGCGTCCAAGTTGAAACTGATAGGAGCCACGACCATACGTCATGCCGTTACCAGAGCTCAATATGCGAAAGCTCGCGACGTCACCCAGACCGGCTAAATTATTTATATTGACCGTGCCACCTAAGCGATATTTTCCAGTCGCAGGAAGGCCTGCATTGTCACCATCGATACTTCCCGTCACACGTCGTCCTGGCGTCAAGTTGACATTCAGATCGGACGTTCCGGGTTCGGCACCCGGAACGAGGGCGCTATTCACTTTAACGCCAGCAAGATCTGAGAGCAAAAGGAGCCGGGTTTCCAGGGGGCCAGATTCGACGAGTTCGCCGCTATCGACCCCACTAATCAGATTGTTCGCTAATCCGTCAGATAAGTTTGTTTCATTGTTGATGGTGACTTTTCCATATCGACCAACAACAACTGCAATCGTGACAACACCTTCTTTGATATCTTGTGCAGGCAGGTAAGCTTGCGTTAAAAAATATCCATTCCTATGGTAATAATCCGCGATTTTTGCTGAGATCGCGCGTAAGTCTGTTAGCGTCAGATCAGTGCCTGGCACAAAGCCAGATATCGCTAACAACTCGGCTTCTTTATAGACCTCGTTTCCTTTTATTGAGATGCTGTTGACACGGATTTTGGTCGTGTCGGTACTAACGGGCACAGGCGTTGGAATACGCTGCTCAAGCTCAAATTTTGGTGGTTCTTGTGGTTGTACGGGAGTCGGAGGAATTTGAAATAATGGAATTGAACCGCCTGGGGGAGGCGCGGCTAGCACAGCTTGGCTAGCAACTAACAGCAGTCCGCTGAGATAGGTTAATTTAGTGTTCATGTCATGCTCTCTTTATGCGTGTTTTGGTTGACACTGTTGCTTATTTTTTGAACTTGATCCGGATAGCTGCCATGTCCTGGTTGTAGGCTAAACGTGCATTAGCGATACAGTCATTTCTTTGATTTGTAGCTAGAGCTTTGCATTCGTCAATTGACTGTTGTTGCGCATTCGTCGCCTCTTTGTAGGCTGTTGAGTACTGCTGCTGAACTGTCACATCTTCTTGAGTCCAACGTGCAGGCTCGATTTGTAGATAAGTCGATGTGACTTGCTGCGCGGATAGCGTGCTGATATTTGTGGTGACAACCAACATGACTATTAATGTAGGTGCTAGATAATTTTTATATGCGTGGTTCATGATGAATATCCTTTTTAGGCTTAGTCAAACATTGAACCTGTATCAATATTGCGTCTGTGCGTTAATGCACATAAGTTTTAAACAACAAAATTTTCATATGTTGTATGGCAAACAGACAGCACTCATTTGTATGTCTATCCTGAGGATGTGATTTACGCATTCGAACAACTCTTTCAGGAGTCAGTGATATGAACCGATTAAAATTTGTACTGCCAATGCTTGCTGTCGCATTAGTCAGCGTGGGTTGTTCTGGCATGTCTGAGCAGGGAAAAAATACAGCAATTGGTGCGGGAGTGGGTGCTGTTGGAGGCGCGGTCTTAACGGGAGGGAGTGCGCTAGGAACGTTAGGTGGTGCCGCTGTTGGAGGAGTAGTCGGTCACGAAGTCAGCAAGTAATTCAAAGTAGTTGTCAGTCAAACGCCGAATCTTTATGAATCGGCGTTTTTATTTTGCGTGTCAAACCAGACTTATATTCGACCGATAATTAACAATATGAGTAGGACGATAAGAACTGTGCCAAGAATGCCGGATGGTCCATAGCCCCAAGTTCGACTGTGCGGCCAACTTGGAATGACACCAATCAGCATAAGCACAACAACAATAAGAATAATCATTCCAAGCGACATATTCATTCTCCAATCTGTTTTTCAAACACAGAGTTTTGCAGTCGATCTAATTTCGGTCTGTACGACACCGCACAGACTGCAGTTGTATGTCGTTGCATGATGAGCTTGTTCGATGCATACACTTAAAAATAGTGCGTTGCTTCGATGGTGGCTTAAGCGCCGCAGTAGCCACCTGCTTTTAAATCTGGAGAATGACTAATGAAAAATATCAATAAATTCCTTGGTGCCGCATGCATGGCATTTGCGCTACTTGCCGTCGCAGGGTGTGAGTCTGGTCCAAAAAAAGAAGGTACGGGCGAGTACGTTGATGACAGCGTCATCACAATGAAAGTAAAGACTGCAATATTCAATGATCCAATGCTCAAGGTTGCTGAAATCAATGTAGAAACGTTTAAAGGCGTTGTTCAACTCAGTGGATTTGTTGCCTCACAGGCAGCAGCAAGTCGTGCGATAGAAGTTACTCGTACAGTAGGCGGCGTGACTTCGGTCAAAAATGATATGCGTATCAAGTAATCAGGAGCCAATATGAATGCACCAAAAGACACCAGTACCGTAACGGTTACGTCAACCATTACAACGCCGAAAGCTAGCGTTGGCACGACAGATCACAGCGCGGACGCTTTGGCTGGAAAGTGGAAGCAGCAAGTTGGTAATGCCAAGATCTTGTGGGGCAAGCTCACCGATGACGAGTTGTTGAAAACTGAAGGCCATATTCAACATCTGACAGGGCTTGTTCAAGAGCGCTATGCAGTAACGAGAGATGCAGCTGAAAAGCAGGTTAATGATTTTTTCGCTCAGTTTAAAAAGTAGGGCGATCATTTCAATTTCTGCTGATATCAGTTTAATTCTAAAAGGATAAAAAATATGTTTAACAAACGCTCAAAAAATTTAATCGTCGCATCAGGCTTGGCCATGGCGCTCATGAGCTTAAGTCCCTCTTATGCAGCAGGTACGGCGACACAGAGTCTGATTGATGTTCGTCAGGAAGCACAAATCTGGACGTCCTACGCATTGAATCCATATTTGAGAGTCAATGCTATTAAGGCCTCAGTCAAGGATGGCAAGGCAACGCTGACTGGAAAAGTCCAGGAGGATGTGAGTAAGGAGCTCGCAAAGGAAATCGCCATGGGTGTCGACGGTATCAAAGAGGTTGATAATCAGATCGTCGTGCAGTCAGAAGCCGGCGAACAATATGACAAGGCTGTCAATACCTATGCCGATGGTGTTGAGGACGCCACCATTACTGCGACTGTCAAGTCAAAGTTGTTATGGAGTAAGTACACCGATGGCCTTAAGACAACCGTTGTGACCAAAGGTGGTCGTGTCACCCTTACCGGAACAGCAGATAGTGCTGCAGCCAAAGATTTGGCGGGACGTCTTGCAATGAATACCCGCGGTGTCGTATCCGTGAGTAATAGCCTGGTCGTGACAGCGCCTCAATCTGACGCAAAAGCGACAGTGACGAAAGCTGCTGCTGATGCAGAGAAGACATTTTCTGACACTTGGATTACAGCAAAAGTAAAATCGACTTTGTTGTATTCATCAAATGTTTCAGGCACTGACGTTCATGTGACCACTGAAAACGGTGTTGTAATGCTTAAGGGTGCATTGAGTAGTGGAGCTGAGAGGGCCTTGGCCATTGAGCTTGCGCAAAATGTACTGGGTGTGAAAAGTGTTAATGCTAAAGGTTTAACCTTTTAATTGCACGTTGCTATGTTGATTCATTAGA